>NZ_CP066018.1:0-311533 GCF_016127575.1 Cupriavidus necator
CTGCGCATCATGGGCCGCCCCAATGTGCCGCTGATCACCGAGCCCACGCTGTTCACCATCCTGCAGCCCGAATGGCTGCCTGACTACGTGCTGCGCCCGCTGGTGCTGCTCGTGGTGGTGGTGGTGGCCAAGGTCGGCCTGGACTGGTTCTTCAGCTCGCAGCTGGGCCTGGCGATGCGCGCCACCGGCGCCAACCCGCGCATGGCCCGCTCGCAGGGCATCCCCACCGGCCGCGCCACGCTGGCCGGCATGGCACTGTCCAATGCGCTGGTGGCACTGGCCGGCGCGCTGTTCGCGCAGACCCAGGGCGGCTCCGATATCTCCATGGGCATCGGCACCATCGTGATCGGCCTGGCCGCGGTGATCATCGGCGAAACCATCCTGCCGGCACGCCGCCTGATCTGGACCACGCTGGCCGTGGTGCTGGGCGCCATCCTGTACCGCTTCTTCATCGCGCTGGCGCTGAACAGCGACTTCATCGGCCTCAAGGCGCAGGACCTGAACCTGGTGACCGCCGCGCTGGTGACGATCGCGCTGGTGCTGCCGGCGACCCGCAAGAAGCTGTTCGCCCGCAAGAACGGAGGTGCCTGAGATGCTGCGCGCACAAGACCTGAAACTCACCTTCAACCCGGGCACCCCGATCGAGACCCGCGCCTTGCGCGGCCTCAGCCTGGAGATCCCGAGCGGCCAGTTCGTGGCTGTGATCGGCTCCAACGGCGCCGGCAAATCGACCTTCCTGAACGCGATCAGCGGCGACCAGATGGTCGACTCGGGCCGCATCACCATCGATGACACCGACGTCACGCGCCAGCCCGCATGGGACCGCGCCCACCTGGTGGCCCGCGTGTTCCAGGACCCGATGGCCGGCACCTGCGAGGCGCTGACGATCGAGGAGAACATGGCCCTGGCCATGGCCCGCGGCAGCCGCCGCGGCTTCCGCCCGGCGCTGAACCGCACCTCGCGCGAGCTGTTCCGCGAGAAGCTGCGCCTGCTCAACCTGGGCCTGGAAAACCGCCTGACCGACCGCATCGGCCTGCTCTCCGGCGGCCAGCGCCAGGCGGTGAGCCTGCTGATGGCTTCGCTGCAGCCGTCGCGCATCCTGCTGCTGGACGAGCACACCGCCGCGCTGGACCCGAAGACCGCGGCCTTCGTGCTGGAGCTGACCGCGCGCATCGTCGAGGAGAGCAAGCTGACCACGATGATGGTGACGCACAGCATGCGCCAGGCGCTGGACTATGGGCAGCGCACGGTGATGCTGCACCAGGGGCAGGTGGTGCTGGACGTGTCGGGCGACAAGCGCAAGGGCCTGGATGTGCCGGACCTGCTGAAGATGTTTGAGCAGACGCGGCACGAGCAGCTGGATGATGATGCGCTCTTGCTGGGTTGAAGACGGCGGGCAATGAAGACGGGGAGCCAGGCGGCTCCCCTTTTTCATGCCAGTGCGCGACGCTTCAGTCGATAGTGATATGCCGCTGCCGAATCACGCCGGCCCAGCGCGCGCTTTCCTTCTGGATGGTGGTGGCAAGCTGCTGCGGCGTGCCGCCGGCCGCTTCCATCCCCAGCGTTGCCAGCTTTTCCTTCAGCGTCGCATCAGCCAGCACTGCATCAACATGCTGACTGAGCTTGCGCACGATCTCCGCGGGCGTACCGGCCGGGGCCATCAGCGCATACCACGACAACGCCTCGAACTTCGGAAAGCCCTGTTCGGCGATGGTCGGTACATCGGGCAGCACCGCCGAGCGCTTGGCGCTGGCCACACCCAGCGGGCGCAGCTTGCCGGCCTTGATATAGGGCAGCGCCGCCGACATCTGCGCGAACATCATCGTCACCTGGCCGCCGACCACATCGGTCATGGCCGGGCTGATGCCCTTGTACGGCACGTGGTTCAGCTTGACATGGGCATCCAGCTGCAGCAGTTCGCCGGCCAGGTGCGCCTGGCTGCCGGCGCCGGGCGAAGCAAAGCTCAGCTCACCCGGCTTCTGCCCGGCCAGCTTGAGCAGTTCCGCCAGCGATTTGACTGGCGTGGCCGCATTGACCACCAGCACGTTCTCGGCGGTGGCCAGCATCGCCACCGGCGCCAGATCGGCCGGCTTGTACGGCAGGTTCGGCATCAGCGTGGGGTTCACCGCGATATTGCCGACCGGCACCAGCGCCAGCGTATAGCCGTCGGGCGCGGCCTTGGCCACCATGTCGACGCCGATGGTGCCGGCAGCGCCGGCCTTGTTCTCCACCAGCACGCTCTGGCCGGTGGCCTTGGCGATGCCTTCGCCAACCGCGCGGCCGAGCACATCGGCGGGCCCGCCGGCGGCGAACGGCACCACGATGCGCACCGGCTTGGCGGGGTACCCAGGCGGCTGGGCCAGCGCGGGTGCGGCAGCGAGCCACGGGGCGCAGGCCGCGATGCAGGCAAGCATGCAGCGCATGGCCATGCGTCGAAGGACAGGTTTTACGGCGGGCTTCACGGCAGCTTCCACATCAGGTTTCACAGCGGTCTTCATGACGGTTTCCCCTATTTGGCAGTGATCAGGCTTGGCTCCCCCACCGCGCCGGCAGTCTAGTTATCGTGCTTGGCCGTGCCCGGTCCGGCATCGGTCAGCGCAAACCCCGCCTGGTCCGCTTCGCGTGCGAGTTCAGGCAGAACGGCATAGTCGGCCGGTTGCACCGGCGCAAAGCGCGCCAGCCCCAGCATGGACAGCAACGCGGTCCCCGTTGCACCCTCATGCAGCGTCAGCAGCGCGGCACGCACGTACGCGCACTCGTGCGGGTCGGCCTGCGCCGAGGCGACCAGCGGCGGGATCGGCGCGGCCGGGGTCACCTCCAGCGTTTTCAGCCGGCCCGCGAGCCCGGGTTCGAAGCGGCGCAGCAGGTCCAGCACATAGCTATCGACCACTCCCGCCTCGGCGTCCCCGCCGATGACCGCGTCAATGACCTCGCGCGGTGTCGGCGTGGGTGCGGCGGCAGGCCGGTACAGCGCACGGGTGCCGGCCGGCGCCAGCCGCATCAGGTGATGGCGCGGCGCGTTGTAGCCCGAGTTGGACTCAGGCAGCATGCATGCCAGCCGAGCGCCGAAGGTCTGCGCCAGCGCCTGCACCGGCGCGTCAGCACGCACGATGAATTCGCTGAAGTAGACCGGGCGCCCGCCGTAGCGCGCCAGCGCCGGCACCGGCGCGGCCAGCAATTGCGGCGTTACCGGCGCGCTGGCATAGGGATAGCCGCACATGAATACGCAGCCGCAGTCCGGCCGCGCCCACAACGCGTTGACCGGGGCCGGCGCGGGATGTTCGACATACGGCAGGTCCACGCCTGCGCGGTCGGCCACGTGCACCAACAGCGCTCGCCACGCCTGCTCCACCGGCGCGCTGACCGAGTACATGCGGGCGTTGGCGATCATGCGTAGAGCAACCTCTGGCCCAGGCCGCGGCTCTCGGCCTTCTTCAGGATGGCGTGGCCCAGCGCGATATCGCTCAGCGACAGGCCGCGGTGCCAGAACAGGTTGGTCTCGTCGTCGCTCTGGCGGCCCGGCTTGCGCCCGGCGACGATCTCGCCCAGCTCGGCATAGAGCGTCTGTTCCGACAGCTTGCCGGCTTCCACATGCGCGCGCAGCGAGCCGAACATGCCGCCCTTGCACTGGCCCCAGTCATCCACCACCATCCTGGTCATGATGTCGGTCAGCGACAGCTCGACCGCGCTCATGGTGCCGTACGGCACGACAAAGGCGCCGGGCTTGATCCACTCGGTCTTCAGCATCGGCGTCGGCCGCTCCAGGCGCGAAGCCTCGATCACGATATCGGCACCGCGCACGCACGACTCCCAGTCTTCGGTGACGACGATCTTCTTGCCCAGATCGCGCTCCAGCCTCGCGGCGAAGGCATTGCGGCTTTCGGGGCGGCGCGAGTGCACGCGGATCTCGTCGAAGTCGAACAGGCTGTCGAGCAGGCGCACATTCCAGTAGGAGGTGCCGCGCGCGCCGATATGGCCCAGCACCTTGCTGTTGCGGCGCGCCAGATGCTTGGCGCCGAGCGCGGTCAGCGCGCCGGTGCGGGCATCGGTAATGAAGGTGGCATCGATCATCGCCACCGGCATGCCGGTGCGCGGATCGAACAGGTTGAGCATCGCCATTTCCGATGGCAGCCCGAGCTTGTAGTTGTCGACGAAGTCGCCGACGATCTTGACGCCTGCCAGCCCCAGCGGCGCCACATAGCCGCGCAACACGTTGAAGTGGCCGTTGAAGGCGGGGTCGGGAATCAGGTGCACGCGTGGCTCGATCACGGTCTGGCCGTTGCCCTGCGCCACCAGCGCCTGCTCGACCGCGTCGAGGATCTCGGCGTCGGTCATTTCCAGGCGCGCGATGTCCTTGCCGTTGATGTAGGTGAGATGGATGTCGCTCATACAGTCTCCTGCCTCCGGGATGGAAAACCCTGCACATCGCTGGTGCGTGCCCTGCGGCGCGCGGCGTGTGTCGATGGAGTTCAGTGTAGGTATGGCGCCATTGACTGTCATATGCTTATATGTCCGCCAGCCTTAACATCAGGTTAATGCCATGAAAATGAACCTGCGCCAGATCGAGGTGTTCCGCGCGGTCATGCTGACCGGCTCGATCAGCGGTGCGTCCAAGCTGCTGTACGTGTCGCAGCCGGCCATCAGCCGGCTGATGTCGCACACCGAGCAACGCCTCGGCCTGGAGTTATTCCGCCGCACCAAGGGGCGCCTCTACCCTACGCCGGAAGCGCGGCGCCTGCTGGGCGAGGTGAATGCGGTCTACGAAGGGATCGAGCGCGTCAACGAGATCGCCGAGGACCTCGCGGCCAACCGCACCGGCAGCCTGCGCCTCACATGCAGCCCCAACCTGGGCCAGACCGTGCTGCCGCGCGCCATCGCGAGCTTTCGCGCCGCGCACCCGGCGGTGCGCGTGGTGGTGCGAACGCAGATCCCCGGCAATATGCTGCGCGCGTTACTGTCGGGACAGGTGGACCTGGCCGTGTCGAACATGCCGCTGGTGCACCCCAACCTGGAGGCGCGCCTGCTGGTAAAGAACGCGATCGTGGCACTGGTGCCGGTGGATCACCGGCTGGCCACGCGGACTTGGGTGCGCCCGGCCGAGCTGGTCGGAGAAGACCTGATCGGCTACGGACCGGACGTCCCGTTCGGATTGCTGGTCCGCGAGATGTTCGGCAGCGAGGGCAACCAGCCCGATATGCGGGTGCAGGTGGAGCAGGCGCACGTGGCGCGCGCGCTGGCGCAGGCCGGCGCCGGCATCGCGCTGGTCGATGCCATGACCGTGTTCGGCCAGAGCTGGCCCAATATCGTTGCGGTGCCGATACGCACCAAGGTCAATGCCTCGGTGCAGATCTTCCATGTGCAGACCGAACCGCTGTCGCGGCTGTCGCTGGAATTCGTGGATACGCTGACGGGGATGATGAAGGGCTAGTGGTTCTTTACTGAAGCCTCAGACCGTTGCCGCCTTGTCCAGCCAGCGCGTCAGCTGGTCCGTCACCGCCGAACTCGAAAACGAGCAGCTATCCTGCGCGAACACTGCCGACATCTCGAGCCGGCGCAGCAGCTCTTCCATCGCCTGCCCGTAGACCGGCGGCAGCGCCAGCCCGGTACCGGCTTCGCGCCATGCGCGCACCAGGTCGCCAGCGGGCATCGATCCGGCCAGGTGCTGGTCCAGTGCGGCACGCATGCGCGCCAGTGCTTCGTTGTTGGCGGCGCTCATAAACGTGCCCTCCTTTCCTTGTACAGTTCGCGGAACGTGCGGCCCGACGGGGCCGGCATGTCGCGGGTTTCGGTCCAGCCCTTGCCCGCCATCGGCAGGCTGGCAATCAGCTTGTTGCTGCCACCCATGCGGCCCAGCAGCCAGGCGCCGATGCGGGTGGCAAAGGCATACAGCTCCGGGCGTTTGGCGACGTAGCCCCACGCCTGCAGCGCGAAGCGCTCCTGCCATGGGCGCAGCCCGCGCTCCATCTGCTTCTCGCGCAGCTTGCGCAGCAGGTCCGACAGCGGGATCGATGCCGGGCACACGCGGTTGCACTCGCCGCACATGGTCGCCGCCTGCGGCAGGTCGATCGCATTGGCCAGGCCGACGTAGCTGGGCGTCAGCACGCTGCCCATCGGGCCCGGATAGACCCAGCCATACGCGTGGCCGCCGATCTTCTGGTAGACCGGACAGTGGTTCATGCAGGCGCCGCAGCGGATGCAGCGCAGCATCTCCTGGAAGTCGCCGCCGATCAGCCCGGTGCGGCCGCCATCGACCAGCACGAAGTACATGTGCTCGGGGCCGTCGCGCTCGCCCTCGGCGCGCGGGCCGGTCAGCAGCGAGAAGTAGTTCGAGATGGCCTGGCCGGTGGCCGAGCGCGGCAGCAGGCGCATCACCGTGGCCAGGTCTTCCAGCGTCGGCAGCACCTTTTCGATGCCGGTCACGGCCACGTGCACGCGCGGCATCACCGTGCACATGCCTTCGTTGCCCTCGTTGGTGACCACCGCCACCGAGCCGGTCTCGGCAATGATGAAGTTGCCGCCGGTGACGCCCATGTCAGCGCTCAGGAACTCGGGGCGCAGCACTTCGCGCGCCTCGCGCGTCATCTCCGGGATCTCGGTCAGCCGCGGCTTGTGGTGGACCCTGGCGAACAGGTCGGCGATCTCGTCCTTGTCCTTGTGCACCACCGGCGCAATGATGTGCGACGGCGGTTCCGAGTCGTTGATCTGCAGGATGTATTCGCCCAGGTCGGTCTCGATGCTCTGCACGCCCATCTCGCCCAGCACCTGGTTCAGCCGCATTTCCTCGGTCACCATGGACTTGCTCTTGATGACCTTCTTCACGCCATGCTTCTGCGCGATCTCGGCCACCAGGCGCGCGGCATCGGCAGTGGTCTCGGCAAACAGCACCGTGGCGCCGCGCTTCGTCGCGTTCTCTTCGAAGGTGGCCAGCCAGACGTCGAGGTTTTCCAGCGCGCGGTCGCGGCGCTCTTTCAGGGCCTCGCGCGTGGCGTCGAAGTCGATATCGCGGATCGCGTCGGCGCGGGCCGTGACGAACTTGGTCGAAAGCTTCTTCAGGTTCTGCTGCAGGCGCTGGTCGGCCAGCTTCTGGCCGGCGCGCGCCTTGAATTCCATGCTGTGGACTTGCATCGTGGCGATTCCCCGGATTTCAGCGGATGTCAGGCGTCGCCCGCCAGCACCTGGGCGATATGCAGCACGCGCGTGCTGCTGTCGCCGGTGCGGCGCAGGCGGCCTTCGATATTGAGGATGCAGCCCAGGTCGCCCAGCACCACCGTATCGGCGCCGCTGGCCTTGATGTTGGCGCACTTCTCGTCGACGATCGCGGTCGAGATATTGCCGTACTTGACCGAGAAGGTGCCGCCAAAACCGCAGCAGGCTTCGCAATCCTTCATTTCGGTCAGCTGCACGCCCGGCAGCCGCGACAACAGCTCGCGCGGCTGCTGCTTGACGCCCAGCTCGCGCAGGCCGGAACAGGAATCGTGATAGGTGACATGGCCCGAGAACGACGACGGCAGCGTCTGCACCCTGGCCACGTTGACCAGGAAATCCGTCAGCTCGAACACGCGTTCGCGCAGGCGCTCGTAGCGGCCGTTGAGTTCGGGATCGTTGTGCAGCAGGTCGCCGTAGTGCTGGCGGATCATGCCGCCGCAGCTGCCCGACGGCACCACGATGTAGTCGAACATCTCGAACTCGCGCAGGAATTTCTCCGCCAGGTCGCGCGACACCGCGCGCTCGCCCGAGTTGTAGGCCGGCTGGCCGCAGCAGGTCTGCGCCTCGGGCACCATGACCTCGTAGCCGGCGGCTTCCAGCAGCTTGAGCACCGAAAACCCGATTTCCGGACGCATCAGGTCCACCAGACAGGTGGCGAACAGACCAACTCGCATTGTCGACTTCTCCAGACCCGAAACCCCGCAATTATGCGCGTTTGCGTCGCGCGTGGCGCACAAACCGTTCAGCAAGGGCGTGAATCCGGTGCAATGCACATCACTTCCGGTGAGCAACATCACCAGCCGTTTCTTACGGTAATGTCATTTCACCTATTGAAATTTTCACAATGTGAGATAGAATCGGGCAGACGCTTAAAAATGCCGCAAGCAACATTTCTCTTTTTTCCATCTATGTCCGACGCAGACAAGTCACCCGGCAAGACGTCCATCCAGGTCATCGAGCGCATGATGACCCTGCTGGACGCGCTCGCGCAGCACGCCGACCCGGTCAGCCTGAAAGAGCTGTCACTGGCCACGGGGCTGCATCCCTCCACCGCCCACCGCATCCTCAACGACATGGTGGCCTGCCGCTTTGTCGACCGTTCCGATCCCGGCAGCTACCGGCTCGGCATGCGGCTGCTGGAACTGGGCAACCTGGTCAAGGCACGCCTGTCCGTGCGCGACGCGGCGCTGGCGCCGATGCGCGCGCTGCACCGCGTCACCGGCCAGACCGTGAACCTGTCGGTGCGCCAGGGCGACGAGATCGTCTACATCGAGCGCGCCTACAGCGAGCGCTCGGGCATGCAGGTGGTGCGCGCCATCGGCGGCCGCGCGCCGCTGCACCTGACCTCGGTCGGCAAGCTGTTCCTGGCAGCGGACGAAGCCGCGCGCGTACGCAACTACGCCACCCGCACCGGGCTGGCCGGACATACCCGCACCTCGATCACCGACCTGACCAAGCTCGAGCGGGAGCTCAGCTGGGTGCGCTCCAACGGCTATGCGCGCGACAACGAAGAGCTGGAACTGGGCGTGCGCTGCATTGCCGCCGGCATCTATGACGACTCGCGCCGGCTGGTGGCCGGGCTGTCGCTGTCGGCACCGGCCGACCGGCTGCAGGACAGCTGGCTGCAAAACCTGAAGGACACGGCGCTGCAGATCTCGCGCGGCATGGGCTACGTGACCGAAGCCGCCGCCTGAAGGCCGAATCGCCAGCCGCCGCCAACGCGCGGGCTGCCATCATGGCAGTCCGCGCGTTTTGCTTTGGGACTGCGGTCGTCTCAATTCCATGGTTTACCCTTAGTTTTCAGATAACCAGCAAACCATATAATTGGCACCCATGCGAACCCGTGCCGTCACCCTCACCGAACAGGTCACCCGCCAGCTGCGCGCCGATATCGAAAGCGGCGCCTACCCGGTCGGCAGCCGGTTGCCGACCGGCAGGCAGCTGTCCGAGCAGTACGGCGTCAGCGCCGCGGTGATCCGCGAAGTCACCGAGCACCTGCGTTCGCAGGGCTTCGTCGAGTCACGCCAGGGCGTCGGCTGCACGGTGCGCTCGCGTACCGGCTCGGCGGGATTCCAGCTGCCGCGCGAACCCGATATCGACGCCAGCGGGCTGGCCGACCTGTACGACCTGCGCATCGACCTGGAAGGCGCCGCCGCAGCGCTGGCCGCCGTGCGCCGCACCGATGAGGACGTGGCCGCACTGAGTGCACTGCTGCAGCGGCTGCGCGCTCATCTCTATGACCCGCAGCCGGCCGCCGATATCGACGCCGCGTTCCATATCGGCATTGCCGCCGCCACGCACAACCCCTACTACCGCCAGCTGCTGCAGTACCTGAACCTGCAGCTGCACCAGGCCGTGGCCACCGCGCGCGCCAATACGCTGCGCCAGGCAGGCCTGGCCGAGACCGTGCATGCCGAGCATGAAGCGATCGTCGATGCCATCCGCCGTGGCGATGCCGCGGCAGCCCGCGCGGCCGCGGTGACACACCTGCAATGCGCGGCGCGCCGGCTTGGCTTGGTGCTGCGCACGCGCGCCGATGAAGCGTCGACAGCGCGCGTAGCCAGCTCCCCTTCCCTTTCCTGAGACGACACCACCATCATGCAAACCGGCCAATTCGCCCAGCGGCTCACCGAGGCCCTCGGCGCCGACACCGTCCTGACCAACCCCGACGACATCGCCCCGTGGCTGTCCGACTGGCGCGGCATCTACCGCGGCCAGGCCCAGGCCGTGCTGCGGCCGCGCACCGTGGACGAAGTCTCGCGCGCCCTGGCGTTGTGCCAGCAGGCCGCGGTGCCGGTGGTGCCGCGCGGCGGCAATACCGGCCTGTGCGGCGGCGCCACGCCCGATGCGCAGGCGCAGAACGTGGTGCTGAGCCTGGACCGCATGAACGCGGTGCGCTCGCTCGACACCATCGCCAACACCATGGTTGCAGAGGCCGGCTGCATCCTCGGCAACCTGCGCCGCGCGGCGCAAGACGCCAACCGGCTGCTGCCGCTGTCGCTGGCCGCCGAAGACTCATGCCAGATCGGCGGCAACCTTGCGACCAATGCCGGCGGCGTGAACGTGGTGCGCTATGGCATGGCGCGCGAACTGGTGCTGGGCGTGGAAGCGGTGCTGCCCAACGGCGAGGTCTTCCATGGCCTGCGCACGCTGCGCAAGGACAATACCGGCTATGACCTGAAGCAGCTGCTGGTCGGCTCCGAAGGTACGCTCGGCGTAATCACCGCGGCCGCGCTGCGGCTGTTCCCGCGTACCGACACGCGCAGTGTGGTGCTGGCGGCGGTGGCCTCGCCGGCGCAGTCGCTGGCACTCTATGAACTGCTGTTTGAACAATGCGGCGCGCGCCTGCAGGCGTTCGAATTCTTTACCGGCGATTGCCTGGACTTGGTGCTCACGCACGCAGAGGGCGTGCAGGAGCCGTTCGCGCAACGCTACCCCGCCTACGTATTGGTGGAACTGGCCGACACCACGGACGAAGATGCGCTGAACGCGCTGCTCGAACGCGTTATCGGCGAAGCGCTGGAGCGCGAGCTGTGCCTCGATGCAGCCGTGTCTGCCTCGCTCGCACAATTGCAGGCGCTGTGGAAACTGCGCGAGGAAATCTCCGAGGCGCAGCGCGCCGACGGCCCGCACCTGAAGCACGACATCTCGCTCCCGATCGAGCAGATTCCGGCCTTCATGACCTCGATGGAAACGCGGCTGCGTGGGCTCGATCCCGCCATCCGGCCCTTTATCTTCGGGCACTTCGGCGACGGCAACCTGCACTACAACCTGTCGCGCCCGGCCGGCGCGCCCAAGGACTGGGCGGCCACGCAAGGCGATGCGGTGACCGACGCGGTGCTGGACGAAGTGATGCGCTACGGCGGCAGCATCAGCGCCGAGCATGGCATCGGCCAGCTCAAGCGCCATGCCTTCCTGACCATGAAGGACCCGCTGGAACTGCGGCTGATGCGCGAGATCAAGGCCGTGTTCGACCCGGCCGGGATCATGAACCCAGGCAAGCTGCTCTGACGGCCGCGGCCGCCAGAACGAAAAACGCGCCGTGGCACGGCGCGTTTTTTCCCGGTCAGGCGTTCCGTATCAGATGCCGCGCGACTGTTGCGAGGCCAGGATCGCGTGCGCGCCGCCCGGAGCCTGCGTCAGGTTCGGCGACGACGGGAAACCACGCTGCGGCGACGATGGCGACGGCGCATGCTCCAGCCAGTCCTTGACGCGGTTGGCATCGGCAAAGCGCGACAGCTTGCCGGCCGAGTCCAGGAACACCATCACCACGTTGCGGCCCTGGACCTTGGCCTGCATCACCAGGCACTGGCCGGCCTCGGAGATAAAGCCGGTCTTCTGCAGGCCGATCTCCCAGTTGCCGCCGCGCACCAGGCGGTTAGTGCTGACGTAGTGCTGGGTGCGGCCCAGCACGTTGACCTCATGCTCGGTCTGCGTCGAGAACTCGCGGATGGTCGGGTTGCGATACGCCGCGTTGACCATGCGCACCAGGTCCGTCGCGCTCGACACATTGCTGCTCGACAGCCCGCTGGAATCGACGAAGTGGCTGTCGTTCATGCCCAGCTCGCGGGCCTTGCGGTTCATCGCCTGGACAAAGGCCGGCAGGCCGCCCGGGTAGTTGCGGCCCAGCGCCGACGCGGCGCGGTTCTCGGACGACATCAGCGCCAGCAGCAGCAATTCCTGGCGCGTCAGCTGCGTACCAAAGCGCAGGCGCGAGCCGCTGTGCTTTTCGGTGTCGCGGTCTTCCTCGGAGATGGTCAGCACTTCGTCCATCGGCAGGCGGGCGTCCATCACCACCAGCGCGGTCATCAGCTTGGTGATCGAAGCGATCGGCAGCACCGCACTGGCGTTCTTCTGGAACAGCACCTCGTTGGAATTCTGGTCCATCACCAGTGCCACGCTGGAGCGCAGTGCCAGCGCGTCGTCAGTGTCACGCAAGCCCATGGCTTCGCCCAGCGACGGCTTGGCCGGGGTGAAGGCGGCGCGCACGGGTGCGGCACGCTGGGCTACGACGGTATGGCGCTTGCCATTTTTCAGCACCACCACTTTGCGTGTGCTGCTTGCTTCGCGCTTGGCGACCTTGCCGCTACGCGAGCTCTTGGCAACAATCTTCGAAGCACCCTTTTTCTCGGCGTTAACCGATTTTACCTGCTTTTTCGACGTTTTTTGGGTAGTTGCGGACTTGGTGGCCGCTTCGGCCACAGGTGCCGCGACCATCGACACCGATACCAGGACCGCGGTGGCAACAGCGGACAGGGGTGCGGAGCCGAAGAATCTGGAAAAAATGGAATCAGACCGGAACATGATTCGTTCAGCGCATAGGAATGGCGCTAGTGTAGGAAAGAAAGAAATTGTTAGCAAGATTAAAGACTTACAGACGCTCCTTAAAGTTCGATTTGCAAACATTTCCACATTGCGGAAAAAGCAACCAAAAGGTCACGTTTGCATGCGAACCGCCTCTGGCTTGCCCCAGGCGTACCCGGGTTCACCTTGCTGCCCCTTGGAACACTCCCAGCCAATACACGGACGTCGTCTTGTATATCGGCACTCATCGTTACACATTGATACAAACTTTTCTCAAACTTTGCTATGAGAGGAAACGCGCGAACCCGCTGACCGGCTCACGTTCCGTGGTCAGCTGGTTCTCGATCGCTTCCGGGTCGGCAAAACCCAGTGACATGCCGCATACCACCATTTCCTCCGGTGGCAGCCGCAGGTGGCTGCCAATAATCTTGTGGAACTGCGTGAACGCCGCCTGCGGACAGGTATCAAGCCCGCGCGCCCGGGCGGCGACCATGATGCTTTGCAGGAACATGCCGTAGTCCAGCCAGCTGCCCTGCTCCATGATGCGGTCGATGGTGAAGATCATCCCCACCGGCGCATCGAAGAAACGGAAATTGCGCGCGTGCTGCTCATGCATGCGCGCCTTGTCTTCGCGGCTGATCTCAAGCAGTCCGTACAGGTCCCAGCCCACCTTGCGCCGCCGCGACAAGTAGGGGTCGGCCCACTCGCGCGGGTAGTACGGATACTCTTCCAGGTACTTGCTGTCGCGCTCGGGGTCTTCGTAGGCGCCCAGCACATCGGCGCACAGCTTGGCCTTCGCCTCGCCGGACAGCACATAGACGCGCCACGGCTGCGTATTGGTGCCCGACGGCGCACGGCTGGCTACGGCCAGGATTTCCTCGACGGTCCGGCGCGGCACCTGCGTATCGAGAAAGGCCCGCACCGAACGCCGCGTCAGGATCGCGCGATCCACGCAGTCCACGGCATCCTGCGAACCGAATTGCACCTCGTGGGACATCTTGTTCATCTCCTGTTGCCCCGTTCCTACCCTTGCCCGCCCGTCACCGCGTCGGCCATCACCAACGGCAGCAGCGCCTCGCGCAGCGGCTCCGGCAACGGCACCGGCCGGCGCGTGGCGCGATCGACATAGACGTGGATGAAATGCCCCTGCGCGGCGGCAGTCTCGTTGTCGCCGCTGAACAGCCCGACCTCATAGCGCACGCTCGACGTGCCCAGTCTTGCCACGCGCAGGCCGGCCACCACGGTCTCGGGAAAGCTCAGCGACGAGAAGTAGTTGCACTGCGTCTCGATCACCAGCCCGATCGTGTCGCCCGACGTGACATCGAGCACGCCCTGCCGGATCAGGTAGGTATTCACCACGGTATCAAAGTAACTGTAGTAGACAACGTTGTTAACGTGGCCATAGACATCGTTATCCATCCAACGCGTGGTGATCGGCTGGAAGTACGGATAGGCACTGCGCGACTCGGCTTGCGGTTTCATGAGACGTGGACGGGACAGGATGGGATAGGAATATTCTGAAGTAGCCGCATACGCGACACTACCGGCGGATGACAAGTGCGACACCAAGCGCCGCGAGCACCATGCCGGCAGCGGCCAGCGGCGGAAAGCGCTCACCGAAGAGCAGCCACGCCGTCACCGCGGTAGTGGGCGGCGTCAGGTACATCAGGCTCGACACCTTGGTGGCCGCGCCCCGCCGGATCAGCAGGAACAGCAGCGAGATGGCGCCGATCGACAGCGCCACCACCGACCACGCCATGGCACCAAGCATCGCGGCACTCCACTGCACCGCGCGGGTCTCGAACAGGAACATGAACGGCACGCACGCAAGTGCCGCCGCGGCGAACTGGATCACCGAGCCCATGCGCAGGTCGAACACCGGGCAGAAGTGCTTCTGGTAGACCGTGCCGACGGTGATGCTGAGCAAGGCGCCACCCGCCAGTGCCAGGCTTGCCGGCGTGAGTCCGCTGGCACCCAGCTTGTTGGCCACCACCAGCGCCACGCCGGCGATGCCGAGCAGCAGGCCCAGCCACGCGCGCGCGCCGATGCGCTCACCCATGCGCGTGGCGATCAGCGCGGTCAGGATCGGCTGCATGCCGACGATCAGCGCCGATACGCCGGCAGGCATGCCAAGCTTGATCGCAGCCCAGACGCCACCCAGGTAGCCCGTCTGCAGCAACAGCCCCGCTACGGCGATATGGCCGACCGCGGACCAGTCCGTTTGCGCCTTGCCCGGCAGGCGCGGCAGCGGCACGCGCGCCAGCAGCACGAATGGCACCATCAGCACCACCACGCCGGCAAAGCGCAGGAACAGGAAGGTCATCGGCTCCGCGTACGGCATGCCGTATTTGGCAACGATAAAGCCGGTGCTCCAGATCAGCACGAACAGCCACGGCATCGACGCCACCCACAGCGTGGCGCGGGCGCTTGACGCTGCTGCGCCGCCTTGCTCCATCACGCCGCTCATGTGGCCAGCAGCGCCTGTGCATGGCGCGCGTGATATTGTGCGGCCAGGCTTACGGTCTGCGCGTGGACCGCAACCGTGTCCTCGATCTGGTTGCCGTAGCCGCCCGCCATCGCCACCGCCACCGGCAACTGGCGTGCATGCGCGGCATCGAACACCAGCCGGTCGCGCCGTGCCAGGCCCGCCAAGGTCAGCCTGAGCCGCCCGAGGCGATCGCCCTCATGCGGATCGGCGCCGGCCAGGTAGATGATCAGCTCGGGATCGAAGCGGCTGAACAGCGTGTCCAGCGCCGCCTGCAGCGCCTGCGCATAGGTATCGTCGTCGCAGCCGTCCGGCAGGCCGACGTCCAGGTCGCTGGCCTCTTTGCGGAACGGATAGTTCTTCTCGCCATGCAGCGACAACGTGAACACGGACGGATCGCCTTGCAGGATCGACGCGGTGCCGTTGCCCTGGTGCACATCCAGGTCGACCACGGCCACGCGGCGCACGGCGCCATCGCGCTGCAGCACGCGCGCCGCAATCGCGGCATCGTTGAACACGCAGAAGCCGCCGCCCTTGTCGGCATACGCATGGTGGGTGCCGCCCGCCAGGTTCACGGCAATGCCTTCGCGCAGCGCCGTCCGGCAGGCCTCGATGGTGGCGCCTGCGGAGCGCCGCGAGCGTTCCACCATGGCCTCGGACCACGGGAAGCCGATCTCGCGCTGGCGCGCCGCGTCGAGCGTGCCGGCTGACGCGGCCTGCACGTACCCGGGCGTGTGCGCCAGCAACAAGGCATCGTCGCCCGCGCGCGGCGCCTCAACCAGGCGCAGCCCCGGCACCTGCGCCGCGACGGCATCGCGCAGCATGCTGTACTTGCGCATCGGGAAACGGTGCCCGGGTGGCAGTGGCAGCACAAAATGGTCGGCATAGAAAGCGAGCATGGAAGTGGCCTGGGCGGTTCTGTTCACGTCTTTGTTAGTTCCCGGCGCGGCCATCCGTGCGGGCGCGGGCAATCCGCGATGGTAGCACCCCTGCATGGCCCTCGCCGGAGCGCCCCGGAGTGGCGTCACAGCCGCTCCCGTGTATCGCCAGCAACGTTGTTTGTGCATTGCACAAAATCCACTTGACATTGGATCTGGCGCCCCTAAAATAGGAATTGTTGCGGCGCACCAAATAAGAAATGCGCCTTGACCCACCCACACGCCTGGGCTGGCCGAATCGGGCACAACACCGTCACGGCCCTGACATCTAGGCGGCTTAATTTGCTAGACCTTGAAGTTCACCACTGGAGACCAGCAATGATCCTCACCCCGGAACAAGTTGCAGCAGCGCAAAAGGCCAACCTCGAAACGCTGTTCGGCCTGACCACCAAGGCGTTTGAAGGCGTCGAAAAGCTCGTCGAGCTGAACCTGCAGGTCGTCAAGACTTCGTTCGCAGAAGGCGTTGACAACGCCAAGAAGGCGCTGTCGGCCAAGGACGCACAGGAACTGCTGGCCATCCAGGCCGCAGCCGTGCAGCCGGTTGCCGAAAAGACCCTGGCCTACACCCGCCACCTGTATGAAATCGCTTCGGAAACCCAGAGCGAGTTCACCAAGGTAGCCGAGGCTCAACTGGCCGAAGGCTCGAAGAACGTGCAAGCGCTGGTCGAGAACCTCGCCAAGAACGCCCCGGCCGGTTCGGAATCGACCGTGGCCATCGTGAAGTCGGCGATCTCCGCTGCCAACAACGCCTACGAGTCGGTGCAGAAGGCGACCAAGCAAGCGGTCGAAATCGCTGAAACCAACTTCCAGGCTGCGGCTACGGCTGCCACCAAGGCTGCCCAGCAAGCCAGCGCCACGGCCCGTACGGCCACGGCAAAGAAGACGACGGCTGCCTGATAACTGCCTGCGTTGAAGATGGACCGGCTGCGGCCGGTCCGTTGGCAAAGCATATCGACGCCTGGCGTTTGCGGTGTGTTTTGCCAACGATGAAGGTAGTGCCCTGACTGAGTTGCATCGGTGCTGCCTTGTCCGCCGATGTCTCCTCGGTACCGCGGTCTCCTTGTCCAAAGGTATCGTTAAACCCGACCTCTACAGGTCGGGCTTTTTTTTTGCTCTTCACCTTTCCATCAGGTTGGTCCCGGTGAACAGCGGCCGTGGGCCCCGAGCATGCATGCCGGCCTATTCTCCGATGCGCACAGGAATTCGCCGCCGCCCGAACTGACGCTCAAAATTCCCGAAACGTCCCGCAATCTGTGCAAAGCAGTCCGGGCAAGTTCCCGTGGGAGTCAGGCGATAGCTTTCGATCGCGTGCCAGTCGCGCACGATGAGCTGCGCGCGGCAAGCGGGGCAATGGGTGGTGGCACCGGCGGTGTCGTGCACGTTGCCGGTGTAGACGTAATGCAGTCCCTCCGCCAGCGCGTGCTTGCGGGCGCGCGCAAGGGTGGAACATGGTGTCGGCGGCACGTCGCGCATCTTGTAGTCCGGATGGAATGCGGTGAAGTGCAGCGGCACGTCGGGACCAAGCTCCCTGGCGATCCACCGGGCCTCGGCGCGAATCTCGTCATCGCTGTCGTTCTTGCCGGGAATGAGCAGCGTCGTGATCTCGAGCCAGACATCGGTTTCGTGCTTCAGGTACTGGAGCGTCTCCAGTACCGGCTGCAGGTGCGCCCCGGTGAAGGCAACATAGAACGCGTCGCTGAAGCCTTTCAGGTCGACGTTTGCCGCATCCATCCTGGCGTAGAAATCACGCCGCGCCTCGGCGCCCATATATCCTGCGGTCACCGCCACCGTCCTGATGCCCAGTTGGTGGCAGGCATCGGCTACGTCCATGGCGTACTCGGCGAAGATCACCGGGTCGTTGTAGGTGAAGGCCACGCTTTTGCAACCGTGCGCCGCCGCCGATGCGGCGATCGCTTCGGGCATGGCCGCATCGGCCAGGGTCTCCATCTCGCGCGATTTACTGATATCCCAGTTCTGGCAGAACTTGCAGGCCAGATTGCAGCCGGCTGTGCCGAACGACAGGACGGCGGAGCCCGGGTAGAAGTGGTTGAGCGGCTTCTTTTCGATCGGGTCGATGCAGAAGCCCGACGAGCGGCCATAGGCGGTCAGCACCATCCGATCGCCGACCCGCTGGCGCACGAAGCAAGCGCCGCGCTGCTCGCCATGCAGGCGGCAGTGGCGCGGGCACAGGTCGCATTGCATGCGGCCGTCATCCAGGAAATGCCAGTAGCGGCCGGAATAGCTCCCTGAACCGGGCACATCCTTCATGAATGGTCCTTGTGCGGCTTGCTGATCACGGTTACCGACAATACATCCAGGTCGAAGAACGGGCTGTCAGCCGGAGGCGGGGGCAATCCGGCACCCCATCCGGCGATGGCATGCTTGATGTACTCTGCCATCTGCTCGTCGGCAACGTCCCTGGGCTGGTCGATCATCACGACATAGCGGCGAGTGCTCATGGCAGATCCTTTATGGCGCCCATGACAGGCAACCATGGTGGCATCACGAACGTATCCGGTGTCATCAATGCCGGCGACCCCATTCACGCGACGTCTAGCGATAGACCAGCACCGGAATCTTGCTGTGGGTCAGTACCTTCAGGGTTTCGCTGCCGATCAACAGCGCCTTCACACCCCGGCGCCCATGAGACGCCATGACAATCAGGTCACAATCGTTTTCTTCTGCAGCCTTGATGATGGCATCGTAGGGATGATCGTCGACCACGCTGCTGGTGTCGCAGGGCACGCCTGCCGCGGCGGCCTCTCGCGCGATGCCGTCGAGGTATTTCGATGCGTCCTCGAGGACAGCCTCTTCGAACTGCTCTCGCGTGTCGGTGAGCATTTCGGTGTGGTAAGTCGTGACGTGGAAATCCGGGCAGGCGCGCAGCGCCGTAATGCTGGCCTGCGTCTCCTGCGCGAACTCCAGTGCCTTGCGAAAGGCCGCTTCGGCCAGAGCGGAGCCATCTACCGCAACAAGAAGATGCCTGAACACGTCGTGCCTCCTTGTCAGCTGAACGGTAGCCACCGGGGGCCACCGGATCCCGCCAGCAGACATCCGGCAGCGATCGGCCGCGCGCGAATATGCAGCGCCGGCCTCGGTCGCCTTGGGGTGCATGGCGGCTGAATTCAGTATAGGCAGCGAAGGTCTTGCACCGCTCCTGTCGCAATCTGCACCTTGGCTGCCGACGCGAGCGGTACTGGCAGGCAGACCTCGCGGACGCCGGCAAATTCTGGCGGTTAATTGCATAATTGGCAATGAAAAAGCCCGCCTGGGCAGGCGGGCTTTCTCGCTTGCAGCGAACGGCGCTCAGCGCTTGCGCGGCGGCGGCACGTCAGTACACGTGCCTTCATAGATCTCCGCCGCCATGCCGATCGATTCACCCAGCGTCGGGTGCGGATGGATGGTCTTGCCGATATCCACCGCATCGGCGCCCATCTCGATCGCCAGGCAGACCTCGCTGATCAGGTCGCCTGCATGCGTGCCGACGATGCCGCCGCCGATCACGCGATGGGTTTCCTCGTCGAAGATCAGCTTGGTGAAGCCTTCGTCGCGGCCGTTGGCGATGGCGCGGCCCGATGCCGCCCAGGGGAACACGCCCTTGCTGTACTTGATCCCCTTCTCCTTGCACTCGTCTTCGGTCAGGCCGGCCCAGGCCACTTCCGGATCGGTGAAGGCCACCGACGGGATCTGCTTGGCATCGAAGTAAGCCTTCTCGCCATGCGCGGCCTCAGCGGCAACGTGGGCTTCATGCACCGCCTTGTGCGCCAGCATCGGCTGGCCGACGATATCGCCGATCGCAAAGATATGCGGCACATTGGTGCGCATCTGCTTGTCGACGTTGATAAAGCCGCGCTCGCTCACGGCCACGCCGGCCTTCTCTGCGCTGATGCGCTTGCCGTTGGGCGAGCGGCCCACCGACACCAGCACCAGGTCGTAGCGCTGTGGCTCGGCCGGCGCGGCCTCGCCTTCGAACTTGACGTAGATGCCGTCCGGTTTGGCTTCCACGCCGACGGTTTTGGTCTTCAGCATGACCTTGCCGAAGCGGTCCTTGTTCTTCTTTTCCCAGACCTTGACCAGGTCGCGGTCAGCACCGTTCATCAGGCCGTCGAGCATTTCCACGACATCGATGTCGGCACCCAGCGTGCTGTACACCGTGGCCATTTCCAGGCCGATGATGCCGCCGCCGATGACCAGCATCTTGTTGGGCACTTCGGGCAGCTCCAGCGCGCCGGTCGAGTCGACGATGCGCGGATCTTCCGGGATGAACGGCAGTTTCACCGCCTGGCTGCCGGCAGCGATGATGGCCTTCTCGAAGCGGATCACGGTCTTCTTGCCGGTGCTGCGCTTGCCCTCGCCTTCGGTCAGCTCGACCTCCATGTGATGCGGGTCGAGGAAGTTGCCGATGCCGCGCACCACCTGCACCTTGCGCGCCTTGGCCATGCCGGCCAGGCCGCCGGTGAGCTTGCCGACCACCTGGTTCTTGTAGTGGCGCAGGCCGTCCAGGTCGATCTTGGCTTCGCCGAACAGGATGCCGTGGGCGGCCAGCGCCTTGGCTTCGTCGATCACGGCGGCGTTGTGCAGCAGCGCCTTGGACGGGATGCAGCCCACGTTCAGGCAGACGCCGCCAAGCGTGCTGTAGCGCTCCACCAGCACGGTATTCATGCCCAGGTCTGCGGCGCGGAAGGCGGCCGAGTAGCCGCCGGGGCCGGCGCCCAGCACCAGCATCTCGCACTGGATATCGGCGCCACCGCTGTGGCTGGCGGCAGCAGGAGCCGGTGCCGGAGCCGCCGCCGCGGGTGCGGGAGCCTGCGCCGGTGCCGGAGCTTGCGCGGGCGCCGGGGCGGCCGCGGCCTGCTGGGCCTCGATGGTGCAGATCACCGCGCCCTGGCCGACCTTGTCGCCGACCTTGACCTTGACCTCAACCACCTTGCCGGCGGCCGACGACGGCACGTCCATGCTGGCCTTGTCGGATTCCAGCACGATCAGGGACTGTTCCACCTCGACCGTGTCGCCGGCCTTGACCAGCACCTCGATCACTTCCACCGCGTCGAAATCGCCGATATCCGGCACCTTGACTTCGATCACACTCATGTTTGCTCCTCTATGCGCGCCCGCCTCTCGGCTTCAGGGCGCGCCGTCGTTGTTGGTTGCCGCGCTGTCGGGTGCCGTACTGCCGGTTGCCGGATTGCCGCCCGTGGCACCGCCAGCCGGCGGTGCCGGCGCGGTGTCACCCTCGTGCAGCCGCACGGTGTGCACCTCGATCGGCCCCGCCGAACTCTTGTCGAACTCCACGCCCGCATCGACGCCGATGCGCGCGATCTCGCCCGCATCCAGGTCCGGCCGGTCATAGACCGCATGCATCGCGCCCAGCGCGTAGTTGCGGCCCGAGCCGATACCCCAGAAGCGGTCGAACGAAAACACCTCGCGGTACGAGTAGACGCCGAAGATGCCCGCCGGATTGGCGATCAGGCATACGATCTGCGACGACTCGTAGGGATCGTCCTCGTCTTCCTTGGTGTTGACGAAGTAGTCCGACTTCAGCTTCTCATGCACCTTCAGGAAGGTGCGGAACACGTCATCACGCGAGCCCAGCCGGCACTCTTCGCCAAGCCCCGCCAGCAGCGTGCGCATGACCGGGAAGTGCGCGGTGGTCCCGGCCAGCGCGATGAAGCCGTCGCCTACCGGGAACACCTTCTGGTTGCGCTCGTAGGCGCGCGACAGGCGCGTGTCGCCAAAGGTGACCAGCGCATCTGCCGCGATGGCCACCTCGGCGCCCTTCCTCACGACCACGCAGGTAGTCATGGCTCGCTCCCGGTTGCGCGTGGTGCGCCGGGCAGGCCAGGCCGTCGGCCTGCCCGCCCGGCGCAACCCCGCTTACAGCAGGATGCGGCGGAAATCCGCCAGCAGTTGCCCGAAGTACGTGTTGAAGCGCGCCGCTTCGGCACCGTCGATGACGCGGTGGTCCCACGACAGCGACAGCGGCAGCGTCAGGCGCGGGGCGAACTGCTTGCCGTCCCACACCGGCTTCTGGTACGACTTGCACACGCCCATGATGGCCACTTCCGGCGCGTTGATGATCGGCGTGAAGTATGTGCCGCCGAGGCCGCCCAGCGAAGAGATCGAGAAGCAGCCGCCCTGCATCTGGTCCGGCTTGAGCTTGCCGTCGCGGGCCAGCTTGGCGAGCTCGCTCATTTCCTGGCTGATCTCCAGCACGCCCTTCTTGTCGGCGTCCTTGATCACCGGCACGACCAGGCCGTTCGGGGTGTCGGCGGCAAAACCGATGTTGAAGTACTTCTTCAGCACGAGGTTGTCACCATCGAGCGACGCGTTGAAGTTCGGGAACTTCTTCAGCGCCGCCACCGTGGCCTTGATCATGAACGCCAGCATCGTCACCTTGATGCCGGACTTCTCGTTTTCCTTGTTCAGCTGCAGGCGGAAGGCTTCCAGCTCGGTGATGTCCGCTTCGTCATGGTTGGTGACGTGCGGGATCATGACCCAGTTGCGGTGCAGGTTGGCACCCGAGATCTTCTTGATGCGCGACAGGGCCTTGCTTTCGACCTCGCCGAAGCGGGTGAAATCGACCTTCGGCCACGGCAGCAGGCCGAGCTCGCCACCACCGGCGCCAGCCGCGGCGGCCTGTGCGGGCGCGGCGGCCTGGCCGCTCATCACGCCCTTGACGTAGCCCTGCACGTCTTCCTGGGTGATACGGCCCTTGGGGCCGGTGCCCGGCACGCGCGACACGTCCACGCCCAGCTCGCGTGCGAACTTGCGCACCGAGGGGCTGGCGTGGGCGGCCTTGCCGGTTACGCCAGCGGCGGCCGGCGCGGCAGCAGGTGCTGCGGCCGGTGCCGGGGCGGCGGCTGCGGGGGCCGGTGCCGGTGCGGGCGCGCTGGCAGCCGGAGCCGGTGCCGCGGCGGCAGCTGCCGGGGCGGCTGCTGCGGCGGCGCCTTCCAGGATCAGCAGCAGCGTGCCTTCGGCGACGTTGTCACCGACCTTGACCTTGACTTCCTTGACCACGCCGCCTTGCGGCGACGGCACGTCCATGGTGGCCTTGTCGGACTCCAGCGTCACCACGGCGTCTTCGGCGTTGATGGTGTCGCCCGCCTTGACGTGGACTTCGATGACCGGCACGGCGTCGTAGTCGCCGATATCGGGCACCTTGACTTCGATGGTGCCGCCACCGCCAGCGGCCGGGGCCGCGGCTGGGGCTGCTGCGGGGGCAGGAGCCGGTGCGGGGGCTGCGGCGGCCGGCGCCGGTGCTGCGGCAGCAGGGGCAGGTGCGGCGGCGGGCTCGTTGGCCGCCTCCAGCATCACCAGCACCGAGCCTTCGGACACGTTGTCGCCCACCTTGATGCGGACGTCCTTGACCACGCCGGCCTGCGGCGAGGGCACGTCCATGGTGGCCTTGTCCGATTCCAGCGTCACCAGCGCGTCTTCCGCGTTGATGCTGTCGCCGGGTTTCACATGCACTTCGATGACGGGAACGGCGTCATAGTCGCCGATATCCGGCACCTTGATTTCAATCGCTTGACTCATTCAGTGTCTCCTGGGCAGGCCGGCACGCGCGACATCCGCAAGCGGCGAGATTACCTTCGCCGCCCGCTTCTGTCACGCCGCCATGCCGCAAGGCGCCGTCCGGGCTCTGGCCGGGGCGCCCGCGGCACGGCGTTGCCGTACTGCGGGGGTTGGTGCTGGCTGCCGGATCAGACCGACATCGGGTTGGGCTTGTTCGGGTCGAGGTTGTACTTCTTGATGGCCTCGGCAACCTTGTCGCGGCCGATCGCACCCTCGTCGGCCAGCGCCTTGAGCGCGGCCAGCGTGACCCAGTAGCGGTCCACTTCAAAGAAGTGGCGCAGCTTCTCGCGCGTGTCCGAGCGGCCGAAGCCGTCGGTGCCCAGCACCACGTAGCGGCGCGGCACGAACGGACGGATCTGCTCGGCAAACGCACGCACGTAGTCGGTGGAGGCGATCACCGGGCCGCGGGCCGACTTCAGGCTCTTGGCCACGTGCGATTCGCGCGGGGTCTCGGTCGGGTGCAGCAGGTTGAAGCGCTCGACGTCGTGGCCTTCGCGGGCCAGTTCGGTGAAGCTCGGGCAGCCCCACAGGTCCGACTCCACGCCCCAGTCCTTCTTGAGCAGGTCGGCAGCGGCGATCACCTCGCGGAAGATCGTGCCCGAGCCCAGCAGCTGCACGCGCGGCGCGTTGCTGTTCTCGACACCCTTGCGGAACTGGTACATGCCCTTGACGATGTCCTGCTCCACGCCAGCCGGCATTTCCGGATGCTCGTAGTTCTCGTTCATCACCGTCAGGTAGTAGTAGACGTCTTCCTGCTCGGCGTACATGCGGCGCAGGCCGTCCTGCATGACCACCGCCAGTTCGTACTGGAAGGTCGGGTCGTACGAGATGCAGTTCGGGATCGCGGCGTGGAACACGTGCGAGTGGCCGTCTTCATGCTGCAGGCCTTCGCCGTTCAGCGTGGTGCGGCCGGCGGTGCCGCCCAGCAGGAAGCCGCGCGAGCGCATGTCGGCAGCGGCCCAGCACAGGTCGCCGATACGCTGGATGCCGAACATCGAGTAGTAGATGTAGAACGGGATCATCTGCACGCCGTGCGTCGAGTACGACGTGGCGGCCGCGATCCAGTCGCACATGGCGCCTGCTTCGTTGATGCCCTCCTGCAGCACCTGGCCAGTCTGCGATTCCTTGTAGAACATCAGCTGGTCATGGTCTTCCGGCACGTACTTCTGGCCTTCCTGGTTCCAGATGCCGACCTGGCGGAACAGGCCTTCCATGCCGAAGGTGCGCGACTCGTCCGGCACGATGGGCACCACGTGCTTGCCGATCTGCTTGTCTTTCAGCAGCGTGTTCAGGATCCGCACGAAGGCCATGGTGGTGGACACTTCGCGGCCTTCGCCGGTGGCCTTCAGCAGCGCGTCGAACGCGGACAGCTGCGGGACCGGCAGCGCTTCGGCCTTCTGGCGGCGGGCCGGCAGGTAGCCGCCCAGGTTCTGCCGCGCCTGGCGCATGTATTCCAGTTCCTTCGAACCTTCCGGGAAGGTGATGTACGGCACCTCTTCGAGCTGGTCGTCGGCAACGGGAAGATTGAACTGGTCGCGGAACTTGCGGATCGCGTCCACCGGCATCTTCTTCTGCTGGTGGGCCACGTTCATGGCCTGGCCGGCGTCGCCCATGCCATAGCCCTTGATGGTCTTGGCCAGGATCAGCGTGGGCTGGCCCTTGTGCTCGCTGGCGGCCTTGTAGGCGGCGTAGATCTTGTGCGGATCGTGGCCGCCGCGGTTCAGGCGCCAGATGTCGTCGTCGGACCAGTCGGCCACCATCGCCTTCAGCTCAGGCGTGTTGAAGAAGTGCTCGCGGACATAGGCGCCGTCCTTGGCCTTCATGGTCTGGTACTCGCCGTCGACGCATTCCATCATGCGCTTCATCAGCAGGCCCTTGGTGTCGCGCGCCAGCAGCGAATCCCACTTGCTGCCCCACACCACCTTGATCACGTTCCAGCCGGCACCGCGGAATTCGGATTCCAGTTCCTGGATGATCTTGCCGTTGCCGCGCACCGGGCCATCCAGGCGCTGGAGGTTGCAGTTGATGACGAAGACCAGGTTGTCGAGCTTCTCGCGGCCGGCCATGCCGATCGCACCCAGCGATTCCGGCTCGTCGGTCTCGCCGTCGCCCAGGAAGGCCCAGACCTTGCGGTCGCCGGCCTTGGCCAGGCCGCGGCTGTCCAGGTACTTCATGAAGCGGGCCTGGTAGATGGCCATGATCGGGCCCAGGCCCATCGACACCGTCGGGAACTGCCAGAAGTCCGGCATCAGCCACGGGTGCGGGTAGGACGAGATGCCCTTGCCGTCCACCTCCTGGCGGAAGTTGTCGAGCTGGTCCTGGGTCAGGCGGCCGAGCAGGAAGGCGCGCGAATACACGCCCGGAGCCGAGTGGCCCTGCACGAACACCAGGTCGCCGCCGCCGGCTTCCGACGGGGCGCGCCAGAAGTGGTTGTAGCCGACGTCATACAGCGTGGCCGCCGAGGCGAACGACGAGATGTGGCCGCCGACGTTGGTGTGCTTGTTGGCGCGCAGCACCATCGCCATGGCGTTCCAGCGGGTGTACGAGCGGATCCGGTGCTCGATGTCCTGGTCGCCGGGGATGCGGGCCTGCTGCTCGACCGGAATCGTGTTGATGTACTGCGTCTCGGCGTGGAACGGCTGGGTCACGCCGTTCACGCGTGCGTATTCGATCTGCTTGTCGATCAGGAAAGCGGCGCGCGCCGGACCTTCGGCGGCCAGGACGCCCTGCAGGGCGTCGAGCCATTCATGGGTTTCCTGGGGATCGGCGTCGTTGGCGCTCGAGGCGCCGAGAATCTGCTCTGGTACGGCGGACATGACTGTCTCCTGGGTGAATTCTTTGCATCCGCGCCCGCGCTGGCAGCGCCCGGACACGACTTTACGTATGACTCGCACCGACTTGCGGATCCGGCACCATGCCGCCTTGCATCGGGGCCGCCGCCGGGAAACCTGTTCCGGTTTCTCCGCGCGGCAGGCGCATGGCTGCCGCCCGCATTCTTGGGTCGAACCGATTCTATGGAAGCCCAAAGTCCAGCACAAGTGAAATTTTCAAATTGCGGTATCGTTTTTTATAATGTGGAATTATGCGGCGGCGCACCAAGAATCACTGCCCGGCTGCCCCGCCATGCGCCATAAGCCTACCCGCCCCGGCCGCAGCAGCAATGTTTTCATTGGCGCTTTCCCCAAGCGACGCACCGCAATAATCTCGGTACACTGGTCGGTCAGCCGTCAATCCCTCCCATGCCGTTTTTCGACCGACTCCTTTCCAGCCTGCGTGCAGCCATGCTTCCTCCCGACGCGTCGGGGTCAGCCAAGGCGGCCGGAGGCGATCCCGCGCACGCCCCTTCGCCGGCTGCCGGACTGGGGCCGATCGAGGCGCTGGGCCCCGACGACGGCGCCCCCGTGGCCGCACCGCGCGGGCTGTGGTGGCTGCGCTGGCGCAACCTGGTGGCCACCAGCTGGTTCATGTTCATCCCGCTGGTTGCCATCGTGCTGTTCACGGTGGCCATGGGCGTGATCCTGTGGTCCCTGCACGAGACCGAGCGCCAGCAGCAGCGCGACGCCCTGTACCGCGACGCCGCCTGGGCGCAGCAGCGCGTGCGCCTGTCCCTGCTGAGCAACCAGGACCAGCTGGCCTCGCTGGCGCGCGACATCGCCGCCGCGCAGCTTGAGCAAGGCGCCTACCGCACCGCGGCGCAGGAAATCCTGCGCGAAAACCCCGAGATCGTTTTCATCAACTGGCTCGATGCCACCAAGCGCGGCCGCTGGTCGTTGCCATCGACCTCGGAATTCGCCAGCCGCCTGCGCGAGAACCAGGACCAGCCGCTCGAACCGGAAGTGCTCGACACCTTCGACGCCGCGCGCGAGACCCAGCGAGTGGTCTATTCGCGCCCGCTGGTCAACGAGCGCGGCGACAGCTTCATGCTGATGGAAGTGCCGATCGTGCGCGACAACGAGTTCCTCGGCACGCTCGGCGCGCTGTACTCGATCAACGGCATCCTGACGCACCTGCTGCCGCCTGAGCTGACCGAGCGCTACCGCTTCTCGCTGATCGACAAGAACAACCAGACCCGCGCCAGCACCTCGTTGCGGCCGGTGCCGGGCAACGCGCTGTCGTACGAGGTGCTGCTGGATCCGCCGGGTCACTCCCTGTCGCTGCGCGCCGATGCCTACCCGCCGGCGTCGAACCTGCCCAACAACATGCTGCTGTGGCTGGTGGTGGGGCTGTCGTGCTTCCTGCTGTGGAGCCTGTGGAGCATGTGGCGCCACACCAGCCGCCGCTCCGAGGCGCAGCGCGCGCTGCTGGCCGAGACCTCGTTCCGGCGCGCGATGGAAAACTCGATGCTGATCGGCCTGCGCGCGCTCGACCTGAACGGCCGCATCACCTATGTCAACCCGGCCTTCTGCCGCATGACTGGCTGGCAGGAGAACGACCTGGTCGGGCGCCTGCCGCCCTTCCCCTACTGGCCGCCCAACGACCAGCAGGAGATGCAGAAGCAGATCGACCTGACGCTGCAGGGCAAGTCGCCCGCCGGCGGCTACGAGATGCGCGTGATGCGCCGCGACGGCAGCAGCTTCTACGCGCGCATGTACGTGTCGCCGCTGGTGGACAGCCGCGGCCGCCATACTGGCTGGATGAGCTCGATGACGGACATCACCGAGCCCAAGCGCGCGCGCGAGGAACTGGCCGCGGCGCATGACCGCTTCACCACGGTGCTGGAAAGCCTGGATGCCGCGGTGTCGGTGCTGGCCACCGACAAGGCGGAGCTGCTCTTTGCCAACCGCTATTACCGCCAGCTGTTCGGCTGGGAGGCCGAGGGCCACCTCAAGCTGGCCGGCGACGACCTCGACAAGGACCAGGTCTCCAGCGACAACACCGACTATGTCGACGCCTATGCCGGCCTGCCGGCGTCCGAGCTGATGCCGTACGCATCGGACGCGCGCGAAGTGTTCGTGCCGGACATGCAGAAATGGTTCGAAGTGCGCCGCCGCTATATCCAGTGGGTCGACGGCCACCTGGCGCAGATGCAGATCGCCACCGATATCACGGTGCGCAAGGCCGCCGAGGAAATGGCGCGCCAGCATGAAGAGCGCCTGCAGTTCACCAGCCGCCTGACCACCATGGGCGAGATGGCCTCGTCGCTGGCGCATGAACTGAACCAGCCGCTGGCGGCCATCAACAACTACTGCATGGGCGCGGTGGCGCGGCTGCACTCGGGCCGCAGCACGCCGGAGGACCTGATCCCGGTGCTGGAGAAGACCTCGGCCCAGGCGGTGCGCGCCGGCACCATCATCAGCCGCATCCGCGGCTTCGTGAAGCGCAGCCAGCCGCAGCGGCGCGAGGCCGCGCTGCACGACATCGTCGCCGACGCGGTAGGCCTGGCCGACCTGGAGGCCACGCGCCGCCGCGTCACCATCCTGACCCGCCTGCCGACCCCGCCGCTGACGGTCTATGTCGACCCGGTGCTGATCGAGCAGGTGCTGGTGAACCTGCTCAAGAACGCGGTCGAGGCCATGGCCGGCCTGCCCGCCCTGCACGCCGGCGGCGTGGTGCGCCTGCACGCGCGGGTGGAGCCGGGCGAGATTGGCGACAGCGTCCATATCGACGTGATCGACCAGGGCCCGGGCGTGGACGAAGCCACCAAGGAGCGCCTGTTCGAGCCCTTCTTCAGCACCAAGTCCGACGGCATGGGCATGGGGCTGAACATCTGCCGCTCGATCATCGAGTCGCACCAGGGCCGCCTGTGGGTGGAGAACAATGCCGACGGCATCGGCTGTACATTTAAAATCATGCTGCCGCTGCAATCGGCGCTGGCCGAGCATTAAGCCGAAGCACAGGCCCTGTTGCCGAGGCCTTCGCGCCCGGGCATGCCCAAGGATTCCACAAAAAGCCGGCCCGCCCCGTTTCCCCCACGGATGTGGGGGGCCTGTCTCGCCACAGAGGGCCGCTGCCGGTTACACTTCGCAGCAATGAATTGTTGTCCCGAGGAGACTACATGACCGCAACGCCAAACCCCACGCCCCACCGCGGCGAGACCGTGTTCATCGTCGACGACGATGAAGCCATGCGCGACTCGCTGACCTGGCTGCTGGAGGGCAATGGCTACCAGGTGCGCAGCTTCACCAGCGCCGAGCAGTTCCTCGCCGCCTACGATGCCAGCCAGGTGTCGTGCCTGATCCTCGACGTGCGCATGCCCGGCATGAGCGGCCCGGAACTGCAGGAGCGCATGCTGGCCGAGCAGATCGACATTCCCATCGTCTTTATCACCGGCCACGGCGACGTGCCGATGGCGGTATCGACGATGAAGCGCGGCGCCATCGACTTCATCGAAAAGCCCTTCGATGAGTCCGAGCTGCGCGCACTGGTCGAGCGCATGCTGACCAAGGCCCGCACCGACCATTCCGCCGCACGCGAGCAGCGCGCCGCCAAGGACCTGCTGGGCAAGCTGACCACGCGCGAGCAGCAGGTGCTCGAGCGCATCGTTGCCGGCCGCCTGAACAAGCAGATCGCCGACGACCTGGGCATTTCCATCAAGACCGTGGAGGCGCACCGCGCCAACATCATGGAAAAGCTCAACGTCAACACCGTCGCCGACCTGCTGCGCCTGGCGCTGTCACGCAACAGCTGAGCGGCTGGCGCCTGCCTCTGCCTGACCCGGTGCGGCCCGCGGCCGCACCGGCTGCCCTCTCCGCGCCGTCCGGCGCCGCCCCTGCCCCCTCAGTCCCGTCAGCGGTCCAGGTATTCCTCGTCCCGGAACGTGACCACCCATTGTGGCCGATAGACCACAAAAATCGCCACCAGCATGCCGGTCAGGAAGGCCTCGCCAAAGGCCAGGATGACGGCTGCCGTCAGGGTATCGGCAATGCTCCATGGCAGGCCCGGCGCCGTCAGGTGGCGCCAGCCGGCCTCGGCCGCGCTGGCGCCCAGCGCGGCCAGCCCGGCCGTGAAATAGCCGTGCCCGAGGATAAAGACGAACGGATGCCGCGGCAGCAGACGCCGCATCATCGCCTGCAACGCTGCGGAGATCAGCGCCGGCAGCAGCGCCAGCCAGACGTAGCGCACCCACAGCGAGGGCCAGTCGAACTGTGCCCAGCCATGCCCGGCCAGGTATTCGAGCCCGAACAGCGACACCACGTCCACCACGAACAGCGACAGCAGCGCCAGCGGCAGCCCGAACAGCGTCACCATCAGCGTGGCGCCGAGCAACTGGATCACCAGCCCGCCGACCAGGGTGGCGCGCAACGTCCACAGCAGCGCCACCAGCACCATCGCACCCAGCCAGGCGTTCTGCAGCGCATTGCGCCGCAACAGCTGCCAGGGCCGGCGCGTCAGCGCCCACAGCAGTGCCGCCAGGGACAGCAACAACAGCAAGGGATGGGACAGCAGGGATGGAAGCGCGGTGTGCATTCGGCCGATGCTACCAGCGCTGCCCCCGCCCGGCCTTGCACCCGCTCAAGCTCCGTGCGGCAAGCCCCACGCAACCTTTATAATTCCGCCTTTAGCCCAACCCGCGCTCCGGCGCGCGGCGGCACCTCCACCTCCCGGCCACAAACCCGCCCTGCCTCCATGCCTGCCCAACTGATCGACGGCAATGCCCTTGCCAAACAAATCCGCTCCGAAGCCGCCCTGCGCGCCGCCCGCCTGACCGAGCGTGGCCACCGGCCCGGCCTGGCCGTGATCCTGGTCGGCGAGGACCCGGCCAGCCAGGTCTACGTCCGCAACAAGGTCAAGGCCTGCCAGGACAACGGCTTTCATTCCTCGCTCGACCGCTACCCGGCCGACCTGTCGGAGGCGGAACTGCTGGCCCGTATCGAGGCCCTGAACCAGGACCCCAACATCCACGGCATCCTGGTGCAGCTGCCCCTGCCCAAGCATATCGACAGCCACAAGGTGCTTGAAGCCATCGCCCCCGAAAAGGATGTCGACGGCTTCCATGTGGCCAATGCCGGCGCGCTGATGACCGGCGCCCCGCTGTTCCGCCCGTGCACGCCCTACGGCTGCATGAAGATGCTGGAATCGGTCCAGTTCCCGCTGCGCGGCGCCCGCGCCGTGGTGGTGGGCGCCTCCAATATCGTCGGCAAGCCGATGGCGATGCTGCTGCTGCAGGCCGGCGCCACCGTCACCATCTGCAACAGCAAGACGCGCGACATCGGCGCCCACACCCGCGACGCGGATGTGGTGGTGGCCGCGGTCGGCAAACGCAACCTGATCACCGCCGACATGGTCAAACCGGGCGCGGTGGTGATCGACGTGGGCATGAACCGCGACGACAACGGCAAGCTGTGCGGCGACGTCGACTTTGCCGGCGTGCGTGAAGTCGCCGGCTACATCACGCCGGTGCCGGGCGGCGTCGGCCCGATGACCATCACCATGCTGCTGGTCAATACGCTGGAAGCCGCCGAGCGCGCCGCCGGCTGAGGCCGCGCGTACGATACGCCACCCGGGGCCCTGGAAAATCCGGCGCCCCGGCCCCATCTGCGGGATTATTGCCCGATCGAGGCCAGCCAACCGAGAACACGCCATGGACCAAGCCGCCAACGCTACCAATCCTCTGCTGGACTTTTCCGACCTGCCCCGCTTTGCCGAGATCCGGCCCGAGCACATCAGCCCGGCGCTGGACGTGCTGCTGGAACGCGCGCAGCAGGCCGTCGCCCGCGCCGAAGATCCGGCCACGCCCGCCGACTGGAGCAACGCCGTGCAGGCGCTGGAAGCGGCCACCGAGCCGCTGGGCCGCGCCTGGGGCGTGGTCAGCCACCTGAGCGCCGTGGCCGATACGCCCGAACTGCGCAAGGCTCACGCCGAGAACCTGCCGCGCATGACCGAGTTCTGGTCCTCGCTCGGCCAGAGCCTGGCGCTGTATGAGAAGTACAAGGCGCTGGCTGCCAGCCCGGAGTTCGCCGGCATGAGCGCGGCGCGCCACCAGCTGATCGAGAACGAACTGCGCGGCTTCCGCCTGGGCGGTGCCGAACTGCCTGAAGGCAAGAAGCCGCGCTTCGCCGAGATCCAGGAGCAGCAGGCCCAGCTGTCCAAGGCCTTTTCCGACCACGTGCTGGATGCCACCAACGCCTACGCGCTGCATGTCGAGGACGAGGGCCGCCTGTCCGGCCTGCCCGATGACGCCAGGGAAGCCGCCCGCCATGCCGCAGAGAAGGATGGCAAGGCCGGCTGGAAATTCACGCTGCACTTCCCGTCCTACTTCCCGGTGCTGCAGTACGCGGACGACCGCGCGCTGCGCCAGACCCTGTATGTAGCCAATGTAACGCGCGCCTCGGAACTGGGCCCGCAGCATGGTCAGGGCCAGGCCGACTGGGACAATACCGCCAATATGCGCGAGCAGCTGGCCCTGCGCCGCGAAGAGGCGCAGATGCTGGGCTACCAGTGCTACGGCGAAGTCTCGCTGGTGCCGAAGATGGCCGAATCGCCGGCCGAGGTGCTGAAGTTCCTCGACGAGCTCGCCGTCAAGGCGCGCCCCTACGCCGAGAAGGACTGGGCCGAAATGAAGGCCTTTGCCGCCGCAGAGCTGGGGCTGCCTGAGCTGGCGCCATGGGATGTCGCCTATGCCTCGGAGAAGCTGCGCCAGCAGCGCTATGCGTTCTCCGAGCAAGAGGTCAAGCAGTACTTCCCGGAAGCGAAGGTGCTCGAGGGCCTGTTCGGCGTGGTGCAGAAGCTGTTCTCGGTGCGCATCGAGCCCGAGCAGGCGCAGACCTGGCACAAGGACGCGCGCTTCTTCCGCGTCACCACCGCCGACGGCACGCTGCTGGCCCAGTTCTACATCGACCTGTACGCGCGCGAAGGCAAGCGCGGCGGCGCCTGGATGGACGACGCGCGCGGCCGCAAGGTGCTGGAGCAAGGCGGCGTGCAGACGCCGGTGGCCTACCTGACCTGCAACTTCTCCGCGCCGGTGGGCGACAAGCCCGCGCTGTTCACGCACGATGAAGTGATCACCCTGTTCCATGAGTTCGGCCACGGCCTGCACCACATGCTGACGCAGGTGGGCGAGCTCGGCGTGTCGGGCATCAACGGCGTGGAATGGGATGCGGTGGAGCTGCCGTCGCAGTTCATGGAGAACTTCTGCTGGGAGTACGAGGTGCTGACCGGCATGACGCAGCACATCGACACCGGCGAGCCGCTGCCACGCGCGCTGTTCGACCGCATGCTGGCCGCCAAGAACTTCCAGAACGGCATGATGACGCTGCGCCAGATCGTGTTTTCGTCGTTCGACATGCACCTGCACACCGACTTCGATCCGGCCGGCGCCACCTCGGTGCTGGACCTGTCGCGCCAGATCAACGACCGCGTGCACGTGGTGCCACAGCATCCGCTGTCGCGCTGGCCGAACACCTTCAGCCATATCTTCGCCGGCGGCTATGCGGCGGGCTACTACAGCTACAAGTGGGCCGAGGTGCTGTCGGCCGACGTGTACGCGGCGTTCGAGGAAGCCGCTCAGCTGTCGGGCAGCGTGCTCGACAGCGAGACCGGCGCGCGCTACCAGCGCGAGATCCTGTCGGTGGGCGGCAGCCGTCCGGCAATGGACTCGTTTGTCGCGTTCCGCGGCCGCGCGCCGCAGATCGACGCGCTGCTGCGCCACGGCGGGATGGCAGCATGAGCGCGGCCGCCCTGCCCGCCAGCGGCCCGCTTCGCATTGCCAGCTGGAACGTCAACTCGCTCAAGGTGCGCCTGCCGCAGGTGCTGCAATGGCTGGCCGAGCAGGACCAGACCGGCGCGCCGATCGACGCGCTGTGCCTGCAGGAACTGAAGCTGCCGGACGACAAGTACCCGCTGGCCGAACTGGAGAACGCGGGCTTCCACAGCATCTACACCGGGCAGAAGACGTACAACGGCGTGGCCATCCTCGCACGCGACGCCAGCATGCCCGGCCCCGCCGACGTGGTGCGCAACATCCCCGGCTTCGAGGACGCGCAGCAGCGCGTGATCGCTGCCACTTATGGCGACCTGCGGCTGGTCTGCGCCTACTTCCCCAACGGGCAGGCGCCGGACTCGGACAAGTTCGTCTACAAGCTCAAGTGGCTGGACGCGATGACGGCGTGGCTGCGCGAAGAAATGAAGCGCTACCCGAAGCTGGCGCTGCTGGGCGACTTCAATATCGCGCCGGAAGACCGCGACGTGCACGACCCCAAGAAATGGGAAGGCCAGAACCTGGTCTCGCCGCAGGAGCGCGCCGCCTTTGCCGCACTGGTGGAGCTCGGCCTGGCGGATGCGTTCCGCCAGTTCGAGCAGCCGGAGAAGGCCTTCTCGTGGTGGGACTACCGCATGATGGCGTTCCGCCGCAATGCGGGCCTGCGCATCGACCACATCCTGCTGTCGCCGGCATTGACCAGCGGCTGCAGCGCCTGCGTGATCGACCGCGTGCCGCGCACGTGGGAGCAGCCGTCGGACCACACGCCGGTGGTCGCCACGCTCAGTTGCAACTGAACGCGCCGCTGGCGCCGCGCGCGGGTTCAGGCAAGTCCGCACAAGCCCCGCTCGCCGCGCGGCGCCGCGCCCGCTACACTGCGGGCATGAGCCACACCCGCCAGGCCATGTTCCGCCACCGCAACCTTCCTCACCTGCTGCTGCAAGCGCGCGAGACATTGCTGGCCGGCTTTCGCCCGATCCTGCGGCAGTTCGGCATCACCGAGCAGCAATGGCGCGTGATGCGCACGCTCAACGAGCGCGAGCCGATGGAGCCGAACCAGCTGGCCGACGCCTGCCTGATCCTGAGCCCCAGCCTGACCCGCATGCTGTGCGGCATGGAAGACGCCGGGCTGGTCGAACGGACCCGCTCTGCCACCGACCAGCGCCGCCAGCTGGTCAGCCTGACGCCGTCGGCGCGCGCCATCATCGTGCAAATGGAGCCGCTGGTCGATGCGCGCTACCAGGAGCTGGCGCAGCGGCTCGGCCCGGAGCGCCTGACCGAGGTCTACCGCGCGCTCGACGCCATGCTGGCCGGCCTGGCGCCGCAGCCGAACCTGCCCGAATCCACCCCGCCCGAATCCGTTGCCTCGCCACCGCCTGGGCGCGGCGGCGAGGCCGGCTGAGCCTGCCCCTTCATTGCCGATGCCCGCGTCCCATCCCGGATCACTCCTGCCGCGCCTGTTCCCATGGAGCCAGCGCGTCGACAAGACCACGCTGCGCGCCGACCTGGTGGCCGGCCTGCTCGGCGCCGTGCTGGTGCTGCCGCAGGGCGTGGCCTTCGCCACGCTGGCGGGCCTGCCGCCGCAATATGGCATCTACAGCGCGGTGGTGCCGTGCATCGTGGCGGCGCTGTTCGGTTCGAGCTGGCACGTGATGTCGGGGCCGACCAACGCCAATTCGCTGGCATTGTTCGCGATGCTGAGCCCGCTTGCGTTTGCCGGCAGCCCAGCCTATATCGCGCTGGCGCTGGCGGTCACCATCGTGGTGGGCGTGATGCAGCTCGCCGTGGGCACGTTGCGGCTGGGCACGCTGGCCAACTTTATTTCGCCGTCGGTGCTGCTCGGTTTCACCTGCGGCGCCGCGACGCTGATCGGCCTGTATGCGCTCAAGGACCTGTTCGGGCTGGCGGTGCCGACCGGCACCAGTGCATTCGGCGTGCTGCGCCACCTGTTCGAGAACATCGACGCCATCAACTGGGGCGCGGCCGCCGTAGGCGCGGTCACGCTGGTGGTGACGCTGCTGTGCAAGCGGCTGTGGCCGCGGCTGCCGTTCATGCTGCTGGGGCTGCTGGCCGGCTACGGCGTGGCGCTGCTGCTGAACCAGTCCGGCGCGGGCGGCGCCCACCATGTCAACGTGGTCGGGCCGATCCCGTCGGCGCTGCCGCGCTTCCACCTTCCCGATGTGGACTGGCGCAAGCTGCCAGACCTGCTGGGCATCGCCTCGGCGCTGACCATCGTCGCGCTGGGCCAGTCGATCTCGATCGCCAAGGCGGTGGCGCTGCGCTCGGGCCAGCATATCGACGCCAACCGCGAGTTCATCGGCCAGGGCCTGTCCAATATCGCGGGCGGCTTCTTCTCGGGCTATATCTCGTGCGGCTCGCTCAACCGCTCGGTACCCAATTTCGAAGCCGGCGCGCGCACGCCGCTGGCCAGCGTGTTCTCGGCGCTGTGGCTGGTGGCGCTGGTGGCTGTCAGCGCCCCGCTGCTGGCACAGATCCCGATGGCGGCGATCGCCGCGATGTTGCTGCTGGTGGCGTGGGGCCTGCTCGACACCGCGCGGCTGCGCCGCATCTTCACGCTCAGCCGCACGGAATTTGCCATCGCCATCGGCACCTTCGCCGCCACGCTGGTGATCCGGCTGGAGATGGCGGTGCTGCTCGGCACCGTGCTGTCGCTGGTGGCGTACCTGTACCGCACCTCGCGGCCGGCCGTGCGCAGCCTGGTGCCCGATGCCGACGATCCCGGCCGGCGCTTCACGCCGCTGGACGAGCTGCGCCGCCCGCAGCCGGAATGCCCGCAACTGAAGCTGCTGCGCATGGAAGGCGCGATCTACTTCGGCGCGGTGCAGTACGTGACGGATCGCCTGCACTGGCTGCGCACGGTCAACGCCGGCCAGACGCACCTGCTGGCGATGACCAAGAGCATGAACTTCATCGACCTGGCCGGTGCCGAGATGTGGGAAAACGAGCTCGCCGAACGGCGCGCGCTGGGCGGCGATCTGTACTTCCACCGCCCGCGCACGCAGGTCTTGCAGACCTGGGCGCAGACCGGCTTTACCGACAAGCTCGGAGCCGACCATATCTTCCCGACGAAGCGGCAGGCGCTGCACACGATCGTCGGCCAGCTCTCGCCGGAAATCTGCGCGCAATGCACCGTGCGGATCTTTGAAGAATGCGCATCACGACCAGGCGCCGCGACCCCGGCAGCACAATGAACTGAAGCGCCGGCGCGTCGGCATGAGCGGCGGCCGCGCGCCAGCGTTCAGCAACAGTACGGCTGCAGGAAAAACCTGGAAACTGAAACGGGAAAAGCGGGGATCTGCCTGTGCCGGCGTTGCCGGCTTGGCACGCAAGGCCGGACGGCCCTACGTCTGGGAACCTGATAACAGATAGGCGCCCGCGGCATGCCGGGGCCTGGCCGGGGCATCCATCCGCATCAGATCGGCGCCACGTGGGCGCGCTTGACGACGATTGGCTGGGGCGCGCCCTGCTCGATCAGCACCACGGCGGCGCGTTCGATGGTTTCGCGGCCGGCACGGAATGCCTCTTCCAGCGACAGTACCTGGTCGGCACTGAAGCCTTCCCACAGTGCTTCGCGTGTCACCACGCAAGTCACCTTCTCGCCATTGACAAGTGCCTGGAACAACAAGCCTTCATTATTGATGTCGTAGCGCTCTTGCTCTTGGAATTTGATTTCCATCGGTGCAGCCCTCCATATGCAAGTGGAGAAACATCCTAACATGGCTCCGGCAAAATCGTATGGATAGAGCCCATGCGAATGCGCTCATTGCGAAGACCATCACGGCCGCCTTCGAGTTCCATCCGCGCGTATGTGTGGCTCCCGGTCACAATGACGGGGTTGTTCCGGCAAGTGCGTCAAACATTTGACAGCGCCGAAAATCATGCTAGAATCTCGTTCTTCGTTGGGGCGTTAGCTCAGTTGGTAGAGCAGCGGACTCTTAATCCGTAGGTCGAGTGTTCGAGTCACTCACGCCCCACCACCGAATACAGAAAGGCCGGAAGCAGCAATGCTTCCGGCCTTTTGCTTTGTGCGCTTGCCTGATTGGCTAATCCGCCGCGGCGCAGGCACGTGCCCACGCCACAGCGGCCCCGTGCATCAGGCGCCCTGGCTGGCGCGCTCGAACAGCGTACGTGCCAGCGCGCGATGGCACAGCAGCACGTTGGGCAGGTCGACCGTCAGCAGTGCACCGTCGCGCACCACTTCCCTGCCGTTGATCACGCTCGCCGCGACATTGGCCGGCGTGCAGAACACCAGCGCCGCCACCGGGTCATGGCCGGCGCCGGCAAAGCCGACCTGCGACATGTCGAAGGCGACAAAATCCGCCGACATGCCCGGCGCCAGCGCACCGATATCGTCGCGGTTGAGCACGCGCGCGCCACCCAGCGTGGCAATCTCCAGCGCCTCGCGCGCGCTCATGGCGGCCGGCCCGTAGCCAACGCGCTGCAGCAGCATGGCCTGGCGCGCCTCGCCCAGCATATGCGCGCCGTCGTTCGACGCGCTGCCGTCCACGCCCAGGCCCACCGGCACGCCGGCATCGCGCATGGCGCGCACCGGTGCAATGCCGGATGCCAGCCGCATGTTCGAGCACGGGCAATGCGCCACGCCGGTCCCGGTGCGGGCAAACAGTGCGATGCCCTCGTCGTCCAGCTTGACGCAGTGCGCATGCCACACATCGTGTCCGACCCAGCCCAGGTCCTCGGCATACTGGGCCGGCGTCAGGCCGAATTTCTCACGCGAGTAGGCAATGTCGTTGTCGTTCTCGGCCAGGTGCGTGTGCAGCGACACGCCATAGTGCCGCGCCATATTGGCCGACTCGCGCATCAGGTCGCGTGACACCGAAAACGGCGAGCACGGCGCCAGCACCACGCGCAGCATCGCGTGGCGCGCACTGTCGTGGTACTGCTCCACCAGCCGCTGGCTGTCGCGCAGGATGGCGGCCTCCTCTTCCACCACCACGTCCGGCGGCAGGCCGCCCTTGCTGCGGCCCACGCTCATCGAGCCGCGCGCGGCGTGGAAGCGCATGCCCATCTCCTGCGCCGCGGCAATCGAGTCATCCAGGCGCGACCCGTTCGGGAACAAGTAGAGGTGGTCGCTGGTGGTGGTGCAGCCCGACAGCATCAGCTCGGCCATCGCGGTCTTGGTCGACACCGCGATCATTTCCGGCGTCAGGTGCGACCACAGCATGTACAGGTTGGTCAGCCACGAGAACAGCTCGGCGTCCTGCGCGGCTGGCACCGCGCGCGTCAGGCTCTGGTACATGTGGTGGTGGGTGTTGACCAGACCGGGCGTGACCACGCGACCGCGCATGTCGAGCACCTGCGCGCTGCCGTCGTCGACCATGCGCCGGTACTGCGGCGGCAGTTCCGAGGTCGGGCCGACCCACTGCACGGCGGGGCCTTCGGCAACCAGGGCGCCATCGCGGATCTCGCGGCGCTGCGCATCCATGGTGACCAGCACGTCGGCGTTCAGGGCAATCAGGGTCATGGCGGAATTCCTTCTGCAAAACGAATTGGGGGACTGGATGGCAGCCAGTCTACGGCGGCGAAGTGCAATCCCCCAAGCGCAGAATTCCGATCATCCTGTCCACAAAAAGTGGACACCTGCGACACCCTGTTGCTCAGCGCGCCTGCGCGAACAAGACCGCCAGCGCGTCGCCGATGCGCTCGGCCATCAGCTCGGCAGCGGCGCTGAGCGGGCCGCGAGCGCGCGCCACCAGCGTCAGCGTCTGGCCCTGCAGGTGGCGGTCGCGCAGTGGCACGTAGACCAGCGCCTGGCGGGCGCGCTCTTCCATCACATCGAGCGGGTTCAGCAGCGCGATGCCGGTGCCCAGCATCACCAGTTGCCGGATCAGCGCGGTCGAGGTGGACTCCGCCACCGGCGAGACCTCGATCGCATTGCGGGCAAAGGCCGCATCCAGGATGGCGCGGATCGACAGCGAGGGCGCCGGCAGGATCAGCGGATAGCCGACGCATTCGCTCAGCAGCGCCGATTGCCGGGCCGCCAGCGCATGGCCCGGCGGCACCACCGCGCCGATCTGCCAGTCGCTGGTGGCCAGCGCGCGGAAGGCGGGCAGCTCAGGCAGGTCATAGCCAAGGCCCAGGTCGGCGTCGCCCTGCCCCACCGCCGTGGTGATATCGGCCACCGGCAGGTCGGCGACGCGCACCACGATGCCCGGGTAGCGCTGGCGGAAGTCATGCACCAGCGACGGCATCAGCGAGCCCGCCAGGCCGGCCGTGACCGCCACGGTGACCTCGCCGCGGCGCGCGCCCTTGAAGTCCTCGATGCGCTCGCGCAGCGCGTCGTGCTCGCGCAGCGTCTGGCGCACGTGGGCCAGCACCATCTCGCCCAGCGGCGTCAGCCGCAGCCGCTTGTTGATGCGCTCGAACAGCGGCGCGCCCAGTTCCGCCTCCAGGTCCAGGATCTGGCGGTTGACCGCGGTCGGCGCCACATGCAGGTGCTCGGCCGCCTTGCGGATCGAACCGCGGCGGACGACCTCGTCGAGATAGCGCAGGACTCTGGCGTGCATGGACTGGGCAAGCAGTTGGATAGTAACCACCGCGCGGGACGCGCGCGGTGGCTGGCATTGTAGCGGCCAGTGCAGCCTGGCTCGCAAAAATTGCGCGAAGGCTATTGCGTCTTATCAGATACCTTGCTAAAATCTTTTTCTTCGTTGGGGCGTTAGCTCAGTTGGTAGAGCAGCGGACTCTTAATCCGTAGGTCGAGTGTTCGAGTCACTCACGCCCCACCAGCGAATTCAGGAAAAGCCGGAAGCCTTGCTTCCGGCTTTTTTCATTTCCGCCGCGCTGCTTTGCGCGCGCGGTCGGCATGGCTGCCGGTTTCTTGATACGCGGGTTCTCACCAATTCCCCTGCGCCCGCTTTCCCGGTTGAATCGCATCCGCGCACATTGTGGAACATGGTTCCGTATCGCGGAACTATCGCAAGGTGCCGGCCGTCGCCGCATCCCGGCACGGCCCGGTCATGCCAGCGCGGGGAACCGTGACAGCGCGGGGCGCAGACGAAAGGTCTGGGTCCGAAGAAACGCCTGCAGCCCGCCTGGCGAATCAGTGAAAGAAGAACGGAGGCACTCCTTGAAAGCAGTTATCAGCGCCGGCGCAGCCGCCTGCATCGCGGCCCTTGGCCTGGCCCACGGCCTGGCCCAAGCCCAGTCCTACCCCAACAAGCCGATCCGCCTGATCGTTCCGTTCGCGGCCGGCGGCACCACCGACATCGTTGCGCGCGCGGTCTCCGACGGCCTTGGCCGCGAGCTGGGCCAGCCGGTGGTGGTGGAAAACCGCGGCGGCGGCGGCGGCGCGATCGGCGCCGACGCGCTCGCCAAGTCCGCCCCGGACGGCTACACGCTGGGCATCGCCACCGTCAGCACGATGGCGACCAACCCCGCCACCAACCCCAAGAACCCGTACGACCCGCTCAAGGACTTCGCGCCGATCACCAACCTGGTCAACGTGCCGAACGTGCTGACGGTCAACCCGAAGGTGCCGGCCAAGACCCTTAAGGAGTTCGTCGCGATGCTGCAGGCCAGCCCCGGCAAGTACAGCTACGCCTCGGCCGGCAAGGGCAGCATCTCGCACCTGGACGGCGAGCTGTTCAAGGACATCACCAAGACCGACATGGTCCATATCCCCTACCGCGGATCGGGCCCTGCGCTGAACGACACGCTGGCCGGCCAGGTCAACGCGCAGTTCGACAACCTGCCGTCGTCGATGCCGCATATCCAGGTCGGCAAGCTGCGCGCGCTGGCAGTGGCGGCGCCCAAGCGGGTCGAGGGCCTGCCAGACGTGCCGACCTTTGCCGAAGCCGGCATGAAGGACATGAACAACATGGCCTGGTACGGCCTGGTGGCCCCGGCCGGCACGCCGGCGGCAATCATCACGCGCGTGCATGATGCCGCGGTCAAGGCGCTGCAGGACCCCAACGTCAAGCGCCGCCTGGCCGACAGCGGTGCCTACACCGACGGCAACACCCCGGCGCAGTACGCCGCCCAGATCAAGCGCGAGCTGGACCTGCGCAAGAAGATCGCACGCGACCAGAACATCACACTGGAATAACCGGACGGCGAAACCGTCCCGCGAGGGGTCATGACCGGCTGCCACCTGGCAGCCGGTTTTTTTATGGCTGCCAGTTGAAAATGTGCCATCAGTCACCCACATCTGCCCCAGAATCGTTGCATTTGATCCGGCGCAGTACGCAGGCAACGCCATCGGTATTCAATACTTGTAGAAGAAACTTTCACTTTGCGGACAAGCGCTGACTCGGTACATTAACCGGGTGTTCCGCCACATGTGCCCAGCCGCCACCGGCCAGGCTCGGCCCCAAAACCGGATTCGCGCAGGCGCTGCGCGACCGTCAATCGCGAGGATAAGCAAGATGCTGAAGAAGACCGTTTCGACCCTGATCGTTGCAGCACTGGCCGCGCTGGGCGCGACGCAGGTCTATGCGCAGAAGAACTACACCGAAGGCGGCGATCTCTACGGTGGCAGCCACACCAAGAAGGCCAGCCCGAACCAGAACCCCGCCAAATCCGGCAAGTTCGACCCGTACACCGATGGCGCCAAGCAATCGACCAAGTCGGACCTGACCAACTCGGGCAAGAAGTTCGACCCGAACACGGATGGCGCCAAGGCCGGCAAGTTCGATCCGTACACCGACGGCGCCAAGGCCGGCAAGGCTGATCCGTACACCGACGGCGCCAAGGCGCCTGCCAGCCAGGGCGGCAAGGCGCAGTAAGCCTGCCCCGGCGGCACCAAGGCAAACAGCCCGCTTGCGCGGGCTGTTTTGCTTTCTGGCGGAAGCCGCGCTCAGGCTGCCATCGCCTGGGCCGGCTGCGCGGGCAGCATGGTGCCGCGGTCGCGGAAGCCGACATGCCAGGACAGCGCCTCTTCCAGCAGGTGCGGGGTCTGGCCGCCATGGGTGCTGGCGCGCCGGAAGTAGTCGCCCAGCAGCTCGCGGTATTGCGGGTCGGCACAGTTGTCGATGACCGTGCGCGCGCGTTCGCGCGGCGCCAGGCCGCGCAGGTCGGCCAGGCCGTGCTCGGTGACGATGATGTCGACGTCGTGCTCGGTATGGTCCACGTGCGCCACCATCGGCACGATGCTGGAGGCATCGCCGTCCTTGGCCACCGACTTGGTCACGAATACCGACAGGTGCGCATTGCGCGCAAAATCGCCGGAGCCACCGATGCCGTTCATCATGTGCGTGCCCCCCACATGCGTGGAGTTGACGTTGCCGTAAATGTCGCACTCGAGCGCCGTGTTGATGGTAATCAGCCCGAGCCGGCGCAGGATCTCAGGATGGTTGCTGATCTCCTGCGGACGCAGCAGCAGGCGCGAGCGATAGCGGTCCAGGTTGGACAGGAAGCGCTGGTACACCTCGCGCGTCAGCGTCACCGAAGAGGCCGAGGCAAACGCCAGGCGCCCCGCATCCAGAAGTTCGATGGTGCTGTCCTGCAGCACCTCGGAATACATCTGCAAGTCGCGGAACGGTGAATCGACCATGCCGTGCAACACCGCGTTGGCAATGGTGCCAATGCCCGCCTGCAGCGGCTGCAGCGAGGGCGAGAGCCTGCCGGCGCGGACTTCGCGCAGCAGGAAATCGTTGAGATGGCCGGCGATATTGCGGGTATCGGCATCCGGCGGCAGCGCGTTGGACGGGCTATCGTCCTTGGCGGTGATGACGATGGCCGCGATCTTCTCGGGATCGATGGGGATATACGGCAGGCGAATGCGCTGCTCGGGCGCAATCAGCGGGATCGGCTGGCGGTACGGGCGCCGCACCGGGAAGTAGATGTCGTGCAGCCCTTCCAGCTCCAGCGGCATGTTCAGGTTGATCTCGACGATCACCTTGCGCGCCAGTATGGCGAAGCTGGCCGAGTTGCCGACCGAGGTGCTGGGGATGATGCCGCCCTGCTCGGTGATCGCCACCGCTTCCACCACGGCAACGTCCACCGGTGCGATCTGGCCGGAACGCAGTTGCTCCACGGTCTCGGACAGGTGCTGGTCGATGAACATCACTTCGCCTGCGTTGATCTTGCGGCGCAGCGTCGCGTCGGACTGGAACGGCAGGCGGCGCGCAATCACGTCCGCCTCGGCGAGTACCCGATCGATGTCGTTTCCCAGCGACGCGCCGGTCATCAGGGTGATGCGCAGAGGCTCGGTGGCCGCGCGCCGCGCCAGCGCAAACGGGACTTCCTTGCAGTCGCCCGCGCGCGTGAAACCGCTCATGCCTACCGTCATGCCATCGCGGATCAGCGCGGCGGCTTCGTCGGCCGAGACTACCTTGTCGTGCAGCCTGGCCAGGCGAATGCGTTCCTTGTACATCCTTATCTCCGGTCTGGCGGCCGGGCCCGTGCCCGCGCCGCGCGCCCCTGCTGGCCTGAAGGCTCGTTGGCGGGGTCTCCGGCAGGCAGTGTAGCCAGCCGCATACATTCTGGCTGTGATTTAAAGTCATGGCTCCCAGTCGCTTTATTCATAGCTCAAGCCATGCCAGGGGTCGTGCGGGATACTATGTCCCTGTGGTGCCACAGGGCATTCCCGACCTGTCACAATTCCGGCAAAAGATTCTGGTAGTGTCTGGCCCATCGGTCGACCGTGCCCCGCCAGAGAGGCTGCGGCGCCCGTGCCGCCCGGGCCGGCCATGCTCCGGCCCCTGGTACCCGCGCGACGGATGCCAGCGCATCGCAGTGGCGGCAAACCAAAACAGGAGACGCCATTCATGCAGCCAAGACCCCTCGAACCCAGCGAGCCGGTTGTCCTTGCCCTGGTTGATGCCGTAACCGCCTGGCAAGGTGCGTTGGAACAGACGCTATGCGCCTCTGGCCTGAACTACTCCCAGTGGCTGCTGCTGCGGGCCATCCGCCAGGATGCCTTCGTGCGCGGCTCGCCATTGACGGGCCCGATGCCGATCGATGTCGAGCGTTCCGAGACGATGCTGGATGAACTGCGGCGCGACGGCTGGATCGAGTACGCCGGCACTCAGGCGCCCCGCATTGCAGAAAGCGCAGCCAACCGGCTGCAGCGCACCGCCCAGGCCCTCAGCGCGCTGCACAGCGTGTCAGTGGCGGCGTTCAGTTCGCAAGAGCGCGCTGCGCTGGGCACCCTGCTGGAGCGGATGAAGACCACGCTGAGCGACCACACCACTCGCCAGGTTCGCGCGGGCACCGAAGCCGCCCGGCAGGAAAAAGCTGTCGCGCCCTCGCATTGCCCCGGCCTGCCGCCGGTCGCACACCGCCCCACCTCTTGCCCCACCCTCGCCGCCACGCGCCTCTGAGCGCCGCGCAAGCCGTCCCGCGGGCAGCAGCGGGAGGCCGCCCACCTTTTCTTCGCGCGCCATCGTCATACCCGCCACTTTTCTTGCGCCGGGCATGCGGATTTTTCCTAAAGTATGAGCATGCCCCGGCACATGCCGCGGGCCGCCCGTCGACACCGCGAGGAGGGATCATGCCGCAGGAGAACGAAGACAAGGTCGCGCACCTGCTGGACGAACTGGCCAGCTTCGCGCGCGAGCGGCTGCCGGCGGCGATGTTCGCCGTGGTCGAGCCCTTCCTGCTGCACTACTACGATCAGGCCGACGCCGAGGACTTGCTCCAGCGCGACGTCGACGATCTCTACGGCGCCGTGATGGCGCACTGGCAGACCGCACAGAAATTCACCCCCGGCAATGCGCGCATCCGCGTCTACAATCCCAACCTGGAAGAGCACGGCTGGCACTCGGACCACACCGTGGTCGAGATCGTCAATGACGACATGCCCTTCCTGGTCGACTCGGTGACGATGGAGATCAACCGGCAGGGACTGGCGCTGCACTCGGCCATCCATCCCGTGTTCCGGGTCTGGCGCGACGCGCGCGGCGGCATCGAGCGGATCGCCCCGGGCGGCGCCGGCGAGGCCGGGGACAGCTCGCGCCTGGAATCCTTTATCCATTTCGAGATCGACCGCAGCGGCGAGGCCGCGCGGCTGGAGGCGCTGCGCAGCGGCATTGCGCAGGTGCTGGTCGACGTGCGCGCGGCGGTGGAAGACTGGTCGAAGATGTGCGGCATCACCCAGGCCACCATCGCCGCCATGGCGCAGGCGCCCGACGCGGCCGCGCCGGAGAGCGTCGAGGCGCGCGCCTTCCTGGACTGGATGATGGATGACCACTTCTCCTTCCTCGGCCAGCGTGACTACCAGCTGGTGTCGCAGGACGGCCGCTACTTCCTGCGCGGCGTGCCGGGCTCGGGCGCGGGCATCCTGCGCGAAAGCCTGCGCGAGCCTGATGCCGAAGATCTCACGCTGCTGCCCGCCGCGGCCACCGCGATCATCGAAGGGGCCTCGCCGATCTTCCTGACCAAGGCCAATTCGCGCGCCACCGTGCACCGCCCGGGCTATCTCGACTATGTCGGCGTCAAGCTGCTCGATGAAAAGGGGCAGCTGTTCGGCGAGCGGCGCTTTGTCGGCCTGTACACCTCGACTGCCTATACGGCGCCGATTGCGGAAATTCCGCTGGTGCGGCTCAAGTGCGCCAATATCCTGGCGCGCGCGGGCTTCCTGGCCAAGGGGCACCTTTACAAGTCGCTGGTGACCATCCTTGAGCAATATCCGCGCGATGAACTGTTCCAGGCCACCGAGGATGAACTGTTCGACATCACCACCGGCATCCTGCGGCTGCAGGAACACCAGCGCACCCGGCTCTTTGTACGGCGCGACCGCTTCGACCGCTTTGTCTCGTGCCTGGTGTTCGTGCCGCGCGACAAGTACAACACCGACCTGCGCCAGAAGATCCAGAGGCTGCTGACCGCGGCCTTCCACGGCACCAGCTGCGAGTTCACGCCGCTGCTGTCCGAGTCGCCGCTGGCGCGCATCCAGCTGACCGTGCGCGGCGAGCCCGGCACCATGCCGCATGTTGATACGCGTGAGCTGGAGGCGCGCATCGTGCACGCCAGCCGCCGCTGGCAGGACGATCTCGCCGAAGCCCTGCATGAAAGCCACGGCGAAGAGCAAGGCAACCGGCTGCTGCAGCGCTACGGCGGCTCGTTCCCCGCCGGCTACCGTGAGGACTACCCGGCCCGCACCGCGGTGCGCGATATCGAGCTGATGGAGCACGCGCTGCGCGGCAACGGCATGGCGATGAACCTGTACCGGCCGATCGAGGCCGCGCCGGGGGTGTTCCGCTTCAAGGTGTACCGTGCCGGCGAGCCGATCGCGCTGTCGCACAGCCTGCCCATGCTGGAACACCTGGGCGTGCGCGTGGATGAAGAGCGCCCCTACCTGATCGAACCCGACAGCGGCGCGCCGGTATGGGTGCACGACTTCGGGCTGGAGATTGCCGACAGCGGCGGCGCGGCGGAATTCGACATCGCGCGCGTCAAGGCCTTGTTCGAGGATGCGTTCGCGCGCGCCTGGCACGGCGAGATCGAGAACGACGACTTCAACCGCCTGGTGCTGCGCGCCGAGCTGGCCGCACGCGACGTCACCATCCTGCGCGCCTATGCCCGCTACCTGCGCCAGGTAGGCTCGACCTTCAGCGACGCCTATATCGAGCGCGCGCTGACCGGCAACGCGGCCATTGCCGCCATGCTGGTCGGCCTGTTCGTGGCGCGCTTCGACACCTTCAGCGAGGTCGCCACCGACACCGCCCGCCAGGCGCGCTGCGACAAGCTGCTGGCCGATATCGGCGCGGCGCTGGACAAGGTGCCCAACCTGGACGAGGACCGCATCCTGCGGCTTTTCCTGGGCGTGATCAACGCCACCGTGCGCACCAACTATTTCCACCGCGGCGAGGAAGGCCAGCCGCGCCCATATGTGTCGTTCAAGTTCAATCCCGCGCTGGTCCCCGGCCTGCCCGAGCCGCGCCCGATGTTCGAGATCTGGGTCTACTCGCCGCGCGTTGAGGGCGTGCACCTGCGCGGCGGGCGCGTGGCCCGCGGCGGACTGCGCTGGTCAGACCGGCGCGAGGACTTCCGCACTGAAGTGCTGGGCCTGATGAAGGCGCAGATGGTCAAGAACACGGTGATCGTGCCGGTGGGCTCCAAGGGCGGCTTCGTGGTCAAGCGCCCGCCCCCGCCCACCGACCGCGATGCGTTCCTGCAGGAGGGCATCGCCTGCTACCAGACCTTCCTGCGCGGGCTGCTGGACCTCACCGACAACCTCGTCGGCGGCCAGCTGGTGCCGCCACCCGAGGTGGTGCGCCACGACGACAACGACCCCTACCTGGTGGTCGCCGCCGACAAGGGCACCGCGACGTTCTCCGACTTCGCCAACGCGATCTCGGCCGAATACGGCTTCTGGCTGGGCGATGCCTTTGCGTCCGGGGGCTCGGTCGGCTATGACCACAAGAAGATGGGCATTACCGCGCGCGGTGCGTGGGAATCGGTCAAGCGGCATTTCCGCGAGATGGGTGTCGATATCCAGACCACGGACTTCACCGTGGCCGGCATCGGCGACATGTCGGGCGATGTGTTCGGCAACGGCATGCTGCTGTCGCCGCATATCCGGCTGGTGGCGGCTTTCGACCACCGGCATATCTTCCTCGATCCCGACCCGGACACGACAAGGAGCCTGCAGGAACGCACGCGGCTGTTCGGCCTGCCCCGCTCAAGCTGGGCCGACTACGACGCCACGCTGATTTCCGCCGGCGGCGGCATCTATCCGCGCAGCGCCAAGACCATCGCGCTGTCGCCGCAGGTGCAGGCGGTGCTGGGGGTCACGGCAGCCACGCTGTCGCCGGCCGAGCTGATCCACGCCATCCTGATGGCGCCGGTCGACCTGCTCTACAACGGCGGCATCGGCACTTACGTCAAGTCCAGCCAGGAAACCCACCTGCAGGCCGGCGACCGCACCAACGACGCGGTGCGTGTCAACGGCAATGACCTGCGCTGCAAGGTGGTCGGCGAAGGCGGCAACCTCGGCTTCACCCAGCTGGGCCGCATCGAGTTCGCGCGCAAGGGCGGGCGCATCAACACCGACGCCATCGACAACTCGGCCGGGGTGGACTGCTCGGACCACGAGGTCAATATCAAGATCCTGCTCGGGCTGGTGGTTGCCGACGGCGAAATGACCGAGAAGCAGCGCAACAAGCTGCTGGCCGAGATGACCGACGAGGTCGGCCTGCTGGTGCTGCAGGACAACTACTACCAGACCCAGGCACTGTCCGTGGCCGGGCGCAGCAGCCCCGCGCTGCTCGACGGCGAGGCGCGCCTGGTGCGCTGGCTGGAGCGCGCCGGACGGCTCAACCGGCCGCTGGAGTTCCTGCCTTCGGAGGAAGAAATCGCCGAGCGCAAGCTGGCCGATGAAGGCCTGGCATCGCCCGAGCGTGCCGTGCTGCTTGCCTACAGCAAGATGTGGCTGTACGACGAACTGCTGGCCTCCGACGTGCCGGAAGACACGCTGGTCGCCGGACTGCTGTCGGACTATTTCCCGGTGCCGCTGCGCCAGCGTTACGCCGACGCGATGCAGCGCCACCCGCTGCGGCGCGAGATCCTGTCGACACACCTGACCAATATGCTGGTCAACCGTATCGGCGCCACCTTCGTGCACCGGATCATGGAAGAGACCGACGCACGCCCGGCCGATATCGTGCGCGCCTGCCTGATCGCACGCGATGTCTTCGGCCTGACCACCCTGTGGCAGGAGATCGATGCGCTGGACAACCGTGTGGCCGATGCCGAGCAGGCGCGCATGTTCGGGGCCGTGGCGCTGCTGCTGGAGCGCGCGTGCCTGTGGTTCATCCGCTATCTGCGCAGCGGCAGCAAGGCCGCCGAGGACCTGGCGCGCTTTGCCCAGGCCGCGCAATGGCTGGCCCCGCAACTGCCGCGGCTGCTGCCGCCGGCCGATGCGACGGCACTGTCAGAGCGCGCCCGGGCCTTGACGGATGCAGGGGTCGACGAAGCGCTGGCTGTGCGCGTGGCCGGCAGCGAGATCTCCGCCGCCGCGCTCGATATCGCCGAAGTGGCCACGGCGTGCAAACGCAGCCTGGACCTGGTGGCGGGGGTTTATTTCGCGCTGGACAGCCACCTGAGCTTCAGCTGGCTGCGCGAGCGCGCGCTGGCGCTGCCATCGGACACGCACTGGGACCTGCTGGCACGCACCACCACGCTGGAAGACCTGGGGCGGCTCAAGCGCGCACTGACCGTCAGCGTGCTGTCACAGGAGGGTGAACTGGATACGCCCGACGCCATGATCGATGCCTGGCGCTCCAGCCGTCATGGCGCGCTGGAACGCTTTACGCGCATGCTGGCCGACCAGCGCGCCTCGGGGGCTGCGGGGCTGTCGATGCTGTCGGTCGCGGTGCGCGAGATCGGCATGCTGGAACGCGCATAGCGCTGGCCAGCCCAGGCTTATTCGTCTGCTTCCGCGTCCGTGTCGAGGTCCGCATCGTCGCCGATGCCGGCGCCTGCGCCACGCGGGCGCAGTTCCAGCCCGAGCAGGACCAGCAGGTCGAAGGCATCGGAAAGCAGGTGTTTCTGCCTGGGCAGCAGGCTGGCGTACGGCATGTCGTAGATCGACTGGTGCGCGGCACGCTCGCCCTTGAGGCCGCGGTCGCGCGCGATATCCGACAGCAGCGCGGCAAACCCTGAGAGGTCCTGCGCTGCCAGTGCTGAATTCAATACCTTGGCGATCACTTCCGGCGAAGCGTTCGCCCAGCCCATGCGTTCAGCATTGGAGGCAGAGTCTTGAGGAGGGTCGGCAAAGTCCATGATTGTGTATAACGGTCCCGCCTGAGCAAGCTTAAGGCGGCAACCATGTGAATTTGACCCCACATGCGTGGGGTGACATGGCTTGCCGCCCGACGATCCGGGCTAGCGCGGTACCGGCTTCGCCGCCACCTGGCGGTAGACCGTGCTGCCGTCGCGCGCGGTGCGTGCCTGGACGTGATTGCGTGCGCCGCATTGCGGGCAGCGGAACACGGGACCCTGCCCTTCATTGCGGATCTGCACCTCATTCGGCTCCCAGCGCGCACCGCAAGCCTGGTTCCCACAAACAAACATGAAATCTCCTTGAAACAGACGCCCGAGAGCCTGAGCCGGGCGCGATACGGGGCATGGCCGCACTGCCCGGTGGCGGCGCGGCCATGCCTGCTCAGCCGTCATTATCAGGCCAGTCGACCGGGCGCGGGCCCATTCGCCACATATTCGGCGGCTCACCCAATGCCGTGCTCTGGTACATCCAGGCGCCGCAGCCCGTGCAGCGCCAGCGGCTGTCGACCTTGCACCGGTTGCTCATGGCCGCAATGCCAGAGGCAGCCAGGTGCTCGTGTGGCGGCACGCTGGACGGTTCGCCCACCAGCTGATGACACAGGTCACAGGCGTGCATGGCATCTCCTGTCACGGCGATGATTGCGCGGCGGCGCCCTCAGCCATTGTGCTGCACCCATTGCCGCGCCCACGAAATCGCCGCGGCCCGCGCATCTTCGGGCGTGGCGTGCGTGGCCGGCGGCGCGCCGCCCTCCAGCACCACGGCGCCCGACTCCCAGATATCGCACAGGGCCTTGAACCGCCCCATGCCCAGCGCGTGGCAATACACGTGGATCACGAAGCCGCCGTACTCCACCACGTCAGTGGCAGTATCGGTCAGCGCCTGATCCGCGGTGGGATCGGACGGCACCAGCGGCACATCGGGCTGGCGCAGCACCCGCCGCTCCGCGGCCGTGCGCACCAGCATGGCGCAGGCACCGCCCATCGCCGCGCCCAGCACCACGCCCAAACCAAACCAGCAAGCCCTGCTCCCGCACCTCGCCATGGCATCCCCCGCAGCGACCCTGCCGGTCCTGGCACGACCATGCTGTGCGACCGGCATCGCTTTCAGGTTATACCAATCCAGGCCGACACCGCCTGCCACCAACTTCGACGCGGCAATGGCACAGCGCCGCAGGGTGTGGCGGCGCACGAAAATGAGAATCGTCGGGGATGACCGAAGCGCTGGCCAGAGCTATACTGTACATCCATACAGTATCCGGATACTGCCCATGCCCTTGTACCAGTCCGATTCCATCCTGCTCGAGGCCTACTACTTCGGCGACGACTGCGAATCCCTGCGCCTGCCTTGCGGCAGTGTCTGCGTGGACGCCGGCGCCATCCTCGTCGACGGCATCGAGCCACTCCAGTTGCAGGCCCTGCGCTGGACGCCGGATTTCCTGTCCTTCGACGCCCAGGGCACCCGTCACCGCTACCCGGTCAGCCGCCCCGCCCTCGTCGGCCCCGGCCAGGCACGCTTCGCACTGCTTTAAGCTACGGCTTCCGCATCGCCGATGCGCCACGCCGCTTGCCCACATGCCAGACCTCAGCCCGACCGCCAGCCAACTGATCCGCTCGCTCGACCTGCAGCCGCATCCGGAAGGCGGCTACTACCGCGAAACCTATCGCGGCGAAGAGCAGGTCGTCTGCCAGGACGGTCGCACACGCGCAGCCTGCACCGCGATCCACTACATGCTGTGCGGCAACGACTATTCCGCGTGGCATCGCATCCGGTCCGACGAACTCTGGCACTACCACGCAGGCTCCCCCGTGGACGTGCACCGGATCGTGGACGGCACCATCGTCACGCAGCGCCTGGGCGACCCGCTGCGGCATCCCGGCGCGGCCTTCCAGGCAATGGTGCCCGCCGGCCAATGGTTTGCCGCCGAACGCGTGGATATGGCCGATGGCGTGGACTTCGCCCTGGTCGGCTGCACCGTGGCACCAGCCTTCCAGTTCAGCGAATTCGAACTGGCCGACGCAACGGCGCTTGCCGGCCTGGCAAGCGGACATGACGCGCTGTTGCGCAGGCTGACGCGCTAGTCTCCACCCAAGAAACAGCCCGCCGCGGTGGGGTGCGGGCGGGCTGGTGAGTACAGCGGGACCAGTCTAAGCCAGGGTGCCGGCGGGCCATGACGGGAGAACCTGGGTATCTCGCCGCCTTTGCTGGCAACGACCGAGCAGCGCGTATAGCCCAACAGGCACTCAGGATGCGGATTCATATCCTGCAGCACAGATAATCTTGGGCTCACCCATTATTTGCAGCTACAATTATTGCCAAGGATGTCAGCAACCAGTCCAAGCACGGTGTTTCGCTCGCGCTGGCAGCAAGGTTCCACTGGCCGAGCCTGTTGGCAGGGGTAGATGACAGGGCCGACTACAGAGAACTCCGCGAGATCGGCTTCGGCGTCATTGATGAGCGCCTCTATTGCGTGGTGTTCACCCAGGGCGGGAATGCAATGCATATCATCAGCCTGCGCAAGGCCAACAAACGCGAGGCAAGGAACTATGTCGACCAAGCCTAAGATCGTCGTGCCGACCGACGAAGAGGACGCGGCCATCAACCGCGGCATCGCTGCGGATCCGGACACGTACGAGGTCTCGGCGAAAGAGATGCAGGCCATGAAGCCGCTCGGCAAACGCGGCCGCGGTCGACCCAGGCTCGCCAGCACCAAGGAACTGGTGAGCATTCGCTATGACGCGGACATACTGGATGCATTCCGCGCCAGCGGGGAAGGTTGGCAGACGCTGATGAACGCAACGCTGAACGTTGCGCTTCAACAGGCCATGGACATTACCTACGTTGGGGGCCCACTGCATGGAACCACGGTCCGTGACAACCCCAACACCTTGTCATCCGTTCTCACCTATCGCCCGGTAACAGCCTTCGCGAACGACCCTGCGCGTCAGGCAACGTATCGTCGAGTAACCCTCGAACGTACCATTGGAAACAACGTCGAACGCCGCGAGTTCTTTGTGAGTGACAGTCTCACCGACAGCGAAGCCGATTCCCTGGTCCAGCGAGAAGACCTTTGGCCTATGTCAGAGCCACACCATGCCTGAGTATTGGATGCAGTCCAATAGGGCAGCTTGGCAGGCTAGCCGGAGTCAGCCAGCACCGGCCGCGTCAACCAAGCTGCTGATGCAATCGGCGACCTGCCCTTCCCAGGCGTCCGAGTGCTTGCGTGCGTTGCGCATATATGGCGCAAGCTCCACAGGAAAAGTAAGGACGACAGCAGCGATCGCTATCGTTGCAACAGGTTAGGTAGAAAGCGGGCCTGCTTTTCGCAGTAACAGCCAGCGCCGCGCATGGCGGGCCGAAAGGTCATGCACTTATCCACGCTTGCATTCGACCTTCTCTTCATATTCACCGTCGTCCTTCCATTCGCGCTCGATCAGGCAAGGGCCGTCGCGGTACTTCTGCTTCCGCTCATAGCCACGCGGACCGCCCTTGCATTTGCGCTCTTCCTTGTATTCGCCATCGCGCTTCTGTTCGCGTTCGATTTCACAAGGGCCGCTACGGAATTTCTCTTTGTACTCACCGCCACGATATGCGCTCGGGTAGCCGCGGTCGTCGGCGCGTGCGGCAGCCGCGGCCGTCAGCCAGAGGAGCGCAAGGGTAGCCACACAGAGCTTTCGGAACATAAGTGGGGAATCGGTCGGGAGGATGGCAGAGCATAGCAACGGGCATCGGCGACGGCTGTATCAAAGCGTTACCGCACCGGCCGGCCATTTCCACGCAGAAAATAAAAAACCCGCTTGGCTATTCACCAAGCGGGTTTTGTCTGGTCGGGGCGAGAGGATTTGAACCTCCGACCACCTGCACCCCATGCAGGTACGCTACCAGGCTGCGCTACGCCCCGAAGCAAAAGATTATAACAGAAGCATTTCCCGTATGACTAGCTCCCGACGTCGAAATTATCCGTGCTTCGCGATCTCCCGCAGTTGCGCGAGCAGGTGCTGCACTTCGACCAGTTCATTGCGCAGGCCGCCGATGTCGACCGACAATGCCGCCGCATTTTCTTCACCAACTTCTGCGGCCTCAGGCGCTGCCGCTGCCCCACTGTGATGACGGCCTTCATCGAGGCGATTGCGCGCGCCGTTGATGGTGAAGCCCTGTTCGTAGAGCAGTTCGCGGATGCGGCGGATCAGCAGGACTTCATGGTGCTGGTAGTAGCGGCGATTGCCGCGGCGCTTGACGGGCTTGAGTTGCGTGAACTCCTGTTCCCAATAGCGCAGGACGTGCGGCTTGACGGCGCAAAGCTCGCTCACCTCACCGATGGTGAAGTAGCGCTTGGCCGGAATCGGCGGCAACGCGATGCGATCGCTGGATTTGTCCGACATGTGGTGTGTAGACGAGCGTCAGGCCATGCCGGCCATGCGGTTGGCGCGCACCAGGTGCGCGCCCAGAAGCATACCGATGCCGGCTTCGGGAAGCAATCCGCCGTTCGGGTGACGCGTCAGCCGACGATGCCGGCGCGTTCTTCCACCAGGCCCTTGAGTTTCTGGCTGGCGTGGAACGTGACCACGCGGCGCGCGGTGATTGGAATGACTTCGCCGGTCTTGGGATTGCGGCCGGGCCGCTGCGGCTTGTCGCGCAACTGGAAGTTGCCGAAGCCGGACAGCTTGACGCTGTCGCCCTGCTCCAGCGCTTCGCGGATGACGTCGAAGAAGGCCTCGACCATGTCCTTCGATTCGCGCTTGTTCAGGCCCACCTGGTCGAACAGCATCTCGGCGAGTTCGGCCTTGGTCAGCGTGGGAACTTCGGTCGCGCGCGCATCCGGCATAGCGTCGTCAAGGGAGGAAGCCTGCCGGTCGCTCATCTCACCCAGTGCTGCAGCGGTCATGGAATTCGCGCCTCGATCATTCATGTCGATCGCTCAAGTGTGTGTCTGGCGATCCGCCCGGGGCAAGCCCGGGCGCCCTTGTTTATCGTGTGTCCGTCGCGTACTTGTTGCGTACTGGCGATGGCTTAGCCGCGCAGCCGGGCCTGGAAGGCCTCTGTCAGCGCGTCGACCATGCAGCGCACTGCGCTGTCGACGGTTTCGTCCTGGAGGGTCGACCCAGTATCTTGCAAGGTCACCCGGAACGCAAGGCTTTTCTCGTCCGCGCCAATGGCAGCGGAAGCGCCCTTGGGACGGAACTCGTCGAACACCACCAGGCTCTGGCAGTAGCGGCCGTAGCCCTGCTTTTCCAGTGCCGCGCGCATGGCGTCGAGCAGGTCCTGCACGCGCACCGATTGCTTCACGACCACGGCCAGGTCGCGCACGGCGGCCGGGAACTTGGAGATCTCGGTGTACAACGGCAGGCCGGTGTCGCGCAGCGCGTCAAGCGCCAGTTCGAACACTACCGGGGCATGCGTCAGCTCGTATTCCTGCAGCCAGCGCGGATGCAACTCGCCGACCACGCCCACGGCCTTGCCGTCGAGCAGCACGCGCGCGGCGCGGCCCGGGTGCAGCGCCGGGTGCGACACCGGCTCGAAGCGCGGCACGCGCGGATGGAACAGTGCCTCGACATCGCCCTTGATGTCGAAGAAGTCGACGTTGCGCGCGGGGATGCCCCACTGCTCTTCGAACGCCGGGCCATAGGCAATGCCCGCGGCCATCATCGGCTGATCGTAGCCGGCCACCGTCAGGCCGCCATCCTTCACGCTGGCGTCGCGATGGAACACGCGGCCCACCTCGAACAGGCGCACGCGCGCAGCCTTGCGGTTCAGGTTGTAGCGCACCTTGTCGACCAGGCCGCCGATCAGCGTCGAGCGCATCACCGCCAGCTGGCTGGCGATCGGGTTCAGCAGGCGGATCGGGTTGTCGTTGGCGGCGAAGTCGCGCTCCCACTTCTCTTCGACGAAGGCGAAGTTGATGACTTCCTGGTAATCGCGCGCGGCCACGGCGTGGCGCACCACGTGGCTGGAGCGGCGGGCCTCGTTGGTCGGGCGCATCTCGCTCTCGGCGATCGGCGGACGTGCCGGGATGCGCTCGAAACCATAGATGCGGGCCACTTCCTCGATCAGGTCTTCCTCGATCTCGATATCGAAGCGGTAGCTCGGCGGCGTGACTTCAAACACCTCGCCCTCGGCGCCCTGGGTGCGTGTGAACGGCAGCTGCAGGCGCTGGAATACATCGGCGATGGCTGCAGACGACAGCTCGATGCCCAGCACGCGCTCGGCGCGCGCCACGCGCAGGCTGACCGGCTTGCGCTGCGGCAGGTTGACCACGTGGTCGTCCACCGGGCCGGCCTGGCCGCCGCAGATCTCGAGGATCAGCGCGGTGATGCGCTCGATATGCTCGACCGTGGTGGCGTAGTCCACGCCGCGCTCGAAGCGGTGTCCGGCATCGGTCGAGAAGTTGTAGCGGCGGCCACGGCCCTGGATCGCGGCGGGCCACCAGAATGCGGCCTCGAGATAGATGTCCGTGGTGTCCAGCGTCACGGCGGTGCTGTCGCCGCCCATGATACCGGCCAGGCTTTCGATCTCCTTGTCATCGGCGATCACGCCGACCTGCTCGTCGACCTCGATGGTATTGCCGTTGAGCAGCTTGATCTGCTCGCCCTTGCGGCCCCAGCGCACGTCGAGGCCGCCGTGGATCTTGCTCAGGTCGAACACGTGCGACGGACGGCCCAGTTCCAGCATCACGTAGTTCGAGATATCGACCAGCGCGGAAACACTGCGCTGGCCCGAGCGCTCCAGGCGCTGCACCATCCATGCCGGCGTGGCCGCGCGCGCATTCACGCCGCGGATCACGCGACCGGAGAAGCGGCCGCACAGGTCCGGCGCCGATACCTTGACCGGCAGCTTGTCCTGGATCGTCACCGGCACCGGCTTCATCTCCGGCAGGTTCAGCGCGGCACCGGTCAGCGCCGACACTTCGCGCGCCACGCCGTGGATCGACAGGCAGTCGGCCTTGTTCGGCGTCAGCTTGATGACAAAGACCTGGTCGTCCAGGTCGAGGTACTGGCGGATATCCTGGCCGACCGGCGCGTCTTCCGGCAGCACCATCAGGCCACCGTGGTCCTCCGACAGCTTGAGTTCGCGCGCCGAGCACAGCATGCCGTAGCTGTCCACGCCGCGCAGCTTGCCGATCTTGATCTCGAACGGCTTGCCGCCATCCTCGGACGGCGGCAGCACGGCGCCGACCAGTGCGCACGGCACCAGAATGCCGGGCTTGACGTTGGGCGCGCCGCAGACGATCTGCAGGGTCTCGCCGGTGCCGGCATCGACCTGGCACACGTTGAGGCGGTCGGCATTGGGATGGCGCTCGGTCGACAGCACGCGCGCGACCACCACCCTGTCGAACGGCGGCGCGACCGAGCCCACTTCTTCCACTTCCAGGCCGGCCATGGTCAGCGTGTGCGACAGCGCGTCGGTGGAGATCTTTTCAGGGTTGGCGAAGGTGCGAAGCCAGGATTCCGAGAATTGCATGGCGCTTCTGATCCGGTAAGTATTCTGTGTGGTCGTTGACGAGGGGACGGCGGCGCGTCAGGCGAACTGGCGCAGGAAGCGCACGTCGCCCTCGAAGAACAGGCGCAGGTCGTTGATGCCATAGCGCAGCATGGTCAGGCGCTCCAGGCCGGAGCCGAACGCGAAACCGATATAGCGCTCGGGATCGAGGCCCATGTTGCGCAGCACGTTCGGATGCACCTGGCCCGAACCGGAGATCTCCAGCCACTTGCCATTGCCGAAGGCCATGTCGATCTCCGCCGACGGCTCGGTGAACGGGAAGTACGACGGGCGGAAGCGCACCTGGATGTCATCGCGCTCGAAGAACTTGCGCAGGAAGTCTGTGTACACGCCCTTCAGGTCGGCAAAGCTGACGTCCTCGCCGATCCACAGGCCTTCGACCTGGTTGAACATCGGCGAGTGCGTGGCGTCGCTGTCGACACGGTAGGTACGGCCCGGGCAGATCACCTTGATCGGCGGCATCGCCTTGCCGGCGTACTTCTCGACATGCATCTTGGCGTAGCGGACCTGCATCGGACTGGTATGCGTGCGCAGCAGCAACAGCTTGTCTTCGCTGTCGCGGCCATCCACGTAGAACGTGTCCTGCATCGAACGCGCCGGATGGTTGTCCGGATTGTTCAGCGCGGTGAAGTTCATCCAGTCGGTCTCGATCTCGGGGCCGTCGGCCACATCGAAACCGATCGAGCCGAAGATCTGCTCGACGCGCTCCCACGTGCGCATCACCGGGTGCAGGCTGCCGCGGCTGACCGCACGGCCAGGCAGCGTGACGTCGATGGCCTCGGCGGCCAGGCGCGCGTTCATCAGCGCATCGGCCAGCGCCTGGCGGCGTGCCTGCAGTGCGGCTTCAACCTGCTGCTTGATCTGGTTGATGCGGGCGCCTTCCGTCTTGCGGGTTTCCGGGTCGAGCTTGCCGAGGCCCTTGAGCAGTTCGGTCAGCGCGCCGGTCTTGCCCAGGAAGCGGGCCTTTTCGTTTTCCAGCGTGGCGTTGTCGTTGGCAGCAGCGAAGGCGGCCTGGGCATCGGCGACAATTTGATCCAGATCCTGAGACATGGCGGCGGTCGTGGGATTTTTGGCGTCGGGGCCGGTACGCACCGGTCCGACGTGGGTTGGCACTACGTGCGGTGTTCGTTTCGAATGCGGTCTCGGCAACCGGATAGCGGCAACTGAAACGGCATTCGAAATAAAAACGGGGCTCGGTGAGGAGCCCCGTTTCAGCGGACCTTGCAGTCGGCGGTCGACCTTGCGGTCGGTGCTTGCCCGGCAGCGCTTACGCGCTGCCGCAGCCGGCATCAGGCAACGGTGGCTTTCACCTGGTTGACGATGGCGGCAAAGGCAGGCTTGTCGTGAATAGCCATGTCCGACAGCACCTTGCGGTCCAGTTCAATCGAGGCCTTCTTCAGACCGTTCATGAACACGCTGTAGGTCATGCCATGCTCACGCGTCGCGGCATTGATACGCGCAATCCACAGGGCGCGGAACACGCGCTTCTTGTTGCGGCGATCGCGGTATGCGTACTGGCCAGCACGCATGACCGCCTGCTTGGCGATGCGGTAGACATTATTGCGACGGCCGCGGTAACCCTTGGCAGCGTCGATGACTTTCTTGTGACGGGCCCGTGCAGTGACCCCACGCTTTACTCGAGGCATGTAATTCTCCTTTCGTTTTCGTCAGGGGTTATGCGTAAGGCATCATCGCGCGCACCGACTTCAGGTTCGTCTCATGGACGTCCTGAGTACCGCGCAGTTGACGCTTGTTCTTGGTGGTCTTCTTGGTCAGGATGTGACGCTTGAAGGCCTGGCCACGCTTGAACGAACCGTTCGGACGTGCAGTAAAGCGCTTGGAGGCGCTTTTCTTCGTCTTCATCTTCGGCATGAAAAACTCCAGCTCATATGACATGCATGCAGGTGGACGGCTCACGCCGACGCTTGCAAGACCCGCATCCACTTGTTGTTGCACAGCGGCCCTTGCGGACCGCGCGCGACTTCCGCACGAAGCAACGCCGGGATGCCTGGCATCCCGGCCGCTGCACCGCGCAGGAATTACTTCTTCTTCTTGGGGGCGAGCACCATCACCATCTGGCGCCCTTCCATCTTCGGCATCTGCTCGACCTGGCCGATTTCTTCCAGGTCCGCCTTCAGGCGTTCGAGCATGCGCGCGCCGATTTCCTGGTGCGCCATCTCGCGACCACGGAACCGCAGCGTGATCTTGGTCTTGTCGCCGTCTTCCAGGAAGCGCTTCAGGTTGCGCAGCTTGACGTTGTAGTCGCCATCATCCGTACCCGGCCGGAACTTGACTTCCTTGACCTGGATGATTTTCTGCTTCAGCTTCGCCTCGTGGGCGCGCTTGGCTTCCTCGTACTTGAACTTCCCGTAATCCATGATCCGGGCGACGGGCGGAACCGCGTTCGGCGCGATCTCGACCAGGTCCAAGTCCTTATCTTCAGCCAGCCGGAGCGCGTCCATGAACTTGACGATGCCGAGCTGTTCGTTATCAACCCCTACCAGGCGCAGCTCAGGCGCGCTGATTTCCCGGTTGATGCGATGACCTTTGTCCGTAGCGATGTTGCGTTACCTCAAGAAGACAAAAAAACAAGCCGTGCTCACCACCCATCAGGCTTTGCTGGCGACGTCGTTTTTCAGACGCTCAACAAACGCGGAGACGGGCATCACACCCAGATCCACGTTGCCACGGGCACGCACGGCCACTTGACTGGCATCCCGCTCCTTGTCGCCCACTACCAGCAGGTAGGGAACCTTTTGAAGCGAATGCTCGCGGATTTTATACGTAATTTTCTCATTACGCAAATCAGCCTTGGCCCTAAACCCTTGTTTTTGCAGCAATTGCACGACGCTTTCGGCGTATTCCGCCTGCGAATCCGCAATATTCATGACCACCACCTGCTCCGGGGCCAGCCAGGCCGGCAGCGCACCGGCGTGGTTTTCCAGCAGGATGCCCAGGAAACGCTCGAACGAGCCCAGGATGGCCCGGTGCAGCATCACCGGGCGCTTGCGCGAATTGTCCTCGGAGACGTATTCGGCATCCAGGCGCTCCGGCAGCACCAGGTCAAGCTGCAGCGTGCCGCACTGCCACGAGCGGCCGATCGCGTCCTTGATGTGGTACTCGACCTTGGGGCCGTAGAACGCGCCCTCGCCCGGCAGCTCCTCCCAATCCACGCCGCAGGCGCGCAGCGCCAGGCGCAGGCCCTCTTCGGCGTGATCCCAGATCTCGTCGGAGCCGGCACGCTGGTCCGGGCGCAGCGACAGCTTGACCTTCACATCCTTGAAGCCGAAGTCGTCGTAGACCGAGAACGCCAGTTCGTTGAAGGCCTTGGCCTCCGCCACGATCTGCTCTTCCGTGCAGAAGATGTGCGCATCATCCTGCACAAAGCCGCGCACGCGCATCAGCCCGTGCAGCGCGCCCGACGGCTCGTTGCGGTGGCAGGCGCCGAACTCGGCCAGGCGCAGCGGCAGGTCGCGGTACGAACGCAGGCCGTGGTTGAAGATCTGCACATGGCCCGGGCAGTTCATCGGCTTGATCGCGTAGTCGCGCTTCTCCGACTCCGTGACGAACATATTCTCCTTGTAGTTCTGCCAGTGGCCGGACTTTTCCCAAAGCGAACGATCCATCACCTGCGGCGTACGAACCTCATCGTAGCCGGCGTCCGTCAGGCGGCCGCGCATGTACTGCTCGACGGCCTGCCACACCTGCCAGCCCTTCGGGTGCCAGAACACCATGCCGGGCGCCTCTTCCTGCAGGTGGAACAGGTCGAGCGTCTTGCCCAGCTTGCGGTGGTCGCGCTTCTCGGCCTCTTCCAGCATGTGCAGGTAGGCTTCCTGGTCTTCCTTCCTGGCCCAGGCCGTGCCGTAGATGCGCTGGAGCATCTCATTGTTGGCGTCGCCGCGCCAGTAGGCGCCGGCCACCTTCATCAGCTTGAAGACCTTCAGCTTGCCCGTGGACGGCACGTGCGGGCCACGGCACAGGTCGACGAAGCTGCCTTCACGGTACAAGCCGATTTCCTGGTCGGCGGGGATCGAGGCGATGATCTCGGCCTTGTACTTCTCGCCCATCGACTCGAACAGCGCCACCGCTTCGTCGCGGTTCCATACTTCGCGCACGACCTTCTCGTCCTTGCGGGCGAGTTCCGTCATCTTCTTCTCGATGGCGGCCAGGTCTTCGGGCGTGAAGGGACGCTTGTAGGCAAAGTCGTAGTAGAAGCCGTTTTCGATCACCGGGCCGATCGTCACCTGCGCTTCCGGATAGAGCTCCTTGACGGCATAGGCCAGCAAGTGCGCCGTGGAGTGGCGGATCACATCGACGCCATCGGCGTCCTTGTCCGTGACGATGGCCAGCTCGGCATCGCGGTCGATCCTGTAGCTCGTGTCGACCAGTTGGCCGTCCACCTTGCCGGCCAGCGCGGCCTTGGCCAGGCCAGCACCGATGCCCTGCGCCACTTCGGCAACCGTCACCGGGCCGGGAAACTCGCGGCGGGACCCATCCGGCAGCGTGATTGCGATCATTTCGACTCTCCAGGATTCCGCCGGCGGCGTCTTGCGCTTCGCCCGAGCGGATCAAACTGCATCTTGTGGCACCGGCCCTGCATGCCTGCGGGACCGGCGATTTATTCTTTGCTGCCCTGCCCTGCCGCACCGGAAACGCGGCAGCTTATCAGGACGCTGACAGGCGACAGACGAAAAAAAACGCGGCCAAGGCCGCGTTTCTCTTTGTCAAACCCGATCCAACCGGGTCGAAGGCGCACCTCGACTACTGTCGCTTGCCAGCGGTAGTAGTTCGCGGTGTCATAACCATGATGCGCTTCCGTTCCGTATGGGGTTGAATCGGACTTGCCACACTTCTTTTACTGCTTTACTGCAATTCGTTGGTAGGCTCGATTGGACTCGAACCAACGACCCCCACCATGTCAAGGTGGTGCTCTAACCAGCTGAGCTACGAGCCTAGCGAAGCCGCAAGTATAGCATCACTTTCTTTTCGCCTGCAACACCCCCTGGACGTCTTCGATCAACTGCAGCGCGCGCTGCAGCTGCGTAGCCTCGGACACTTCGGCAGTGAACTGCATGCGCGCAACGCCCTTGCTGGAGAGCGTCTTGACGCCGGTGACATTGATCTTCTCGCGCGACAGCACTTCGGAGATATCGCGCAGCAGCCCCTGGCGATCGATCGCCTCGACATGGATATCGACCGGATAGACCGCGGCGTGGCTCTTCTGGCCCCACTCGGTCTGGATCACCCGCTCCGGCGCGCGCCCGGCCAGTTGCTGGAAGGTGTGGCAGCTGCGCCGATGGATCGACACCCCGCGCCCGCGCGTGACAAAGCCGACGATGTCGTCCGGCGGCGCCGGCTTGCAGCAGCGCGACATCTGCGTCATCAGCGAATCCACCCCCACCACCAGCACGCCGCTCTTGGCGCCGCGCGCCACGCTGGTGGCGCGGCTCTTCTTGGTGACAGCGTCTTCCTCGCTCAGCGGCGCCTGGACCTCGCCCTCCGGGTGTCGCAGCGCGTGCTCCACGTGGCGCAGACTGAACTCGTCCTTGGCCACTGCCGCAAACAGGTCCTCCGGCGTCTTGAAGCCCAGCCGCGTGGCCAGGTCTTCCAGCTTGACCGCGGTCTTGCCTTCGCGCTGCAGGGTCTTGTCGATCAGCACGCGGCCCTGGGCGATGGTCTCCTGCGAATCGAGCGCATTGAACCAGGCCCGCACCTTGGCCCGCGCGCGGCTGCTGGCCAGGTAGCCCAGGTCCGCGTTGAGCCAGTCGCGCGACGGTCCGCCCTGCTTGACCGCGATGATCTCCACGGTCTGGCCGTTCTTCAGCGGCGTGTTCAGCGGCACCATGGTGCCGTCCACGCGCGCGCCGCGGCAGCGGTGGCCGAGATCGCTGTGCAGGTAGTAGGCAAAGTCCACCGCGGTGGCGCCCTGCGGCAGCGCCACCACGCGCGCCTGCGGCGTCAGCACGTAGATGTGGTCGTCGATCGCGGCGTGCTTGATCTGCTCCCACGATTCATCGTGCGCCACGCTGTGGTCGGCATCGTCCTTCCACGCCAGCAGCTGGCGCAGCCAGGCAATCTTCTCGTCATAGCGCTCGCTGGCGGAGAACTGCCCGGCATAGCCGCGGCTGCCCGCTTCCTTGTAGCGCCAGTGCGCGGCCACGCCGTATTCGGCAAAGTGGTGCATCTCATGCGTGCGGATCTGCACCTCGAAGGCGCGCCCGTCATCGCCGATCACCACCGTATGCAGCGATTTGTAGCCATTGGCCTTGGGCCGCGAGATATAGTCGTCGAACTCGCGCGGGATCGGCTGCCAGATATGGTGGACGATACCCAGCACCGTGTAGCAGTCCTTGATATCGTCGACGATCACGCGGAAGGCGCGCACATCGTACAGGTCGGCAAAATCCAGCTCCTTGCCGCGCATCTTCTTCCAGATGCTGTAGATATGCTTGGGCCGCCCGCTGACCTCGGCACGGATGCCGGCAGTCGCCAGCTCGGACTGCAGCCGTTCGATGGCGCCGCCGATATAGCCTTCGCGCTCGATGCGCTTCTCGTCCAGCAGTTTGGCGATGCGCTTGTAGGTATCGGGCTGCTCGAAGCGGAACGCCAGGTCCTCCAGTTCCCACTTCATCTGCCAGATACCAAGGCGATTGGCCAGCGGCGCGTAGATGTCCAGCGTTTCGCGCGCCACGCCCGGCTGCGGCGCCTGCTTGGTCTCGGCCAGCCAGCGCAGGGTCTGCAGCCGCGAGGCCAGGCGCACCAGCACCACGCGGATGTCCTGCGCAAACGCCAGCAGCATCTTGCGCAGCGCCTCGACCTGTTCGTGGCGCGCCTGCGCTTCGTTCTTGGACGGCGCGGCCGGCTCGGCCTCGGGGCGGCTGCCGGCGATGGCACCGATGCGCAGCAGCTGCCGCACACCGTCGACCAGCCGTGCCACCTCGTCTCCAAAGCGCGGTGCGATCTCGGCCTCGGTACCGGGCACGAAGGCCACCAGCCCGAACAGGCAGGCGGCGGCACGCGCGGCGTCGTCGACGCGCAGGCCGTCGAGAATGCGCAGCATGCCCTGCGCGTGCGACAGCACGGTCTCGCCGGTGGGCAGCGCTACCTCGGCACCATGCTCGCGCACGTAGGCCAGTGCGCGTTCGACCAGTTCGGCATCCGGAATGCCCGCGACCCGACCGGTCAGGTCGGTGGACGTCACCATGTCACAACGCCTGCATCAGTTGAGCGCAGCGGTCACCACCACTTCGATCAGGTAATCGGGATTGGCCAGACGGGCTTCGACAGTGGCGCGCGGGGGCGTGTTGCCTTGCGGCACCCAGGCGTCCCAGACCTCGTTCATCTCGCCGATCTGGTCGACATTGGTCAGGAAGATCTGGCACGACAGGATGCGGGTCTTGTCGCTGCCGGCCTCGGCCAGCAGCCGGTCGATATGGCCGAGGACCTCGCGCGTCTGGCCGCGGATATCGGCCTTGGGATCGACCTCGGGCACCTGACCGGCGAGATACACCACGCCGTTATAGACCGCGTATTCGGACAACCGCTTGCCCACATGGGCGCGCTTCAGTTCAAGGTTACTCATGACAATGCGTTGACTGATAAAAACAGGGCCGGCATGCGATGCCATCAGGCCCCGGTAAAGAACTGCGGGGCGATCGCAATCTGCGCCGGATCGACAAAGGTCGGGGCATGGCCCACGTCGGGCACTTCCACCGAACTCACATGCTTGCCGCGCGCCACCATTTCGGCCACGGTCTCGCGCAGCAGCAGGTCCGACTGCGCGCCGCGCACCACCAGCACCGGGCCTTCGATGGCCTCGAAGCTGCGCCAGAGCGCGGCCTCGCCGGCAGCAATGGCCTCGGGCGTGGATTTGCGGAACGGCACCGCCAGCTGCGGATCGTAATGCAAGCCCCATTCCAGGCCGTCCGTGCCCTGCACCGGTTTCAGGATGGCGGCGTTGAGCTCGCGCCACTGCTCGGGCGTATGGCGGCCGAACGATGCGCTGATGGTTTGCAGGTAGGCCAGGCCTTCCTCGAAGGTCTTGAAGCGCACCGGCAGCCCCAGGTAGGCGCCGATCCGTTCCACCGCCGACGGCGCCAGCTTCGGGCCCACGTCGTTGAGCAGCAGCTTGCGCACCGGCGACTTCGGCAGCCCGGCCAGGCCCATGCCGATCAGCCCGCCCATCGAGGTGCCGAACCAGTCCACCTTCTCCACGTTGAGCCGCGCAATCAGCGTGACCATGTCGGACACATACTGCGGCACCACGTAGCCGTTGGCATCGGCCAGCCATTCCGAGCGGCCGCGCCCGGCCACATCGGGGCAGACCACGCGGTAGTCGCCGCACAGCGCGCTGGCGACGGTGTCGAAGTCGCGGCCGGTGCGCGTCAGCCCATGCGCGCACACCAGCACGCGCGGATTGGCGGGGTCGCCCCACTCGTGGTAGGCCATGCGGTGCAGGCCCGCCGGACTGATGCACTGGACAAAACCGAGACGCGGACTGGCAGACATCTGGACTCCCTGACGAACCGGACCGCGGACCGCAAAAAGACGGCGCTGCCGGAGGTTGAGCAAAGCTGGATTGTACGCCGCAGCGGGTACAATGCCACAGCACAGTGTCAGCGTCCCGCGTGCGCGGCCGCGCACCGCCACGGCGCGCTCCGCCAACCCTGTGGCAACCTTTCTGTGGCATTCCTTTCTCTCGACGGAGGCTTACATGCTCAACGGCAAGACCGCACTGGTGACTGGCTCGACCAGCGGCATCGGGCTCGGCATCGCGAAAGCGCTGGCGGCCCAGGGCGCCAACATCATCGTCAACGGCTTTGGTGACGCGGACGCCGCAAAGGCAGAAATCGCGCAGGCCGGCCAGGGGATCCGGGTCGGCTACCACGGCGCCGACATGAGCAAGGCGGCCGAGATCGAAGACATGATGCGCTACGCGCAGTCCGACTTCGGCGGCGCCGACATCCTGGTCAACAACGCCGGCATCCAGCACGTGGCCGCGATCGAGGATTTCCCGCCCGAGCGCTGGGACGCGATCATCGCCATCAACCTGACCTCGGCCTTCCACACCACGCGCCTGGCGCTGCCCGGCATGAAGCAGAAGGACTGGGGCCGCATCATCAATGTCGCCTCCACCCACGGGCTGGTGGCCTCGGCGCAGAAGTCCGCCTACGTGGCGGCCAAGCACGGCATCGTCGGCTTCACCAAGGTGACCGCGCTGGAAACCGCGCAGACCGGCGTCACCGCCAACGCGATCTGCCCGGGCTGGGTGCTGACGCCACTGGTGCAGAAGCAGGTCGAAGCCCGCGCGCAGAAGGAAGGCATTCCGGTGGAACAGGCCAAGCGCGAGCTGGTGCTGGAGAAACAACCCTCGGGACAGTTCGTCACGCCCGATGAGCTGGGCGCGCTGGCCGTGTTCCTGTCGTCCGAAGCGGCCCGCCAGGTCCGCGGCGCGATCTGGAACATGGACGGCGGCTGGGTGGCGCAGTAAGGAGCAAACGATGCAACGACGCAGTTTCCTGCGCGCGCTGGCGCTGGGCGCGGTCTCGGCCGGGGCGCTGGCACCGGTGGCCGGCGCGCTGGCGCAAGCCGCCAAGCCGCTTGCCATCGACGTCTACAAGAGCCCGCTGTGCGGCTGCTGCGAGGATTGGGTCAAGCACCTGCGCAGCAACGGCTTCACCGTGACGGTGCATGATGTCGAGGACACCGGCGTGTACCGCAAGCGCTTCGGCATGCCGGAACGCTTTGGCTCCTGCCACACCGGGTATATCGGCGGCTACGCCATCGAGGGCCATGTGCCGGCGGCGGATATCCGCAAGCTGCTGGCAGCAAAACCCAAGGCCGTCGGCCTGGCCGTGCCGGGCATGCCGGTCGGCTCGCCCGGCATGGAACAGGGCCCGCGCAAGGACCCGTTCGACGTGCTGATCGTAAAAGCGGATGGCGCCGCTTCGGTGTTCGCCAGCTACAACAAGCAGGCAGGCTGACCTGCGGCTGCCGGGCGGCAGGGTCTGCGCCTTGCCGGAGAGCAGCCAGCTTAGTGCGCAGCGATATTGCCGGGCTATTCGCCGGAAGAGCTAGGGAATGCAGCCGGCTGGCGTAGCCCGGCCGGGCAATTCCAAAGCGAAGCGACCCGACAAAAAAGCCCCTGCGGCGCATCGCACCTCAGGGGCCCTGCCAGGCTTCGGAGCTCAGCCCGCTTACAGCAGCGGAGCGCCAGTCTTGGCCTGGATTTCCTCGCGGCTGACACCCGGAGCCGTTTCCACCAGCTTCAGGCCTTCGTCGGTCACGTCGATCACGCCCAGGTCGGTAATGATGCGGTTGACCACGCCCACGCCGGTCAGCGGCAGGTTGCAGTCCTTCAGGATCTTGATGTCCTCGGTGCCATCCTTCTTCTTGGCGGTGTGTTCCATCAGCACCACCACTCGGCCGACGCCGGCGACCAGGTCCATCGCGCCGCCCATGCCCTTGACCATCTTGCCCGGGATCATCCAGTTGGCCAGGTCGCCCTTTTCGCTGACCTGCATCGCACCCAGGATCGCCAGGTTGATGTGGCCGCCGCGGATCATCGCGAACGAGTCGGCCGACGAGAAGATCGACGAGCCCGGCAGCGTCGTCACGGTTTGCTTGCCGGCGTTGATCATGTCGGCGTCGACTTCGTCCTCGGTCGGGAACGGGCCGATGCCCAGCAGTCCGTTCTCGGACTGCAGCCACACTTCCATGCCTTCGGGCACCCAGTTGGCCACCAGCGTCGGCAGGCCGATGCCCAGGTTGACGTAGAAACCGTCCTGCAGCTCGGTCGCGGCGCGCGCGGCCATTTCGTCACGTGTCCATGCCATGATGCGTCTCCTTAGCTGGCCGCGCGCACGGTGCGCTGCTCGATGCGTTTCTCGGGGGTGGTGTTCAGCACCAGGCGCTTCACGAAGATGCCGGCCAGGTGGATTTCATCCGGGTCCAGCTCGCCGGTCTCGACGATATGCTCGACCTCGGCGATGGTGACCTTGCCCGCCATGGCGCACATCGGGTTGAAGTTGCGCGCGGTGCGGCGGAACACCAGGTTGCCGGCCTTGTCAGCCTTGTATGCCTTGACCAGCGCCACGTCGGCGGTCAGCGAACGCTCCATCACGTACTGCTGGCCGTCGAATTCGCGGATTTCCTTGCCTTCGGCGACGATGGTGCCGACACCGGTCTTGGTGAAGAAGGCCGGGATGCCCGAGCCGCCGGCGCGCAGCTTCTCGGCCAGCGTGCCTTGCGGGGTGAATTCCAGCTCAAGTTCGCCCGCCAGGTACTGGCGCTCGAACTCCTTGTTCTCGCCCACGTAGGACGAGATCATCTTGCTGATCTGGCGCGTGGCCAGCAGCAGGCCCAGGCCGAAGCCATCGACGCCGGCGTTGTTGGAGATACAGGTCAGCTGCTTGGCGCCGCTGTCGCGCAGCGCGGCAATCAGCGCCTCGGGGATGCCGCACAGGCCGAAACCGCCCACGGCGATCGTCTGGCCGTCGCGGACGACGCCTGCAAGCGCTTCTGCGGCGCTGGCGTAGACCTTGTTCATGCTTCGCTCCTTCCTCGGTAGTTCCCTGTCGCTCTTCCCGCCACCGGGTTGTGCGGCGGGCGACGCAGGGAAATTGTAACGGTACAATCGGCAACAGGCGGGCGACAGTCGCCGCAACTCGTCCGACCGACAGCATACGCAAGCGCAGCCGGCTACGCCATTACGTAAAAATACATAAGCAGATGCCCGCAATCGACTACCAGACCGCCTTCCAGCTCGCCCCCGTGGGCCTGGTGCTGTCACGCGAACGCGTGATCGAGGACTGCAACGAGGAGGTCTGCCGCATTTTCGGCACCACGCGCGAAGCGCTGCTGGGCCAGTCCTTCCAGGTGCTCTACCCCACCGCCGACGAATTCGAGCGCACCGGCGCGCGCATCGCGCCGATCATGGGCAAGCGCGGCATGTACTCGGACGAACGCATCATGAAGCGCGCCGGCGGCGAGCTGTTCTGGTGCCATGTCACCGGGCGCGCACTGGACCGCACGCAACCGCTGGGCGCGGGGATCTGGACCTTCGAGGATCTGTCGCAGAAGCGCCAGGTCACTGCGGAGCTGACCGCGCGCGAACGCGAGATCGCGGCGCAGCTGGTGGAGGGAAAGACCAGCAAGCAGATCGGCAAGCTGCTGGCGATCAGCCCGCGCACGGTGGACATCTACCGGGCGCGGCTGATGAAGAAGTACGGGGCCAGCACGTCGGTGGACCTGGTGCAGCGGCTGGTCAACCACTGAGCCCCGTGGCAGGCATCAGCCCTCGATGATCGCGCGGATCTCTGCCGGCACCGGCACCGACTTCTCCTGCGTGTAATCGCACCACACCACCTTGGCCCCGCCCTCGGCCCAGACCACGTCGGGCTGGTCGGTGCGGCGGATTTCCATGCGGGTCTCGAAGCTGGTGCGGCCGAGCTGGCCGGCGTAGACGCGGCACTCGATGTCGCCCGGGTAGCGCAGCTGCTTCAGGAAAGTCATGTGCGCATTGATGATGACCGGCCCCTGCCCGCGTGCATCCTTGCCGCCGCGGCCCAGCGACGCGAACCACTCGATGCGCGCCTGCTCCAGGTACTGGAAGTAGACGGTGTTGTTGACATGGCCCATGGCATCCATGTCGCCCCAGCGGATCGGCATGACCACCGTATAGACGTGCTTCATCACAGCCTCCAAAAGAACAGGCCCGCCGGGTCTGGCGGGCCCTCTGCTTGGCTCAGCGCTTGGCGATCGCGCCTTCGGCCTTGGTCACCAGGTCGGTGCCGATCTGCTTCTTCCACTTGTCGTAGACCTTGGCGGTGGCCTTGCGGAAGGCGTCATGCTCGGCCGGCGTCAGGTGCGTGACCTTGACGCCGTGCGCCTCCATGTCCTTCCAGGCCGGCGCGCCCGGCTCGGCCAGGCCCTTGCGGGCCAGCGCGATTTCCTGCTTGCCGGCGTCGACGGCGGCCTGCTTCACGATCTCGCGGTCGGCCGGGGTCCAGCTTTCCCAGATCTGCTTGTTGACCACGAAGATCAGCGGGTCAGCCACGTAGCCCCAGGTGGTGACGAACTTCTGGCCCACCGTGTACAGCTTGGCGGCGGCGAACACCGACTGCGGGTTCTCCTGCCCGTCGACCGCGCCCGAGGCCATCGCCGGCTGCGCATCGGCCCAGCTCATCTGGGTCGGGTTGGCGCCCAGCGCGTTGAAGGTCTCGATGTACAGCGGCGAACCGACCACGCGCAGCTTCATGCCCTTGAGGTCTTCCGGCTTGCGGATTTCGCGCTTGGAGTTGGACACCTCGCGGAAGCCATTCTCGCCCCAGGCCAGCGGCACCACGCCGGCTTTTTCCAGCGTGGCGAAGATCGACTTGCCGACTTCGCCCTGCGTGAGCGCGTCCAGCGCCTTGTAGTCGGGCATCAGGAACGGCAGCGAGAACAGGTTCAGTTCCCTGACCTGCGGCGACCAGTTGATGGTCGAGCCCACCGCCATGTCGATCACGCCCTGGCGGATCGCCGAGAACTCGCGGGTCTGGTCGCCGGCCACCAGCGAGGTGCCCGGGTACAGCTTGATATTGATGCGGCCGTTGGTGCGCTGCTTGACCAGGTCGGCCCAGATCTCGCCGCCCTTGCCCCACGGGAAGGCCGGGCCGAGCACCAGCGACATCTTGTACTCGGACTTGTAGGTCTGGGCCATTGCGCCGGCGGGGGCGAAGGCGGAAGCGGCAATGGCGGCAGCCGTTGCGAGCATCAGGGCACGACGTTTCATTTCATCTCCTCTCGGGAAAGCGTCAATTCTTGTTTGTGAATGCGGAACATCAGTAGCCGAGGTACTCAGGCAGCCAGGTCGCCAGCGGCGGATAGGCCAGCACCATCAGCATGGCGATAAACATCGCCAGCAACATCCAGATCACCCAGGGCACGGTCTCTTCCATGCGCACCCGGGCAATCCGGCACGACACCATCAGGTTCACGGCCAGCGGCGGCGTGAACTGGCCCAGCGCCACCTTCAGTGTCAGCACCACGCCGAACCACACCGGGTTCCAGTGGAAGGCATTGACAATGGGCAGCAGCAGCGGCACGAAGATCAGGAAGATCGAGATGCCGTCCAGGAACATGCCGACCGTCATCAGCAGCAGCACGATCAGCGCCAGCACGCCGTACTCGCCCAGCCCGGAATTGGCGATGGCGTGCGCCAGCGGGTCGATCACGCCCAGCGTCGACAGCGCATAGGCGAAGATGCCGGCCAGTGCCACCACCAGCAGGATCACTGCCGAGGTCTCGGCCGCCTCCTGGAAGATGGTGAACAGGTCGCGCATGCCGATGCTGCGGTACACCACCATGCCGACGAACAGGCCGTAGACCACTGCCACCACGGCGGCTTCGGTCGGCGTGAACCAGCCGGCGCGCATGCCGCCCAGGATCAGGAACGGCGCCACCAGGCCCCATGCGGCCTCGCGCAGGCTCTTCCAGAACGGCGGGCGCGGCAGCGCGGCTTCGATCGCGCCCATGTTGTGCTTGCGCGCCAGCCACACGGCCGGAACGATCAGCGCCACGCCGGCCAGGATGCCGGGGATCATGCCCGCGGCGAACAAGGCCGGCACCGATGCGCCGGGCACCAGCACGCTGTAGATGATGAGGGCCACCGACGGCGGGATCAGGATGTCGGTCGCGGCTGCCGCGCCGACCACCGCGGCACTGTACGAACCCGGATAACCGGCGCGCGACATCGCCGCGATCATCACGCCGCCCACCGCGGCCGCGTTGGCCGGGCCGGAGCCGGAGATGCCGCCGAGGAACATCGCCACCAGGATCGCCACCAGCGGCAGCATGCCCGGGCCGCGGCCAACGATGGCGATGGCAAAGGTCACCAGCCGCTGCGCCACGCCGGAGCGGTCGAAGATCGACCCCACCAGCACGAACATCGGGATCGCCAGCAGCGGATACTTGGCCAGCCCCGCATAGAAGTTCTGCGGCACGGCCAGCAGGCCGAACATCTGGGTGTCGAGATTGGACAGGCCGATGGCAACCAGGCCGCCCAGGCCCAGCGACACGCCGATGGGCACGCCCAGCAGCATCAGGCCGATAAAGACCACGAACAGGGTGATGGCGACGAACGTCATTGCGCCTTCTCCGTCGTGGTGGCCTTGCCTTCATGCAGCGCCTTGAGCGCGCGCACGTTGCGTAGCACCAGCCCCAGCGCGCGCAGCGCGATGCCGGCAGACAGCACCGGCAGCCAGATCGAGTACCACCAGCTCGGCACGCCGATGCCCGGCGAGGTCTCGCCGAAGGTGTACTCATCCCAGGTAATGCGTGCGCCCAGCACCGCCAGCGCGATGAACATCACCGCCACCGCCAGCGCCGACAGGATCGCCAGGCGGCGCTGGCGGGCCGCGCTGCCGCGCTCGAAGAAGAATTCGATGCGGATATTGCGATCGCGTGCCACCGCGGCGCTGCCGGCGACCAGCGCCAGCACGATCATCAGGAAGACCGAGAACTCCTCGGTCCAGGCAAATGACTCGTCGGTGAAATAGCGGACCACCACGTTGGCGAAAGTGATGCCGACCAGCAGCACCATCACGATCACGCCAACCCAGTCCTCGATGCGGGGCGATACCCGGAAATCAGCGTCCTGCGCTTCGTCGGCGGCCTGCGGGATCACCGCGGAATCGACGACGTGTTGCGGCACGGCGTTGCGCCGTGCCTCTTCTTGTTGCTCCATCTCCCCGGCCTCCGGTCCGGGCCGCTCGGGCCATGCGGCCACCGCGGCGTTTTTTTACTTGTATGTAAAGACTTAATCTGCAGACATGGCGGATTATGCCAAGACTGGCCCGCCACGCACGAATTTTCTGATGATTGATGTGTGCTGACGACGGCGCACCCAAGGGGACCGGATAAGCCCTGGGCGTGCAGTCCGGGCATCCCGCGGCGCTTTTGGCGCGCAGCCGGGATGCAGGGGGCCTTGCGCCCCCCCGGTCAGCGATCAGGCGGTCAGACCATGCCGTCGTCGGCGGTGATGACAGCGCCGTTGATGAACTGCGACTGGTCGGATGCGAGCAGCAGCAACAGGCCGTCGAGATCCTCCGGCTTGCCCAGGCGCTTGCGCGGCAGCATCTGGATCAGCTTCTGGCCGGCGTCCGAATCCCAGTGGTGGTGGTTGATCTCGGTATCGATATAGCCCGGGCAGATCGCGTTGGTATTGATGCCATGGCGCGCCCATTCCAGCGCCATGGCCTTGGTCATGTGCACCACGGCCGCCTTGCTCATGCAATACACGCCGATCTGCGACAGCACCTTCAGCCCCGCCACCGACGCGACATTGACGATCCGCGCCTGCGGCAGCGGGCTGCCGTTGCGCTCGGCGCCCTTGGCGCGCGCGATCATGCGCTTGGCCACTTCCTGGGCGACGAAGAAGGCACCGCGGGTATTGGTGTCGAACACGAAATCGAAGTCGTCGGCGGTCACATCGGTCAGCTTCTGCGTGGTCGACACGCCGGAGTTGTTGACCAGGATGTCGATGGAGCCGGCCTCAGTCTCCGCATGCGCCACCGCGGCGCGGATGCTGTCCGGGTCGGTGACGTCCAGCCGCACCACATGGGCGCTGCCGCCCTCGGCCTCGATCGCAGCGCGCAGTTCCTTGAGCCGCTCGGTTCGGCGCGAGGCCAGCACCACCTTGGCGCCGGCGGCGGCCAGCACCGTGGCGAAACGCGAGCCCAGCCCGCTTGAAGCGCCGGTGACCAGCGCGACCTTGCCTTCCAGATTGATCGACAAACCCATGATTACCTCTTGTGCGGGAGCTCCTCCGGCCTATTCGGGAGCAGAAGGCAGCATATCAAAAAAAGAACGACCGTTCCAAAAAAATCCTTGCCTGTGGGTGGCGAGTCCCGGACAATGCCGGAGATTCTAAGAACTTGACCAGCAAAGGGAAAGAGGGAAAACGCGCGATCCGGGAGTCTTTGGACCCCAAATCGCTGCCAACTCACCCATCCGCGGTTCCCGTCCGCGCGCTGGCCCGGTTCTCGGCAAAACGATCACCGCATTTCCCACAATTGCAAGCAAGCAGCAAAGAAATAGAGGGTTAGAGACAATGGATCAGCAACAGCTCCTGGAGCAGTTCGGCCCGCGCGAAGCCATGGAATACGATGTGGTCATCGTCGGCGGCGGCCCCGCCGGCCTGGCCACCGCCATCCGCCTGAAGCAACTCGCGCAGGAGAAAGGCGCCGACGTCAACGTGTGCGTGCTGGAAAAGGGCTCCGAGCCCGGCGCCCACATCCTGTCGGGCGCCATCATGGACCCGCGCGCCCTCAATGAACTGATCCCGAACTGGAAGGAACTGGGCGCGCCGCTGAACCAGGCCGTCACCGAAGACAAGTTCCTGTTCCTGAACGAGTCCGGCTCCAAGGGCACGCCTCCGGCCCTGCTGCCAGAGTGCTTCCACAACGAAGGCAACTACATCATCAGCCTGTCGAACTTCGTGCGCTGGCTGGGCCAGCAGGCCGAGGCGCTGGGCATTGAGATCTTCCCGGGCTTCCCCGCCGCCGAAGTGCTCTACAACGAAGACGGCTCGGTCATGGGCGTGGCCACCGGGAATATGGGCATCAACAAGGAAGGCGAGCCCACCGACAACTTCCAGCTGGGCATGGAACTGCATGCCAAGTACACCATCTTCGCCGAAGGCGCGCGCGGCCACCTGGGCAAGCAACTGATCGAGAAATTCAAGCTCGATGCCGGCAAGGATCCGCAGAGCTACGGCATCGGCCTGAAGGAACTGTGGGAGATCGACCCGGCCAAGCACAAGCCAGGCCTGGTGGTGCACACCGCCGGCTGGCCGCTCGACCCCGCCACCTACGGTGGCTCGTTCCTGTACCACATGGAAGACAACAAGGTCGCGGTCGGCTTTGTGGTCGGCCTGGACTACACTAACCCGTGGCTGTCTCCGTTCGAGGAATTCCAGCGCTTCAAGACGCATCCGGAAATCCGCCAGTACTTCGAGGGCGGCAAGCGCCTCTCCTACGGTGCCCGCGCCATCACCGCCGGTGGCCTGCTGTCGCTGCCCAAGACCGTGTTCCCGGGCGGCGCGCTGGTCGGCTGCGACGCCGGCTACCTGAACGCCTCGCGCATCAAGGGCAGCCACGCCGCCATCAAGACCGGCATGCTAGCCGCCGAGGCCGTCTATGACGCGCTGCAGGCCGGCCGCCAGCACGATGAGCTGGCCGCCTACCCGACCGCGTTCGAGCAGAGCTGGCTGCACAAGGAACTGCTGCAGGCCAAGAACTTCAAGCAGTGGTTCAAGAAGGGCCGCACCACCGCCACGCTGATGACCGGCATCGAGCAATGGCTGCTGCCCAAGCTAGGCATCCGCAACCCGCCATGGACCATCCACCGCGTGAAGCCGGACCATGTGTACCTGAAGCCCGCGGCCGAGTGCCAGAAGATCGAGTATCCGAAGCCGGACGGCAAGCTGACCTTCGACCGCCTGAGCTCGGTGTTCATCAGCAACACCAACCACGAAGAGAACCAGCCGGCGCACCTGACGCTCAAGGACGCCAGCGTTCCGGTCAACATCAACTGGGACAGGTACGCCGGCCCCGAGTCGCGCTACTGCCCGGCAGGTGTGTATGAGTTCGTGCAGGACGAGACGTCGGGCAAGGAACGTCTGCAGATCAATGCGCAGAACTGCGTTCACTGCAAGACCTGCGACATCAAGGATCCGACCCAGAACATCGTCTGGGTGACGCCGGAAGGCGGCGGCGGTCCGAACTACGTCGGGATGTAAGCCTGCCGCGCCAGCGGCAGAAAAAACGGCACCGGAAACCCGGTGCCGTTTTTCTTTGGGCGATGCAGCGCGGCTATCGTGCCTGCCGCCGCGCGGCCATCGCCTTGTCGACCACCTCGGCCTGCAGCGCCTCGGCGGGATTGCCGAAGGCCTGGCTGCGCAGCGCATCCAGCTGCTGCCGGCGGTCCTGCTCCGACAACCCCGGGAATGACTCGATCTGCTCGCGGCGCGCGGCGTAGTCGTCGTAGCGCTGCCGCCAGGCCTGCCCGGCTTGCGCCTGCTGCTGGTAGCGCTGCGCCACCTCGGCACCGTAGGCCTGCGCCAACGCCGCACCGATGTCCTGCGCACTGCGGCCGGCGGCCTGCATGCCGGCGATGGTGTCGCTGATCGCCTGCGGACGCGCGCTGGCCTCCCGTGCCGCACGCAGTGGCTCGGGCAGCGTGGCTTCGAGTTCGGCCAGCCGCTGCCGCCGCTGCGCGTCATCCAGGCCGGATTGTGCCGCGATGTCCAGCCGCGCCAGCATGGCATCGTCATACACCTGCTCGTCGCCGAACCAGATTGCCGCCACCTCCGGCAGCAGGTGCTGCCGCGCGCCGTTACGCCCGGCCTGCAGCGCGCGCAACTGCTGCACTTGTGCCGCATCCAGCGTGCCGTTCGTATCCGCCCGCGGCTTGCGCGCGGCCAGCGCTTGAATCTCGGCAAGATAAGCCAGGTAGCGCTGCCACAGCTGCCACGCCTGCCCTGCCGCGGGCTGCGGCACGCGGCGGCGGATATCGTCGTACACCAGCCGGTCCAGCGCGTCGGCGCCGCCGGCGTCGTGGCGGGCGCTGAGGAAGTAGTCGAAGTAGGTGCGCAGCGCGCGCGTCAGGCGCAGGTTGCCTTGCGCGTCGAGTTCGGGGCCCGCGGGCACGTCGACGCCGGACAGCGATGGCAAGGCAGCCACGCCGGCGGGTCCGGCGTCAGCCGATGTCGCCGAAGGACTCGCAGCGGTGGTGATCGCTGCCGGGCGCTGCGGCACGGCAACCGGGCCAGACGGCATCGTCAGCCAGTACACCGCGGCCGCCGCCGCGCCGGCCGGCAGCAAGGCCAGCCAGGGCCGCGGCGAGCGCTCAGAGCTGGTCATTGCGCAGCCGGTTGGCGTGGCTGAGAATGACCGTGCGCGGATCGACGTCCTGGTACAGGCCGGCCATCTGGTTCACCTCGTCGAGATGGTTCCAGTAGTAGCCCGTGGCCAGCACCCGGCCCCACTTGCTGCTGCAGACCGAGACCAGCCCGTCATTGGGGCCGGCGCCCTTCAGGTCCATCAGCCCGGCCGACGCCGACATCATCACCGTGGTCGGATCCAGCAGGTTGGAGCGCAGCAGGCTGAACGGCCCACCCTGCCCGGTCCAGGAATACGCGGCCTGGGTATGGGTGACGAAGTTGCCCGCGGCATCGCGCGCCTGCCGTTGCTCGGACACCGCGCCAGCAGTATTGCAATCCGGCCCCAGTGCCGATTTCGTGCCGGGCACCAGCGTGGCATCGAGGCGCGCATTCTGCTCGGCGGCGCCACGCGTGGTCAGGATCTTGAGCGAGGCCAGCGCATCCTGGTCCAGCGCCTGCCCGTTGCCGATGCCGTTGAACCAGCCCACTGTATCGAGCACGCCCTGGATGATGCCGACGAGTACCGGCCCGGCGATCGGAATACTGTTGACGCCATTGATCAGGTCCAGCACGGTGTCGGCCACTTCGCTGCCGCGATGCGGGCTGCCGATGGTGGTGACCGAGGCCACGTCCTGCGGCGACATCGCCGCCAGCATGCGCGAGGTCGGCCCGCCCTGGCTGTGGCCGATCAGGTTGACCTTGTCTGCGCCGCTTTCCAGCTTGACCGCGCGCACATAGGCCTGCAGCGCCAGGGCGCGCTCTTCGTCGCTGTTGAACGACGGCACCGTGGCCACATAGACTTGCGCGCCGTTGGCCCGCAGCACTTCGGGGATGCCATACCAGTAGTCGAGCACACCACCCATCCTGGCCGCGCCGGTCAGTCCGTGGACCAGCACGATCGGGTAACGCGTCTTCGCGTAGTCGCCGCTCGCGGCCAGGGCTGGTGCTGGCTGCGCCAGCATGGCCGCTGCGACCAGCGTGGCTGTGCCTGCGAGCCTGCGCAAGGCCTTGCCGGCCTTCTGCTCGCGTAGCGCGGGCGTGCGTCGTCCGCACGCGTGGTGTCCGCTGTGCTCCATCTTGTCTCCTCGGTGGTGGGTCTTTTTATGTTGGAAGCAGTAAAGACTGGCCGCCCCGACGAGACAATCAAAACATTAGCGGATTCCCTCTAAACGGCCGCTACAGCCGCGGGCTGCAAGGGCATGCGGGTGCTGGAAAGCAGCTGTTCGTAGATGTAGCACTGCAGCAGCGTCAGCTCGCGCTCGGCCAGCACGTCGAAGGCCACGCCGAAGGCCGGAAAGTCGGCATCGTCGCTGGCCGCGCCGGGGGGCGCGAGGCGGATCCAGCCATCGATGGTGACCTCGCTGTCCAGTGACGCCGTGCGCATCTTGAAGCGCAGCCGCACGCGGCTGCCCGGCGCCGGCGCCGGCGCGGTGGTCTGCACCAGCGCGCCACCGGTGCTGAGGTCGGACAGCAGCGCCAGCCGCGCCGTGCCGGTGTCGATGTCGTCGTCATCGCCGGGCTCGGTCAGGTAGGCGGCCAGCCGGGTTGGCACGCGTGCAGCCTTGCGTACCGGCATTGCGTGCTTCTGCACCGGCGCCGACAGCACCAGGTAGCGAAACGGGCTGCGGCACACGGCGGTGATGGTCGAGGTGAAGCTGTGGATGGCGTGTCCGGAGAAGCCGCGCAGCAGCACGGCATCGCCCGCCTGCAGCGGCAGGTCGCGCCCGCCGAGCTGCGGCCAGGTGACAAACAGGCCCTGCTCGATAAAACCGATCAGGCGGCTGGCGGCCGGGCGCGCGGCCTCGCCCTCATGCTTGACATGCAGCAGCGTGCCGACCTGCAGGCCAAGCGGCCCGGTGGCCGGACGCAGTTCGTCATCGGCATCGTCGTGGCCATCTTCGCGACAGACCACGCCATGGCGGAACACCAGCGCCAGGTCGCGTTCATCGGGAATGACACTGCCGCTGCCGAGCACCAGGTTGCCCTCGCCATCGAGCAATGACCAGGGCAGCGGGTATCCGACGGGAAGATCGTTAGGTGTGAGCTGGATCATGGCTGTTCGCAGTAGGCCCCGGCATTAGATGGGGGCATGGCAAGCCTTGGGCGGAGCCGACGCGCAGGATCCGCCACCTGTATCAGACTTCTATCGGCGCCGGAGCGGCGAAATTAAGCCCTCGGCGATTGACCAGAGTCGCATGTGTAGCATTCACTCCCTACGGAGACCTTGACGCCTCGCAAAGTTAGGCCGAAAATCAACAAAAGCTGTCTGACAGCCTGACATATCAAAACCATGACCATCCTGCCCCGCCCGGCCTCGCTCGCCAGCCGCATCGCCCAGACCCTGCACGACGACATCCTCGCCGGCCGCTACGGCGCGGGCGCGCGCCTGCCGGCCGAGGCCAGCCTGGCCGATAACTTCGGCGTGAGCCGGCCGATCGTGCGCGAGGCCATCGCCCAGCTGAAGGCCGATGGCGTGCTGGTGACGCGCAAGGGCTCGGGCGCTTATGTGTCGGAGACCCCGGGCGGCAAGGCCTGGCGCGTGGCCAGCGCGCCCGACGGCGGCCCGACGCTGGCGCAGCTGTTCGAACTGCGCCGGGTAGTGGAAACCGCCTGCGCCGAAATGGCCGCGCAGCGGCGCACGGATGCCGATATCGATGCCATCCGCGGCGCACTGGCGGCGATGCAGGCACAGGCCGACGGCCAGGGCGACATGGCCAGCGCGGCGGCGGCCGACATGGCCTTCCACCATGCCATTGCCGAAGCCGCGCACAACCCCTGCTTTACCGGCCTGACCGATTTCGTCAGCCAGCAGATGCTGGCCGCGCGCCAGCGCGCCTGGGAGAACACCGCGCGGCTGAGTGTGACGACTGGCGCGCCGCGCGCCGCCGACCAGGAACATGCGGCGCTGGCCGAAGCGATTGCCGCCGGCGATGCCACGGCCGCCCGCAGTGCCGCGCAACAGCACCTTGCGGCCGCCGCCGCCCGCCTCGGCCTGACGGCCTGAGCCTCCGAACACACAGACTTTGAAGCAAGGAACAACCATGGAAACAGTGGATTGCGTCGTCATCGGCGCCGGCGTGGTGGGACTGGCGGTGGCGCGCGCACTCGCGCTGCAGGGTCGCGAAGTGATCATCCTGGAAACCGAGAACGCCTTCGGCACCATCACCAGCGCGCGCAACAGCGAGGTCATCCACGCCGGCATCTACTATCCGGCCGGCTCGCTCAAGGCACAGCTGTGCGTGCGCGGCAAGGCCATGCTGTACGACTACTGCGCCAGTCACCACGTGGCGCACCAGCGCTGCGGCAAGCTGATCGTGGCCACCAGCGAGGCCCAGGTGGCAACGCTCGAAGGCATCCGCGCCAAGGCGGCGGCCAACGGCGTGGACGACCTGCGCCTTGTCAGCCGCGCCGAGGCGCAGGCGCTGGAGCCGCAACTGCAGTGCCATGCCGCGCTGCTGTCGCCGTCGACCGGCATTGTCGACAGCCATGGCCTGATGACCGCGCTGCTGGGCGACGCGGAAAACGCCGGGGCGATGCTGGCGGTGCAGTCGCCGGTGCTGGGCGGCGCGGTGACGGCGGACGGCATCCGGCTGGAGATCGGCAGCGAGGATGGCAGCGCCACCACGCTGCTGGCGCGCACGGTGGTGAACTCGGCCGGGCTGACCGCGCCGGAACTGGCGCGCCGCATCGACGGCATGCCCGAGACCCATATCCCGCCGCAGTACTACGCCAAGGGCTGCTATTTCACGCTGGCCGGGCGCGCGCCGTTCTCACGGCTGATCTACCCGGTGCCCGAGGCGGCCGGGCTGGGCGTGCACCTGACCATCGACCTGGGCGGCCAGGCGCGCTTCGGCCCCAATGTGCGCTGGATCGACGAGATCGAATACGGCGTGGACCCGGCCGACGCCGACGGTTTCTATGACGAAGTGCGCCGCTACTGGCCGGGGCTGGCCGACGGCGCGCTGCAACCCGGCTATGCCGGCATCCGCCCCAAGATCAGTGGGCCGCACGAGGTTGCCGCGGACTTCCGCATCGACGGCCCCGCCGTGCATGGCGTGCCGGGGCTGGTTCACCTGTTCGGCATCGAGTCGCCAGGGCTGACCTCGTCGCTGGCGATCGCCGAGCGGGTCTGCGCGGCGCTGGCCTGAGCGGCGCCATCGCCTTCCGCGCGGAAGCTCATCACCGCACAGAACGCGCCGGCCGCCGCGGCAATGGCGGCCAGCCCGAAGGTATGCTCGGGCGCCAGCGCGTTCCAGGTCCAGCCCATCGCCAGCCCGCCCAGCGTGCCGCCGACGCCGTAGGAAATGCCCGTGTACAGCGCCTGCCCGCGCCCCTGCAGCGGCCCGGCAAACCATGCCTGCAACCGCTTCAGGCTGGCGCTGTGGTGCGCGGCAAAAGTGGCCGCGTGCAGCACCTGTACCAGCGCCATGAGCCAGGCAAACTGGGCAAGGTAGCCGGTCAGGCCGAAGCGCAGCGCCGCCAGCACGAAGGTGCCGGCCAGGATCGTGCGCAGCGCATAGCGCGCGAACAGCAGGCCCTGGTAGTAGAAGAAAACGATCTCGGCGACCACGCCGATGGTCCACATCACGCCAATGGCGAACTTGCTGTAGCCCAGCTGCGCCAGCCACAGCGAATAGAACACATAGAGCGCGGCGTGCGCGAACATCATCAGGAAGGCTGACGCCAGGAACCAGGCCACGTCCGGGCGGCGCAGCAGCGGCAAGGCGCGCGGCGGCGCCGTGCGCGGGCCGTCGTCGGCGGCGTCATGCATGGTCAGCACCACGCCGGCCAGGATCGCCAGCAGCGTGCTGGCCACCCACGGGAAGGCGCGCATGCCGACCGCTTCGAACAGCGCCCCGCCGGCCAGCACCGCGCCGATAAAGCCGACCGAGCCGAACATGCGGATGCGGCCGTAGCTATGGTCGAAGGCGCCGTAGCGGCGCAGCGTGGAGATGGTCAGGGCATCGCCCAGCGGCGACATCGCGCTGGTGAGCAGGCTCAGCGTCAGCATCATCGCCATCATGCCGCCGTAGCTGCCCACACCCGGCAGCATCAGGAAGGCCAGCAACGAGGTGAACGCGCTCACGCGCAGGATGCGCACGCGCGTATGCATCACGTCGGACAGCCAGCCCCACAGGTAGGGCCCGACGATGCGGCTGACCTGGAAGCTCGCCATCAGCACGCCGATCTGCACCGGGTTGAAGCCGCGGTCGGCGAAATACAGGCTGACGTACGGCGAGATCAGGCCGACGTAGCCGTAGTAGCCAAGATAGAAGAGCCCGAAACGGGCGTAGTCGGGGCGGCCGGCGCCGGTGGCACCGCCGCCCGCGAAAGGCGTGGCCAACGCGAGGTCAGGTCAGGGGGTCTGGCCGGCCTGCGCGGGAATGCGCGGCGTATCGACCTTGACGTCGCCGCACTGGGCACGGTGGCGCAGGGCGTGGTCGATCAGCACCAGCGCCAGCATGGCCTCGGCGATCGGCGTGGCGCGGATGCCCACGCACGGGTCGTGGCGGCCGAAGGTCTCGACGGTGGCGGCATTGCCGGCCTTGTCGATCGATTCACGCGGGGTGCGGATGGAAGACGTCGGCTTGATCGCCAGCGACACGGTGACGTCCTGGCCGGTGGAGATGCCACCCAGCACGCCGCCGGAATTGTTGGTGCGGAAGCCCTCGGCGGTCAGCTCGTCGCCATGGACGCTGCCGCGCTGGGCCACGCTGTCGAAGCCGGCGCCGATCTCCACGCCCTTGACCGCGTTGATGCCCATCATGGCGTGGGCGATGTCGGCGTCGAGCCTGTCGAACAGCGGCTCGCCCAGGCCCACCGGCACGTTGCTGGCCACCACCTCGATGCGCGCGCCGACCGAGTCGCCGTCGCGGCGCAGCGCGTCCATATAGGTTTCAAGCTCGGGGATGATGTCGGCGTTGGGCGCGAAGAACGGGTTCTCCGGCACGTGCGACCAGTCCGTGAACGGCACCGCGATCTCGCCCAGCTGCGACATATAGCCCCGGATCTCGGTGCCATACTTTTCGCGCAGCCACTTCTTGGCCACCGCCCCGGCCGCCACCACCGGCGCGGTCAGGCGCGCCGACGAGCGGCCGCCGCCGCGATGGTCGCGGATGCCGTACTTCTGCCAGTAGGTGTAGTCGGCATGGCCCGGGCGGAAGGTCTCGACGATATTGCCGTAGTCCTTGCTGCGCTGGTCGGTATTGCGGATCAGCAGGCAGATCGGGGTGCCGGTGGTCTTGCCCTCGAACACGCCGGACAGGATCTCGACCTGGTCGGGTTCCTGGCGTTGCGTGACGTGGCGCGAGGTGCCGGGCCGGCGGCGGTCCAGGTCGCCCTGGATATCGGCCTCGGTCAGCGCCATGCCCGGCGGGCAGCCGTCCACCACCGCGCCGATGGCGGGCCCGTGCGATTCGCCGAAGGTGGTAACAGTGAAAAGCAGGCCAAGGGTGTTGCCGGACATGATGGAAACCGCACAGGAATTGGGGAAGGTTTCCATTGTAAGGCCAATGGCGGGCCTCGGGCGGCCCGGCAGGCTCAGGCGGCGGCGCTTTCCAGCGCCAGTTCGGGGTAGAACTCGGCGCGCATCCGCTCCATATAGGCCACCAGGTTGGCATGCCCCTCGGCCGCGGTGCGGATCGGAGTGTCGAATACGGGGCACAGCAGGCTGCCGGCAAAGGCAAACAGCGTGGCGTCGGCCCCGCATGGCACATTGCCCATCAGGTAGGGCTTGTCGCCCAGGATGTCGGCGATCGAGGTCACGCCCTTGCTGGCCAGCGCCACCAGGTCTTCTTCGCTATGCCGGCCCAGGCCCTGCCCCCACAGCGTCTTGCGCACCTTGTAGCGCACCAGCCGCTCGGCCAGGCCGCGCACCGGCGCCGGCACGCCGCGGAAGAACTGGGCCGGCCCCTTGTCGAAGTTGGCCTGGTCCAGCCAGCGCACCCGCGCCACCGCCCAATACAGGTGGTCTTCCATCAGCTTCTCGGCGGCCCAGGCGATACCGCGCTCGGCCGCGCTCAGGCCCGCGTCGAAGTCGATGTGGTAGGTCTTCTCGATATGCCAGCGGATCAAGGTGGAATCCGCCACGATCCGGCCCATGTCGTCCAGGTAGGGCAGCTTGCCCTTGGGCGCGCGCCGCAGGCTGCCGCGGCGCGCCTGGTAAGGCAGGCCGGCCAGCTTGAGCAGCATCTCGGCCTTGGTGACGAAGGGGCTGGCGTCGGGCAGCCCGAAGGCGGGGCCAAAGGTGTAGAGCGTGATCATCGTGGATTCGGGTTCGGCACAAGGCGTTAGCGCCAGTCGCCGCGCAGGGCCTGCACCATCTGCTGCAGCCCTTCGGGGGTGGCGGCCTCGGGCGGCACCGGCTCGCCCACCACCAGTTCCAGCCGGTTCAGGATGCCGCGCCGGAACGGCCGCGACATCGCCGGTGCCCCCTTGCGCGAAAAGAAGCTGCCCCACAGCCCGCGCAGCGCCATCGGCACCACCGGCACCGGCGTGCGCCGGATGATCTGCTGCACGCCCTGCCTGAACGGGTTGATCTCGCCGGTGGCGGTGATCTTGCCTTCGGGGAAGATGCAGACCAGATCCCCCTCGTCCAGCGCCTGCGCCACGCTGTCATAGGCACGCCTGAGCATGTCCGGATTCTCGTGCGCCGGCGCGATCGGGATAGCGCGGGCCTGGCGGAAGAACCACGACAGCAGCGGCACCCTGAAGATGTTGTGGTCCATCAGGAAGCGCACCGGGCGTGGGCTGCAGGCCATCAGCACCACCGCGTCGGCAAAGCTGACGTGGTTGCAGACCAGCACGGCCGGGCCGTCGGCGGGAATGCGCTCGGCATTGACGCGGCGCAGCCGGTAGAGGGTATGGACCAGGATCCACGCGATAAAGCGCAGCAGGAATTCCGGCACCAGCGAGTAGATGTAGACCGCCACCACCGCATTGAGCAGCCCCACCACCAGGAACAGCTGCGGGATGCTGTAGCCCGCCTGCGTCATCGCCACGCCCAGCAGCGACGCGGCGATCATGAAGAAGCTGTTCAGGATGTTGTTGGCGGCGATGATGCGGGCGCGGTGCGTGGGCGCGCTGCGGCTCTGGATCAGCGCGTACAGCGGCACGCTGTAGAAGCCGCCGAACATGGCCAGCAGGAACAGGTCCGCCAGCACGCGCCAGTGGCGCGGCTCGGCCAGGAAGCCGCCGATGCTGCTGAGCGCCACGGGTGCCTGCCCCTGGCTGGCAAAGTACAGGTCGACCGCGAACACCGTCATGCCGATCGAGCCGAACGGCACCAGGCCGATCTCGACATGGCGCCCGGACAAGCGCTCGCACAGCAATGAACCGGTGCCGATGCCCAGCGAGAACACCGCCAGCAGCAGCGTCACCACGTTCTGGTCGCCGCCCAGCACATCCTTGGCATAGCTGAAGAACGAGGTCAGGAAGGTGGCGCCCAGGAACCACAGCCACGAAATGCCGAGCAGGCTCAGGAATACCGTGCGGTTGCCACGCGCCAGCACCAGGTTGCGCCAGGTCTCGGAAAACGGGTTCCAGTTGATGCGCAGGTCCGGCTGCGGCGCCGGCGAAACCGGGATGCGGCCCGACACCAGCCGCCCCGCCACGGCGATCACCACGCACACCGCGCCCACGTACATCGGCCCCACGATGGTTCCGCCCTGCTGCAGCCCGGCCAGTTCGCCGCCGATCAGCGTCCCGATCAGGATCGCGACAAAGGTGCCCATCTCCACCATGCCGTTGCCGCCGACCAGTTCGCTTTCATCCAGGTGCTGCGGCAGGTAGGCAAACTTGACCGGCCCGAACAGCGTGGAATGCAGCCCCATCAGGAAGGTGCCGGCGTACAGCAGCGGCGCGCTGTGCCAGGCAAAGCCGGCCAGGCCCAGCACCATGATGGCGATTTCCAGCGACTTGACCAGCCGGATCAGGCGCGACTTCTCCAGCTTGTCGGCGATCTGCCCGCTGGTGGCGGAGAACAGCACGAACGGCGCGATAAAGATGGCCGAGATCAGGAAGGCCGCGCTGCGCGCGTCCACGCCCTCGAACAGCGCCGTGTGGTAGGTCACCAGCGAGGTGAAGGCGACCTTGAAGACGTTGTCGTTCATCGCCCCCAGGAACTGGGTCCAGAAGAACGGGGCGAAGCGGCGCAGGCCGAGCAGTCGGAACTGGCTGGGTTGGCTCATGGATGGGCCGGTCGGTCGGCGGACCGCCGCGGAAGTGGGAACGCCGGCAAGTTTGCCGGAGCCGGCGCCCGGCCGCCACCCCGCCACGGCCGCGCGGCGCCAACCGAGGGTATTTCCGAAGGAAGCTTCAGTCCGGGCGGCCCGGCGCCATCACTCGGCGCGCTCTTCCGGCCAGTCGCGGATATAGGCCTTGAGCATCTTGTTCTCGAAGCTCTGGTCCTCGACCACGGCCTTGGCGACGTCGTAGAAGGAGATCACGCCCATCAGCGTGCGGTTGTCGAGCACCGGCAGGTAGCGGGTGTGACGCTCCAGCATCATGCGGCGGACCTCGTTGACGTCGGTCTCCATGGTGCAGGTCAGCGGCGCATCGTCCATCACCTTGCGGATGCTGGTGCCACCGACGTTGCCATGATTGCGGGCGAGTGTCTCGATGATCTCGCGGAAGGTCAGCATGCCGACCAGGTCGCCGTATTCCATCACCACCAGCGAGCCGATATCGTGCTCGGCCATGGTGTGGACGGCTACCAGCAAGGAGGTGTCAGGCGTCACGGTATAGAGCGTATTGCCCTTGATCTGGAGGATGTCGCTGACTTTCATGTTGGTCTCCGCTGCCTGCGCTCAAACTGGGGGCATCGCTCCGGCGGGGGGCACAGGAGGCGATACCGGTCACATTGTTATCTGTCTACGGGTGTGCGGGCGCGCGCTGCATCACGGCGCCCCGTTGGCCGATCCTAGCCCAAACCCGCCGTCAAAGTAAAGCAGGAGGCCGGTTTGCGGGCGTCGGCGCGCGCACGGTGCTACGATGCTGGCCGGAGACAACTCAAGGCCGACCGACCATGTCCGGAACCCGATTCGACACGCTGGCGCTGCACGCCGGCGCCGCGCCAGACCCCGCCACCGGGGCCCGCGCCACCCCCATCCACCTGACCACGTCCTTCGTGTTCCGCGACAGCGAGCACGCCGCGTCGCTGTTCAACATGGAGCGCGCGGGGCACGTCTATTCCCGTATTTCCAACCCCACCGTGGCCGTGCTGGAAGAGCGCATCGCCGCGCTGGAGAACGGCGCCGGCGCCGTCGCCACGGCCTCGGGCCAGGCCGCGCTGCACCTGGCGGTGGCCACGCTGATGGGCGCGGGCTCGCACGTGGTGGCCTCGTCGGCGCTGTACGGCGGCTCGCACAACCTGCTGCACTACACGCTGCGCCGCTTCGGCATCGAGACCACCTTCGTCAAGGCGCGCGACATCGACGCCTGGCGCGCCGCGATCCGGCCCAATACCCGGCTGCTGTTCGGCGAGACCCTGGGCAACCCGGGGCTGGACGTGCTGGACATCCCGACGCTGGCGCAACTGGGCCAGGATAACGGCATCCCGTTGCTGGTGGATTCCACCTTCACCACGCCCTACCTGCTGCGCCCGTTCGATCACGGCGCCGGCCTGCTCTACCACTCGGCCACCAAGTTCCTGGGCGGCCACGGCACCACCATCGGCGGCGTGCTGGTCGAAGGCGGCACTTTCGACTTCGAGGCCTCCGGGCGCTTCCCGGAGCTGTCCGAGCCGTACGAGGGCTTCCACAACATGGTGTTCACCGAGGAAAGCACGGTGGCGCCCTTCCTGCTGCGCGCGCGCCGCGAGGGCCTGCGCGACTTCGGCGCCTGCATGAACCCGATGGCCGCCTGGCAACTGCTGCAGGGCGTTGAGACGCTGCCGCTGCGCATGAGCCGCCATGTCGACAACACCCGCAAGGTGGTGCAGTTCCTGGTCTCGCACCCGATGGTGGAGTCGGTGTCCTACCCGGAACTGGAATCGCACCCCGACTACGAACTGGCCAGGCGCCTGCTGCCGCGCGGCTGCGGCGCGGTGTTCAGCTTCAACCTGAAGGGCAACCGCGTGGCCGGCCAGCGCTTCATCGAGAGCATGTCGCTGTTCTCGCACCTGGCCAATGTGGGCGACGCGCGCTCGCTGGTGATCCACCCGGCCTCGACCACGCACTTCCGCATGGACGCGGCGGCGCTGCAGTCGGCAGGCATCACCGAGGGCACGATCCGGCTCTCGATCGGGCTGGAAGACCCGGATGACCTGATCGACGATCTCAAGCGCGGCCTGAAGGCGGCCGAGAAAGCCATGAGCGGCAAGGGAGGGCAAGCCTGATGGAACTGACCATTGCCGGCCAGCCGGCCTACGCCTATACCGGCGGCAAACCCTTCGATCCCGCCCTGCCCTGTGCCGTGTTCGTCCACGGCGCGCAGAACGACCATAGCGTGTGGGCTCTGCAGACGCGCTGGTTTGCCAACCACGGCTTCTCGGTGTTGGCGGTGGACCTGCCGGGCCACAACCGCAGCAAGGGCGCGCCGCTCGCCACCGTCGAGGCCATGGCCGACTGGGTCATGGCGCTGGTGGCCGCCGCCGGCGTGAAGACGCCGGCCTTCGTGTTCGGCCACAGCATGGGCTCGCTGATCGCGCTGGAATGCGCGGCGCGGCATGCGCAGGCGGTGCGCGGCATCGGCCTGCTGGCGACGGCCTACCCGATGAAGGTCTCGGACGCGCTGCTGGACGCCTCGCTCAACCGCGAGGGCGAGGCCATCGCCATGGTCAATACCTGGTCGCATTCGAGCCTGGCCAACAAGCCGTCTTCGCCCGGGCCGGGCGCGTGGATGCACGGCGGCAGCCAGCGGCTGATGGAGCGCGTGTCGCGCAACAACCCGCAGGCCCATGTGTTCCACAATGACTTCTCGGCCTGCAATGCCTACGCCCATGGCGAAGAGGCCGCGGCCGCAGTGGCCTGCCCGGCGCTCTTCATCACCGGCACCAAGGACATGATGACGTCGCCCAAGGCGGCCCAGGCGCTGGCCGGCAAGATGGCCAAGGCAAGCCTGGTCACGGTGCCGTGCGGCCACGCGCTGATGGGCGAACGCCCGGATGAAGTGCTGGACGCGCTGGCGGCCTTTGCGCGCAAGGTGGTCGCTGCCGGCTAAGCCTGGTCGCGGATGGCTGGCCGGCCACGCCGGCGGCCAGCCTCCCGACACCTCGGCGCAGAAGGTCTACACTGCACAAAACAAGACCTGCCGGAGACAGCCATGGCCCACGCCCGCGCGCGCGAGTTCGAGAACTTCGCGGCCTTCTATCCCTACTACCTGAGCGAACACCAGAACCGTACCTGCCGGCGCCTGCATTTTGCCGGGTCGACGGTAGCGTTGCTGTGCCTGGTGGCGCTGGTGGTTACCGGCAATGCATGGTGGCTGCTGGCCGCCGTGCTGGCAGGCTACGCCTTTGCCTGGGTCGGGCACTTTGGTTTCGAGAAGAACCGGCCGGCGACGTTCCGGCATCCGCTCTACAGCCTGATGGGAGACTGGGTGATGTATGCCGATATCTGGCGGGGCAGGATCCCGTTCTGAGCAACTTCACTGTCGCAGGGGGCGGACCTTACACCTGGCCATGCCAGCCCGGCGGCACCACTTCCAGCGTGCGCCGCTGGGGGTGGCTCCCCCCATCCCCTTCAGTCGGCGGCAGATCAGCCGGCTGCTGCCGGAACACCGCCTCCAGCGTCTGATCCAGCTGCGGATTGTCCAGGACCGACTTGAGCGCATCCGCCCCTTGCAGCTGCTGCGCCAGCGCGGTGCGCGGCAGCCGCGGCAGGTTCAGCACCAGCCGGTCATGCAGCGTGCGCAACGTCACCTGTGACGGATTGCACAGCAGTGCCCAATGGGCCTGACCACGCTCCTGCTGCAAGCGCCCGACCAGATGCATGGCCTTGAGCTTGCCCAGCAGGTCCGACAGGTAATCGGCCTCGACCCGCAGCTTGCGGCCCAGGTCCAGTTCGCCAACGCTGCGCGGCACCTCGTCGCGCGCGCGGTAGAGCAGCAGCAGCACGCCCAGCGCATCGAAGAACTCGCTGCCGGCAAAGGTGCGGCGGCGCCAGTAGCCCTGCCGGATCACCGGCAGGTTGGCGGCAATGGTCGCACCCAGCAGCGTCACCAGCCAGCTCAGGTAGATCCACAGCAGGAACAGCGGCAACGCGGCGAAGGTGCCGTAGACCGCGGTATAGGCCGGGATCTCGGTGATGAAATAGCCGAAGCCGCGCTTGGCGAACTCGAACGCGACCGCCGCCACCAGGCCGGCCACGATGGCATCGCGCCATTCGACATAGGCATTGGGCACCGCCGTGTACAGGAAGGCGAAGGCCAGCGCCGACAGCAGCACCGGCGTCGCGCCCACCAGCAGCCCCAGCCCCACCGGCATGGTGCCGACATAGCCCGCCGAGACCGAGATCAGGTAGGAGCTGATCGACAGGCTCGCGCCGATCAGCACCGGCCCGAAGGTCAGCACCGCCCAGAACACCAGCACCCGCTGCGCCAGCGGGCGGCGCTGCTTGACGCGCCAGATCGCGTTGAGCGCGTCTTCCACGGTCAGCATGGTCAGCACCGAGGTGACCATCAACCCGCCCAGGCCCATTGCGGTCAGCCCGCGCGCGCTCTTGGCGAACATGCCGAGGTAGCGCTGGATCGATTCACTGACGTTGCCGGGGATCAGGTTCTGGAACAGGAACGCCTCGATGGCGTTGCGGAAGTCGCGGAACACCGGGAACGCGGCCAGCAGCGCGAACGCCACCGTCAATACCGGCACTACTGCCAGCACGGTGGTGAAGGTCAGGCTGGCCGAGACCTGTGGCAGCCGGTCTTCGCCGGCGCGGCGCAGCGCATACCGCGCCAGGGCGCGTACCTTCTGCAGGTTCCATTCCCGGCGCAGGCGGGCAACGCGGGGTCCGATCATGCGCAAACAACCTCCTGGATCTGGTTCTGACGGATAAACAGGCGGCCCGCGGCACCGGGGGCGCAAAGCCGATGGGAGATGGCGCGGGGGGCGCATCTATAATACGCGCATTGCTTCCGGCACCTTTCGCGCAACACCACCCCGCCACCGCCGGCCATCCCGCTCCATGACCGACATCCTCGTCCTGTATTACAGCCGCCACGGCAGCACCCGCAAACTAGCCGAACTGATTGCCAACGGTATCGACAGCGTCCCCGGCGCCCAGGCCCGGCTGCGCACGGTGCCGCCGGTTTCCACCGTGTGCGAGGCCACCGCGTCCGATATCCCGGCCGACGGCCCGCCCTATGCCGAGCTGCGCGACCTGGAGGAGTGCGCCGGCCTGGCCCTGGGCAGCCCCACCCGCTTCGGCAACATGGCCGCGCCGATGAAGTACTTCCTGGACGGCACCGTGGCGCAGTGGCTGTCGGGCACGCTGACCGGCAAGCCGGCCTGCGTCTTCACCGCCACCGGCAGCCTGCACGGCGGGCAGGAAACCACGCTGCTGTCGATGATGCTGCCGCTGCTGCACCACGGCATGCTGATCCTGGGCCTGCCGTATTCCGAGAAGGGCCTGATGACCACGGCCTCGGGCGGCACACCCTACGGCCCCAGCCACCATGCCCACGGCGACAACCGCGGCCCGGTCACGGAAGACGAATCGGGACTGGCCATCGCCATGGGCCGGCGGCTGGCTCAGACCGCGCTGCGCCTGGCGGGAGGCGCGGCATGAGCCCCATCCCCGAGAGCGACCAGGCGCTGCACAGTCCCTGGCTGTACCGGTTCAGCGTGGGCAGCCTGCTGGCGCTGGTGGTGCTGTGCATCGCCTGGGAATGGTTCCTGGCGCCGCTGCGCCCTGGCGGATCGTGGCTGATCATCAAGTTCCTGTCGCTGCTGCTGCCGCTGCGCGGCGTGCTGACGCGCAACCGCTACACCATGCAGTGGTCGTCGATGCTGATCCTGCTGTTCTTCACCGAGGGCATCGTGCGCGCCACCAGCGACCGCGCGCCCTCGTCCACGCTGGCGTGGGTGGAGGTGGCGCTGACGCTGGTGTTCTTCACCAGCACCATCCTGTACCTGCGCCCCTACAAGCGCCGCGCCCGGGCGGCCGGCAAGCCGGCCGCGCCCAAGTCCTGACCCTCATTCCGCCGTCGCCATGACCTCGCCTCAAGACTCCTTCCTCGCACTGTGCCGCGCCGCGCTGGGTGCGCAGCACGTGCTGACCGATGCAGCCGACAAGGCACCCTACCTGACCGACTGGCGCAAGCGCTATCGCGGCGAAGCGCTGGCGGTGCTGCGCCCCGGCACCACCGAGGAGGTCGCGGAGGTGGTCCATGCCTGCCATGCGCACAAGATCGCGGTGGTGCCGCAAGGCGGCAACACCGGCCTGTGCGGCGGCGCCACGCCGGTGGCCGGGCAGGACCAGGTGGTGGTTTCGCTGCAGCGGCTGCACCGCATCCGCCAGGTCGATCCGCTCAACAACACCATCACGGTCGAGGCCGGCGTGGTGCTGCAGCACCTGCAAGAGGTGGCGCGCGAGCACGGCCGGCTGTTTCCGCTGAGCCTGGCGGCCGAAGGCAGCTGCACCATCGGCGGCAACCTGTCGACCAATGCCGGCGGCACCGCGGTGCTGCGCTACGGCAACACGCGTGAGCTGTGCCTGGGCCTGGAAGTGGTGACGCCGTCGGGCGAGATCTGGCACGGCCTGCGCGGGCTGCGCAAGGACAACACCGGCTACGACCTGCGCGACCTCTTTGTCGGCGCAGAAGGCACGCTCGGCATCATCACCGCGGCGGTGATGAAGCTGTTCCCGCTGCCACGCGCCTCGGTCACCGCGCTGGCCGCGGTGCAGAGCCCGCGCGCCGCGCTGGCGCTGCTGGCCATCGCACAATCGCATGCGGGCGCCATGCTGACCGGGTTCGAGCTGATGTCCGCGCTCAGCATGACGCTGGTGACGCGGCACTTCCCGCAGCTGCGCTATCCGTTCGCAGACATCCACCCGCAGCTGGTGCTGCTGGAACTGTCCGACAGCGAAAGCGAAGCCCATGCGCGCGGCATCTTCGAGACCATGATGTCGGCCGCCTTCGATGCCGGCGTGGTCGCCGACGCGGTGGTGGCGGAATCGGTGCAGCAGTCGCGCGATTTCTGGAACCTGCGCGAGCATATCCCGCTGGCGCAGGTGGAAGACGGCAAGAACATCAAGCACGATATCGCCGTGCCGGTGTCGCGCGTGGCGGACTTCATCGAGACCACCGACGCGCTGCTGCAGAACGCCTTCCCCGGCGCGCGCATGGTGACCTTCGGCCACCTCGGCGACGGCAACCTGCACTACAACGTGTCGCCGCCGGAAGGCGTCGACCATGACGCCTTCCTGGCGCACCAGGACCAGGTCAACCGCATCGTGCACGACAGCGTGCGCTCGCATAACGGCTCGATTTCCGCCGAGCACGGACTGGGCCAACTCAAGCGCGAGGAAAACCGGCTCTACAAGAGCGAAGTCGAACTGGCGATGATGCGCGCGATCAAGGGCGCACTCGATCCGCAGGGGCTGATGAATCCCGGCAAGGTGATCTGAGCGCGCCGCGCCATCATCGCGCCAGTGCCTCGCGGATATATGCCGCCACCGCCTCCAGCAACTGGTCGAGATGGCCGCGCAGCACGGCGAAGCCGCGGTGCTGCGCGAACCTTGCCTCGTCCATATAAAGCGCGCGGTTGATTTCGATCTGCAGGCTGTGGCGGCCGTGCGCCGGGTCCGCATAGGCACGGATCAGCTCCGCCCCCTTGTACGGCCAGTTGATGCCCACCCGGTAGCCGAAGCCGCGCAGGCACTGCGCCACCAGCTCGATAAACGCAGGCGAGCAGGTGGCGCCGTCGCCGTTGCTGATCACAAAGTCAGCCCGCTCCACGCCATTGTCCACGTTCATCGCATTGCCGCGCGATTTCATCGAATGGCAGTCGATATGCCACACCGCGCCCGAGCGCGCATGATGCTGCGCCAGCAGGCCGGACAGCGCGGCGTGATAGGGATCGTAGTAGGTCTTCAGCAGGTACTCCGCCATGTCCGGCGACAGCGGCGCGGCGTACACCGGCACGCCCGGCAGCGCCAGCCGGCGCAGCACGCCCATGCCGCGCCCGGACTTGTCGCTGGGCTGCACGGCATAAGGCATGGCGCCGTCGATCAGCGCGGGATCGATGTCATCGCGGGCGCGGTTGACGTCGACCATCCAGCGCGGGAAGCGCGCGCACAGCAGCGTGCCGCCCACCATCGGCGCATGCGCGAACAACTGGTCGACATAAGCGTCCCAGCCCGTCAGCAGGGCTTCGGGGGGCGCCGCCAGCGGCAGGGTCTCGGCATGCACCAGCCCGCTGTGCGGGGAGTCCACCACCAGCGGCAGCGCCGCGCCGGCCGGTTCAGTCAGCGAATAAGGAAGGGCCATTATCAGAATTTGTGCTGGATGCCGATGCCGACCGTGGTCACGGTGTCACCGGGCTTGTGCGAGTTGGGATCCTCGCGATCGAAGAAGACGTAGGGCATGGTGCGTTTGCTCAGGCTGTAGCCATAGCCGGCCTGCACCTTCTTGAGCCTGCCTTGCGGGTCGCGCTGTACTGCGCGCTCCATGTAGTTCACGGTGAGCTTGTGGGCGCCATAGGGCACGGTGAAGCCGACCAGCCAGTAAGGCACGTCGGTGCGGGTGGCGGCAGTGCCGGCGTAGCGGTCGCGCCCGTAGATGCCGTAGATATTGACCACGGTAAAGTTATACGACGCCGCGCCCTGCACCTTGTCGCGGAAATCATTGGCCACCAGCCCGCCGGCCTTGGCATCGCGCGAATAGCCCACGCCCGCGGCAAAGTTGCCGGCAGCGTAGTTAAGGCCAAGGTCGTACTGGCGGAAGTCGTCCTCGGCCCGCACCGGCGACCTGGCGTTGGGAGTGGCCGGATCGGGGCCCGCCAGGTTCACGCGCGCCCGTACTGAAAAGCCGCCGAACTCCGGCGTCGCGTAGCCCAGCGCGTTCGACACGCGGTTGCGCGCGTTCAGCACCTTGGTGCCGATGGCAGTGGCGCCCGCATCATGGATGGCGAAGTCGATGTTCTGCGTCACCTGCGAGTAGATCGGCGAACCCACGATCGTCACCGAATCCAGCCGCCCCAGCGCGATCGCGCCGAAGCCGCCCTGCAGTCCGACAAAGGCATTGCGGAACTGCGGGTTGGTGGCCGTGCCGCTGTCGGCGGCAAAGCCCTGCTCCAGCCCGAACGCGGCGCGCAAGCCCCCGCCCAGGTCTTCGCTGCCGCGCATGCCCCAGCGCGAGGCGTTGTCGACCATCTGCGTGGCGCGGCCGTCCGGGCCCTTCTGGTATTCGATATCGGTGTCGAGGCGGCCGTACAGCGTCACCGATGCGTCGGCCGCGGCCGACAGCAGCGCCAGCGCGCCGCCGATGCAGGCGCGTGCGAGCGCACTCTTGGTCTGGATACCCTTCATGCTTCTGCTCCCTCTATTGTTGTGTGCCAACGCACAAGTGCCCCTAGGGTGATCCCAACTGCCGCGTTGTCTGTCCGCGCAGCGCGCACGCTCCCCGCCCGCCGCGCGCGCGGCGGGATGGCATCGATGCACAGGGGGGAGCGTGGGCCGGCCGGGCGGCAGCTATCTAGTCATTCAAGTGGCAGGCGGACAGCCGCCCACCGATATCGCGCAGCACCGGTACTTCGGCCGCGCAACGCGCGCTCGCATGCGGGCAGCGCGGATGGAAGGCGCAGCCCGTGGGCGGCGCCAGCGGGCTGGGCAGTTCGCCGCGGATCGGCTGGTGCGCTGGCGGGCTGGCGCCCAGGCGCGGCGCGTCGGCCAGCAGGGCACGGGTATAGGGATGGTTGGGCGCGCCGAACACGTCGCGCGCAGCGCCGCTCTCGACGATGCGGCCCAGGTACATGATCACCACGCGGTCCGACATATGCTCCACCACCGCCAGGTTGTGGCTGATGAAGACATAGGTCAGTTCGTGTTCGCGCCGCAGCTGCATGAACAGGTTGATGATCTGCGCCTGCACCGAGACGTCGAGCGCGGACACGGCCTCGTCGCAGATCAGCAGGCGCGGGCGCAGCGCCAGTGCGCGGGCAATGGCCACGCGCTGGCGCTGGCCGCCGGAGAACTCATGCGGAAAGCGCTCGGCGTAGCTGGGATCAAGCCCCACCTGCTGCAGCAGTTCGCCGGCGAACGACGCCGCGCGCGCACGCTTGACCATGCCGTGATAGACCGCGCCTTCGGTAATGGCCTGGCCGATGCGCAGCCGCGGGTTGAGCGAGGCATAGGGGTTCTGGAACACCATCTGCACGGCGCGGTGATAGCCGGCGGACGCGATATCGGCGCGCCTGCCTTCCCACGCAATCTCGCCGCCCGTCTGCGGCAGCAGCCCCGCCAGCATGCGGCCCAGCGTGGACTTGCCGCAGCCGGACTCGCCGACCACACCCAGCACCTCGCCCTTCTTCACCTGCAGCGAGACATCATTGACGGCATGCACCGCCTGCACTGGCTTGCCGGCCATGCGTCCCAGCAGGCCGGGCCTCATGGAGAAGCGTTTCTGCAGGTTGCGCGCTTCGAGCATGACTGTCATGCCACCTCCAGGGGATAAAAGCAGCGCAGCGTCCGGCCGCGCACGGTGGTTTCGGCGGGCGCCTGGCGGCATGCGTCCTGCGCGCGCTGGCAGCGCGGCGCAAAAGCACAGCCCGGTGGCAGCGCGGCCAGCGCCGGGGCCGCGCCCGGGATCGCGCGCAGCGTTGCGCCGCGCATGGCCGGCGTGGGCAGGGAATCCAGCAACCCGCGCGTGTACGGATGCAGCGGCCGCTCAATCAGGTCGGCGACCGGGCCCTGCTCCACCACCCTGCCCGCGTACATCACGCAGACGCGGTCGACCAGGTCCTTGACCACGGCCAGGTCATGGCTGATCCAGATCGCGGCGGCACCGGTCTCGCGCACCAGCTGCTTCATCTCGTAGAGGATCTGCGCCTGGATGGTGACGTCCAGTGCGGTGGTGGGCTCATCGGCAATGATCAGGTCCGGGCGGTTGATCAGCGCATTGGCGATTGCCACGCGCTGGCGCATGCCTCCCGACAGCTCATGCGGATAGGCGCGCATGCGCTGCTCCGGCGCCGGGATGCCCACGCGCGTGAGCGCGTCGACTGCCTGCGCGTGCGCTTGCGCGCGGGTGCGGCGGCGATGCACCAGCACGGTCTCGGCCAGCTGGTCGCCCACGCGCATCACCGGGTTGAGCGACATCATCGGATCCTGGAACACCATCGCGATGCGGTCGCCGCGCAGCGCCTGCCACTGGCGCGGCGAACACGCCAGCAGCTCCCGTCCCTTGAAGCGCACCGAACCGCCAGTGACACGCCCGGGCGGGTCCAGCAGGTTCATCAGCGAAAACGCCGTCACCGACTTGCCCGAGCCTGACTCGCCGACGATGCCGAGGATCTCGCCCGGCTCCAGCGCAAACGACACGCCATCCACCGCCTTCACGGCCCCGCGCGCGAGCGCGAAGCTGGTGCTCAGGCCGGTAACTTCCAGTAGTGCCATGCCGGGCTCCTTACCCTTCCAGCCGCGGATTGAGCACGCGGCGCAGGCGGTCGCCCACCAGGTTGATCGAGCCGATCAGCAGCACCAGGGCCACGCCCGGGAAGATGCTGATCCAGTACTTGTTCGACAGCATGTATTCGAAGCCATTGGCGATCAGCATGCCCAGCGACGGCTGCGTGCGTGGCAGCCCGATGCCGAGGAAGCTCATGGTGGCCTCCAGCGTGATCGCATGCGCGATCTGCAGCGTTCCGGTCACCACCAGCGGCGCCATGCAGTTGGGCAGGATATGGCGGAACATCACGCGCAGCGCCGGCAAGCCCTGGCCAAGCGCGGCCTCGACATATTCCTTGCGCCGCTCCACCTGAGCCGCGCCGCGCACGGTGCGGGCAAAGTAGGCCCACTGCACGATCACCAGCGCCAGAAGGGTCTTGTCCACGCCCTGCCCCAGCACCGCCAGCAGGATCAGCGCCACCAACACCGCGGGCAGGCTCAGCTGCAGGTCGACCACGCGCATGATGGCGGCATCCGCCACCCCGCCGAAGTACGCCGCGGCCAGGCCCACGGCGCTGCCGACCATCAGCGCCACCACCGCGCTGATCACGCCCACGCCCACGCTGATACGGATGCCATAGAAGATGGCGCTGAGCAGGTCGCGCCCGGCGCCGTCGGTGCCCAGCCAGTAATGCGGCCGGCCTTCGTAGCCGACACTGCCCGGCGGCAGTTCGGAGTCGATCACCGACACCGTGGCGAGGTCATAGGGATTCTGCGGGCTGATCACATGGGCCAGCACGGCAACCAGCAGCAGCGCCACCAGCAGTGCCAGCGCGGCGGCGGAGACGCGGTTGGCGCAGAAGCGCCGCAGCAGCGAGGGCCGTGCCGCAGGCGGCGCGGCGGCAGGCGCCGGTTCCGCCGCGGCCGGCGCAAGCGCGGGCACGGCAGTGTCGGCTTCAGATACAGGCAGGGACATCGGTTCAGTCTCGTTCTTTTGGAGGGAGAAAAGCGGCGGAGGCGGGGTCTAGGCCGGCTTGTGCCGCAGGCGCGGGTCCAGCACCACGTAGAGCAGGTCGACCACCAGGTTCAGCACCACGAACAGCACCAGCGTGACCAGCAGGTAGGCCACCACCACCGGACGGTCCAGCGCCAGCACCGAATCGATGATCAGCTTGCCCATGCCAGGCCAGGAGAACACCGACTCGGTCACCACCGAGAACGCGATCAGGTGGCCGAACTCCAGGCCGACCACGGTGACGATCGGGATCAGCACATTGGGAACGACATGGCGCAGCACCAGCCGCGCGCCGCCCACGCCCTTGGCGCGGGCAAACCTGATGTACTCCTGACCGGCCACTTCGCGCGTGCCGGCCTCGGTGAGGCGCGCGACCAGCGAGATCTTGAACAGCGACAGCGTCAGCGCCGGCAGCAGCAGGAAGCGCATGCCTTCCCAACTGGTCACCGACAGCGGCATGCCCAGCACCGTGCTGACCGGCCCGCGCCCGCCCGAAGGCAGCCAGCCCAGGTTCACCGAGAACACCAGGATGCAGATCATGCCGATCCAGAAGGTCGGCATGATCACGCCGCCGAGCGAGCACGCCATCAGCATCCGCGCCAGCCGGCTATGCGGCTTGAGGCCCGCAAACACACCCATCGGGATGCCGATGCCCAGCGACAGCAGCAGCGCCGTCACGGCCAGTTCCAGCGTGGCCGGCACGCGGCTGACGATCAGCTCGATCGCCGGCCGGTTATAGATGAAGGAATCGCCCAGGTCGCCGTGCAGGGCGCCCTGCAGGAAGCGCAGGTATTGCTGCGGCATGGGCAGGTCCAGGCCGAGCGCGTGGCGCGCCTCAGTGATTTCCTGCTCGGTGGCGGTGGGGCTGACCAGCAGGTGCACCGGGTCGCCGATCAGGTTGACCGCGCAGAAGGTCAGCACCGACATGATCCACAGCACCGCAAGGCTCTGCAGCAGCCGTTTGAGAAGGGTTTCGAACATGATGATTAAAGGCGGGATAGTCCGTGGCGCGGATCAGCGTTGCGGGGCGGCGGGCGGCGCCGGGCGGATATTGCTGGCATAGGTGAAGCCGTCGCTGCGCGGCTGCACCGCGAGCCCGTCGCGATAGGCCCACGCGGCGCGCAGGTGATGCAGCGGCACGATGCCCGCGTCGGCGGCCAGCTTCTCGGCCGCGCGCTGCTGCGCCTGGTCGCGCGGCGCCGGCGCCATGGTATGCATCGATTCCTCGATCAGCGCATCCACTGCCGCGTTGGCATAGCCGCTGCGGTTGTTGGCGCCCAGCCCGGCGGCCTTGTCCTGCGCATGCGCCACCGCCACCAGCGGCTCCAGCGAATCGCCGCTGACCGCGCCGATGCCGAGCAGGAAGACGCTGAATTCCGGCTTGCCGCCGTCGCCGCCCGAGGTGGCGCGGGTGATATAGACCGAATACGGCAGCGTGCGCACCTCGGTGCGGATGCCGGCGCGGGTCAGCATCTGCCCCACCGCCTCGCAGGTCTTGGCGTCGTTCAGATAGCGGTCGTTGGGGCAATGCAGCGTCAGGCGGAAGCCCTCGGGATAGCCAGCCTCGGCCAGCAGGCGGCGCACCCGCGCGGCATCGGCACGCGGCGCCGGCACGTTGGGGGCAAAGCCGAAGAAACCCTGCGGCACCATCTGCCCGGCCGGCACGGAATCGCCCCTGGTCACGCGCGCCGCGATCAGGTCGCGGTCGATGGCCAGGCTGATGGCCTGGCGCACCCGGGCATCGCGCAACGGATTGGCCGCCAGCGGCTGGCCGGCGTTGTCCTGCACATAAGGCGACACCGCGCGCGCCTGGTCCAGCTGCAGGTAGTTCAGCATGTACGAGGTCGCCGATACGGTGCGGATGCGGCCGTTGGTGCGCGCAAAGGCTTCGGCGATGCTGGCCGACGAGGCGTCGATCACATCCACCAGCCCCGACAGCAGCGCCGAGGCCCGCGCCGGCTCCTTCGGGATGAACTGGAACACCACCCGCTGCCACGGCTGCGGTCCGCCCCAGTAGCCCGGATTGCGCGCCAGCGTCAGCTGCTGGCCGTGCTCCCAGGCCACCAGCTTGTATGGGCCGGTGCCGATGCTGGCGCTGCCATGGGCAAAGTCGGCCTCGCGCACGGCCTTGCCGAGCGAGCGCGGCAGCATCGCCACCATGCCGATGTTCTGCGGCAGCACCGGGTTGGGCGAGCGCGTGCGCACGCGCAGCGTCAGCGGCCCCGTCACCTCTACCGCTGCAACCGACTTCAGGTAAGTGCGGAAGGTGCGCGCCCCCGGCAGCTTCATGGCGCGCTCGATCGAATAGCGTGCATCCTCGGCGGTGAATGGCTCACCGTTGCTGAAACGCACGCCCGGGCGCAGCTGGAATTCCCAGTTGCGGTCGTCCAGCTGGCGCCATGCCGTGGCCAGCTGGGGCACGGGGCGCAGCGCATTGTCCAGGCCGACCAGGGTCTCGTACACGTGGCCCCACAGGTTGCGGCCGGCGGCGTCCAGCACATGGGGATCGGCGGCGCTGATCTCGGCCTTGTAGCCGATGCGCAGGTCGGCGGCATGCGCGGCGTGGCCGGCCGCGAGCAGCGCGAAGGCAGCCAGGGCAGCGGCGATACGTGACGCCAGGTGGACAGCAAGGTGAGACATGGGGATCTGGTTCGTTTCTCGAAACAATGTTTCATTCAGTGATACCGCGTATCGAAGAATAAGACATCGAAGCCGTTGTCGAGAAGCAGGGTTTACCCCTGTGATTCGCGCGGCCAAAGAAAAAGCGGCGCCGAAGCGCCGCTTTTGAGATATCGGGAATTTGCGCGGTCCTGCCGCGCCCAGCCGGGTTCAGCCGCCGGTATGCCCGAGCGCGCGTGACAGCGCGGCGGCCTCCGCCACCACCATCGCCACATGCCGGTCCAGCGCCTCCTGCGTGGTCCGGCTGGCCGGGCTGGCGATGCTCAGCGACGCCACTGCCGCGCCGCTGTGATCGCGCAGCGGCGCGGCGGCAGAGACAGCATCGGCATCGCGCTCGCCAAGCGACACCGCATAGCCCGCGGCGCGGATCGCCGCAAGCTCGTCGCGCAGGGACTGCGGCTCGATGATGGTCTTGGCGGTGAAACGTTCCAGCTGGTGCGCCAGCACGGCGTCCAGCACCTCGGGCGCAGCGTAGGCAAGCAGCAGCTTGCCGGAGGCCCCCACATGCAGCGGCCGGCGGTTGCCGATCTCGGTATGCACGCGCACCGATTGGGTCGACTCATGCCGCGCCACACACACCGACTCCAGCCCGTCGCGCACGCGCACGATCACGTTCTCGCCGCAGGCCGCGCCGATCGCCGCCAGCCGCGGCGCCACCAGCTTGACCAGGTCGAACTGCTCGCGCGCGGCATTGCCCACCAGCAGCGCGTTGTAGCTGAGCTTGTAGACCGCTGCCGGCGACTCGCGCGCGATCAGGCCGCGGTGCTCCAGCGTGGTCAGCAGGCGGAACGCGCGCGCCTTGGTCAGCCCGGCCCGCCGCGCCAGTTCGGTCACGCCCAGCGATGGGTGCTCGGCCACCAGCATCAGCAAGCCCAAGGCTTCGTCCACCGCTTCAACGATGTAGGTCATCGATCCTTCTTCGCCATGTTCGTAAATGTCCCATCGCGGATTGTAGCGGTCGCCGCGAGCATTCGGTATGCACTGCGTCACACAGACAGGCGACGCAGAAGCGCCCCGAAGGAAGATGAATCAGGCAGAGTCTCCGGCGAGGGGGCACCACCTGCGAACCCCACAATCTGGAATTTTCGAATGCAAAGCCCGGCTTATGATCGGCAGTACTCGCAGCACCTCATGCACAGATTAGAGATTGACGCAGACAACCTTGTACCTGACCAGAGCCCTGCACCGCTCGCTGCAGCAACAGCCCGACCAAGTCGTCACCATCTTCCGCGGCCGGCACCGCACTTACGCGGGCCGGGCTTGCCGATGACAACGTCTTCGATGACGGACGGGGTCTTGGCCTCGTAGAGGACAGCAGCCTTCATCCTTGTCTCCTTCGCTGCGCCGGGATGCAGCCGTTACAGCTGCACCCGGCTGCGCTTGAGCTGGAACGCCACCGTCACCCGGTCCGCCGGATAGATCGTGTCGGTGATCTCAAGGATCCTGCCCTGCGCGTCCTTGTAATGGCGGATCAGCCGCAGGCCGGCCGAGCCCGGCTCGGCGCCCAACACCGCTGCCAGCCGCGCATCGATCAGCACGCCGTGAATCACCTGCCGGATCTCGGCAATGGCCACGCCGCAATCGCGCTCGATCAGCGCGCTGACCAATAGCCTGGGGTTGTTGCGGATGGTATCCGCCAGGTGCGCCAGCGAGGCGTCGATGTAGATGTCGGCGCGCGCCACCGGCGTGCTGCCCTTGCGCGCATCGACCCGCGTGCCGGAAAAACGCAGCCATTCGCTGCCAATCGGCGCCTCCAGCAGGCGGGCCTCGGCGCGGTCCAGCGTGACGCTGTGCACCGCCTCGATACTGCGGATCTCGGTGGCTGCCACCCGCACCAGGTCTTCTGCGGTGCCGAACGACTGGATGTACGACGCGTCCGGGTTGGCGCTCTCGACGATGGTCCCCACCGCCTTCTTGCGCGAGATATAGCCCCAGTCCTGCAGCAGCTTGAGTGCCGCGCGCACGGTATGGCGGCTGACGCCATGCTGCTCGGCGAGATCATGCTCGGTCGGCAGCAGGCTGCCGACCACGCGGCGGCCCTCGACGATATCCCGGACCAGGGTGCTGGCCAGCTCGGCATAGCGGGTCGAGGCGGTCGCCCCCGGCGCCGCCGGTGCTTCCGCACGCTTGTCGTTCAGTTGGTTGCGCATGGCAATGAGATGTCCCGGGCCGATGCATGAAAAATGGGGCCGCGCATTCTAAGACAAGCGGCAGCGGCACCCGGAGCCGCGCCGCTCAGGCCTCGAAGAAGCGCCGGTCCGCTTCGGCCGGCACCGTCATGCTGGCGCAAGACCTCGTCTCCCGCCGTGACTATGTCCGTACATAGTGGAGGGCGGACCAAGCTATGTCAATGATCGGAATATCCAGGAAATCTTGGCGGAAATTCACCCACCCGATACGGGTGGGCCGGCGCCTTGACTTGCCACCGAACCGCGCTGATCTCTTACTATGTACGTACATAAAGCCGCATGCCGGACGTCGCAGGGATCGACCAAATGAGCGCAACGTGCAAAAGCTGACCGACGAACGGCCGGGCGCGTGTGCAATGCGCAGCAGGTGATCGACGCCATCGAGTCTTTCAGCAGGGTGCGCACCAAGGAAGAGATCGCACAGTGCCTCGGCGGCAGGGTGCCGTTCGGCCCGGAAACCCCTGCAATATCCATGCGTAGCACCATTTGACGCACCAGAGGAGAAAAGATGAGCATCAAGGGCAAGGCCTATATCGTCGGGGCCTATGAGCACCCGACCCGCAAGGCACCGGACAAGTCGGTGGCGCAGCTGCACGCTGAAAGCGCCAAGGGCGCGCTGCAGGACGCTGGCCTGACGCTGGCCGACGTGGACGGCTACTTCTGCGCCGGCGACGCGCCGGGGCTGGGCGCGGTCAACATGGTCGACTATCTCGGTCTCAAGGTGCGCCATGTCGACTCCACCGACACCGGCGGCTCCGCCTACCTGGTCCATGTCTCGCATGCGGCGCAGGCCATCGCGGCCGGCAAGTGCAACGTGGCCCTGATCACGCTGGCGGGGCGCCCGCGCTCGGAAGGCTCCAGCGGCACGCAGGCGCGCAACTGGGGCGCCAACCTGCCCGACGCGCCGTTCGAGAGCCCCTTCAGCCCGGTCACAGTCAACCTGTACGCGATGGCGGCCATGCGCCATATGCACGAGTACGGTACCACTGCCGAGCAGTTCGCCTGGGTCAAGGTGGCCGCGTCGCACCACGCGCAGCACAACCCCCATGCCATGCTGCGCGACGTGGTCACGGTCGAAGACGTGCTGAACTCGCCGATGATTTCCGATCCGCTGCACAAGCTCGACTGCTGCGTGGTATCGGACGGCGGCGGCGCACTGATCGTGGCGCGCCCGGAAATCGCCGCCACGCTGAAACGGCCCAAGGTGAAGATCCGCGGCGCCGGCGAGTACATCAAGGGCCAGCTCGGTGGCGAAGTCGACCTGAGCTGGTCCGGCGCGCGCTTCTCGGGCGCGACGGCATTTTCCGAGGCGGGCGTCACGCCGGCCGACATCAAGTACGCGTCGATCTACGACAGCTTCACCATCACCGTGCTGATGCAGCTGGAAGACCTGGGCTTCTGCAAGAAAGGCGAAGGCGGCAGGTTCGTCGCCGACGGCAACCTGATCTCGGGCGTCGGCAAGCTGCCCTTCAACACCGACGGCGGCGGCCTGTGCAACAACCACCCGGCCAACCGCGGCGGCATCACCAAGGTCATCGAGGCCGTGCGCCAGCTGCGCGGCGAAGCCCACCCGGCGGTGCAGGTCGCCAACTGCGACCTGGCGCTGGCGCAAGGCACCGGCGGCTACCTGGGCTCGCGCCACGGCAGCGCCACCCTGATCCTTGAACGTGAATAATGCGCGGGAGCAATGACATGACGACCCCACATACCCCCTTTGCCTACAAGGCACCGGACGAGCAGCCCGACAACCTTCCCTTCTGGCAGGCCGCGCGCGAAGGGCAATTGCTGGTCAAGGTCTGCGACGACTGCGGCAAGCCTCACTGGTATCCGCGCGTGCTGTGCCCGTTCTGCATGGGCACCACCTCATGGAAGCCAGCCAGCGGCCGCGGCACCATCTACAGCTTCAGCGTGACGCGCCGCGCCGGCCCCAATCCGTTCTGCATCGCCTACGTGAAGCTGGACGAAGGCGTGACCATGATGACCCATATCGTCGACTGCGACCTCGACACGGTGCGGATCGGACAGAAGGTACAGGTGAAGTTCTCGCCCAGCGATGGCGGCGCACCGGTACCGACGTTCACGCTGGCCTGAGGCCGGCTGCTGGATGGGCGATACCGCGCTCTGACGGCAACTGCAACATGACAGTAAAGACAACCATGACCCACAACTATCTGCCCGATGCAGGCGTCACCGCCGTCCCCGCGGGTCCGCTTGCGGTGGACGCCGCAGTGGCGCTCGGCGACGTGCCGCGCGTCTTCCATATGCCGCACACCACCCTGGCGGAGAACCTTGAGATCTCGGCCCGGCGCTTCCCCGACAAGGTCGCGGTCCAGTTCTACCACGGCGCCACCACCTATGCCGAACTGCTGGCGCAGGTGGAGCGCATGGCCGGCTACCTGCAGCAGGCATGCGGCGTGCGCCGCGGCGACCGCGTGGTGCTGCTCAGCCAGAACAGCCCGCAGTTCATCGTGGCCTACCACGCGATCCTGCGCGCCGATGCCGTGGTGGTGCCGGCCAACGCCATGCTGCTGGAAGACGAGCTGCGCCATATCGTCACCGACAGCGGCGCGGTGGCCGCGTTTGCCGCAAGCGAGCTGGTCGGCCAGGTGGCGCCGCTGGTCGGCACCACGCCGCTGCGCCACGTGATCGTGCATCACTATGGCGATGCCCTGCCCGCGCAGCCCGACGACGGACTCTCGATTCCGGACTGGGTGCAGCAGCGCTCGTCCGGCACGGCGTTGCCGGCCGGCGCGGTCCACTGGCAGCAGGCCATGGCCGCCGGCTCCACGCCATCGCCGCGCTCCGCAGGCCTGGACGACCTGTGCATGCTGCCCTACACCTCGGGCACCACCGGGGCGCCCAAGGCCTGCATGCACACGCACCGCACGGTGATGGTGTCGGTGGCGGGCTCGCAGCTGTGGCGGCGCTCGCACGCCGAATCGACCTTCCTGGCAGTGGCGCCGATGTTCCACCTGCTCGGGCTGCAGAACGGCGTCAACGCGCCGGTCTACATGGGCGGCACCATCGTGCTGCTGCCGCGCTGGGACCGGCGCACCGTGGCGCAGCTGGTGGCGCGCCATCGCGTCACGTTCTGGGCTGCGCCGCCGCCGATGCTGGTGGAGTTCTTCGCGCAGCCAGGTATCGAGTCATTCGACCTGAGCAGCCTGGCCTGCGTGGTCGGGGGCGGCGCGGCGGTGCCCGACAGTACCGCGCGGCTGATGAAGGAGCGCTACGGACTGCAGTTTGTCGAAGGCTACGGCCTGACCGAGACTGCCTCGTTCATCATCGCCAACCCGCTTGCCGCAGCGCGCTCCGGGCACCTGGGCGTGCCGACCTACGGCGTCGATGCGCGCGTCATCGATCCCGCCACGCTGACCGAAGTGCCGCGCGGCGAGGTCGGCGAGATCGTGGTGCACGGCGCGCAGGTGATGCTGGGCTACTGGAACCAGCCCGCGGCCAATGCCGAGAGCTTTATCACGATCGACGGCAAGCGCTTCTTCCGTACCGGCGACCTTGCCAGCGTCGATGCCGACGGCTACTTCGTCATGCGCGACCGCCTCAAGCGCATGGTCAACGCCTCGGGCTACAAGGTGTGGCCGGCCGAGGTGGAAGCGATCCTGCATACCCACCCTGCCATCCTGGAAGCCTGCGTGATCGCCGCGCGCGATCCGCACCGGGGCGAGACCGTGAAGGCGGTGATCGTGCGGCGTGACGGCGCCGGCGTTTCCGAGGAAGAGTTGCTGGCGTGGTGCCGCACCAGCATGGCGACCTACAAGGCGCCGCGCATCGTGCAGTTTGTCGAACGCCTGCCGCGCTCCGCCACCGGCAAGATCGCGTGGCGCGAACTGCAGGAGCAGGAGATGCAGGGAGCTCCGTTGCCGAACCACAAGGCCTAGTGTCCTGCTCCGCAGACAAAACGGCGCGCCGAGCTTCGTCGAAGTCGCGGGCGTGGTGCAGCCGGCACCGGCGCCGCGATTCCTCGGCACGCCTTCCGAGATCTCCGGCCCCGCGCCGGCGCGCGGCGAGCATGGCGCCGCCGCGCTGCGCGACTGGGGCTTCGATGCCGATGGCGTGGCACAGCTGCAGGCACAGGGCCTGGGACTGATGGCAGAGCGCTAAGGCGCACACGCGCGGCAGGCGCCGCGCCGCACAACTCAATGTCCACCTGGCCGGCATCGTCCGGCCGCGTGTTTTGCTCCGGCCCCGAGCCGGAGCATTCTTTTCATGGCTGCCCCGCTGCGTGGCACCGCCACCCAGGGCAATCCCGCCCAGCCGATATGGGGGGCATGCAAGGTGCCGGGCATCCTATAACTTCCCACATGCAGCCCTTCTTGCTGCGCAGTCTCCTACCCCCCTTCCCGAGGTATCACATCATGCGCATGAAGTCCCTGATCGCGATGGCAGCGATGGCGTGGAGCGCCGCCTGCGGTGCCCAGAGCTACCCGTCGCGTCCCATCACCGTTGTTGTCCCGGGCCCGCCCGGCGGCGCCACCGACACCGTGGCGCGCGCACTGGCCGAGGACATGGGCAAGCGTCTCGGGCAAACCATCATCGTCGACAACAAGCCCGGCGGCGCGGGCGTGATCGCGGTGCAGGCCATCACGCGCAGCGCGCCGGACGGCTACACCATCCTGCTCACCCACTCCTCGCCGCTGATCAACACGCCGCACCTGTACCGCAACGTGCCGTATGACGTGCGCCGGGACCTGGCCTTTGTCACCGAACTCTGCATCGCCAAGATCGTGCTGGCCGTGAACCGGGACGTGCCGGTAAAGAACGTGCAGCAGTTCCTCGACTGGGCCGCGAAGAACAAGGGCAAGGTCAGCTACGGCTCCTATGGCGTCGGCACCTTCCCGCACCTTGTCGGCGCGCACCTGAACCAGGTGCGCGGCCTGGACATGGCGCATGTGGCCTACAAGGGTGAAGCGCCAATGGCGCAGGACATGATCGCCGGCAATATCGCCTGGGCGATCGGCTCGATGAGCACGCTCGGCCCGCATATCAAGAGCGGCCGGCTTACCGCCCTCGCCGTGATGGGCGACAAGCGCATCAAGGAGCTGCCCGACGTACCGACCATGGCCGAGGCCGGGCTGAAGGAGCAGGAACTGCGCTCGCCCGCCTGGCTTGGCCTGTTCGCGCGCTCCGGCACGCCGGCGGCGGTGCTGTCGCGGCTGGAAGCGGAAGCGCGGGCGTCGGTCCAGTCGCCGACCATGCGCGCGCGGCTCGAGGCACTGGCCATGGATCCGGTGGGCAACTCGCCGGCGGAGTTCCGGCGCGAATTCGACGCGACCGAGCCCGTGGTCGCCCAGATGATCAAGGCCAGCGGCGCCACCGCGGAATAAGGCAAGCGCGCAGCCGGGTGGCCAGTGCGGTCAGCCCGGCCGCTGCAACGCGCTGCGCGGCCACCAGGATCGCATCGTAGCGGCGCGACACATTGAGCTTGGCGTAGATCTGCCGCAGGTTCCACTTGACGGTGTCGACGCTCAGGTTGAGCACCAGCGCAATGCGCTTGTTCGACATCGACTGCTCAAGCAGCGCGAGGATCTCGCGCTCGCGCCCGCCCCCATCGGCAACCTCGTCCGGATCGGGCGGGGTTGGCTCCAGGAACAGGCCACGCGCGCACCACTGGCCGGCAGATATAAGGCGACGCCTTGTGACCGGGCACCCGGCAAACCCTCCCCCACCTGTTGCTGATGGCCTGCGGGTGCTGCGCGCGTCTCACCCGGGCCACGCGGACAGCCGGCCAGGCGTGGCTTGGCCGCCGCGCCGCGTCTGCCAGTACAATCGCGACAACGTGCCGCCTTTGCCCGGCATCGCGCTGCCCCACCCGCATTTCCTCCGCATCTCACCTGCACCGTCCTGCCTCGCCCATGCCCCAGACGCCAGCCAATCCGCCAGCCGCCCCCCGCAGCCAGCCCGCCGCGCCAGTCTCGCAGCCGTCCCGGCCGGCGTCGCTGCGCAGCGCGGCGCGCGTGGTCGCGCGCGAGCGCCTGCTGGTGCAGTTGACCGAGGCACGGCGCCGGCGCTGCATCGTGCTGCAGGGCCCGGCCGGCTACGGCAAGACCGCGCTGCTGACCGCGTGGCGGCTGGACCTGCTCGCGCTCGGCTTCGACATGGCCGCGCTGACGCTGGAGCCGGCCGACAACGAGCGCCAGCGCTGGCTCGACCGCCTGCTCGGCTGCCTGTCCGAGGTCAGCCCCGCGCTGACGCGCGAAGCCATGGTCCTGGCCGACCGCGGCACCGACGACGAAGCCGTCGAGCGCGCCATCATCGCGCTGGTGCGCGGCATTGCCGCCCACCAGCGCGACGTGACCCTGGTGCTCGACGACGTGCACCACCTGACGGCGCGCGTGCTGGAGCCGCTGCAGTGGCTGCTCGACTATGCCCCGGCCAATTTCCATGTGGTGCTGGCCTCGCGCGTGGCGCTGCCGCTGTCGCTCGGGCGCCTGCGCGACCAGGGCATGCTGCTGGAGCTGGACCAGCGCGACCTGCGCTTCACGCTGGCTGAATCGCAGCATTTCCTGCGCGCCCAGCTGGGCGACATCAGCCCGCGCGATGCGCGCATGCTGCACGAGCTGACCGACGGCTGGGTGGCCGGCCTGCAGCTCTTTGCCGCGCACTGGAAGCGCAAGAAGGCCAACGCCAGCGGCCTCACCTTTGCCACCGGCTTCGTGCAGGCCAGCGTGCAGGATGCCGGCGCCTTCGCAGAATATTTCGAACGCGAGGTGCTGTCGCGCCTGGCGCCGGACGAAGCCGAGCTGCTGGTGCGCGCCGCCGCGTGCGAACGCTTTACCGCGTCGCTGTGCGAGGCCCTGGGCGAGCAGGCGCTGGGCGAAGGCGAGATCCTGGCGCTGCTGGCGCGGCTGGAACAGGAGAACCTCTTCATCACCCCGGCGCAGGGCCCCGAGCGCGAATCCTGGTACCGGTTGCATCCGCTGCTGCGCGAAACCCTGGCCCAGCGCTTCCGCTCGCGCAGCGATGCCCAGCAGCGCGCCGTGCACGCGGCGGCCTGGCGCTGGTTCCGCGACCATCGCATGCTGGAAGAGGCCGTGCGCCATGCGGTGCTGGCCGGCGACGCCGACACCGCCGCCGACCTGGTGCAGCGCTATGCCGACACCCTGATCATTCGCGGCGAGGTGCGCAAGGCGCTCGGGCTGCTGCGCGCCATCCCCGCCTACCAGGTGCAGGCGCGCCCCGAACTGCGCCTGCTGGCACTGCGCACGCAGATGTTCTCGCGCGAGCTGGACGCGTGCGCCGCGGCCGCGGACCGGCTCGAGGCCGACATCCCGCCGGGCGACGCCTCGCTGCGCTACCGGCTCGCGCTGCTGCGCTTTTCCCTGGTGCTGCTGCAAGACGACAGCCAGGGCGCGCTGGCGCTGCTGCCGCAGATCGAGAACGTGCCCGCCGACATGCCGGCGCTGTTTATCGGCTCGCGCAACAACCTGCTGTCGTGGCTCTACATGCACCTGGGCGACTACGAGCGCGCCCGCCGCATCCAGACCGAGGCAGCGCCGCTGGTGATCGACGGCGTGCCGCTGCTGGGCACCGCCAGCGGCATGCTCAACGGGCGCTGCATGATCGGCTTCAGCCATGCGCTGGAAGGCAACATGATCCAGGCCGAGCGCGTCGCCCGCGACGTGCTGCGCGAAGTCGAGCAAGCGGGCCACGGCGGCGCCGAGCCGGAGTACTTTGCCGCGGCCCTGCTGGGCGAGGCGCTGTACGAGCAGAACGACCTGGAGGCTGCACGCCGGCTGCTGGAGGACCGCGTCGACGTGCTCGAGCGGGTCTCGATCCCGGACTCGGTGCTGCGGGTGCACACCGTGCTGGCAGCCGCGCACTGGATCTGTGGCCACCGGCTCGATGCCTTCGTGCAACTGGAGCGGCTGGAAGACTACGGCACCCAACTGCGCCTGGACCGGCTGGTCGCGCAGAGCCTGGCCAACCAGATCCGGCTGCACCTGGCCAGCGGCGACATTGCCGCCGCCGAGGCCGCGCTGGCGCGCCTGGATGCCATTGCCGCACGCCATCGCAACGCGCCGCGCGGCTCGCTGGACGCCATCCACATGGTGACCGAGCGCGCCCACCTGCTGCTCAGCCTGGCGCATGACGACATGCGCGGGGCCGAGGCCCGCACCGCAGCGCTGATCGCGTACTGCGAGGCGCGCGGCTGGCAACGCCACGTGGCGCAGATGCACATGCTGGCGGCCGTGGTGGCATCGCGCCGCGGCGACGCCGAGGCGGCACGCACGCATGTGCTGGAAGGCTTGCGCCGCGGCCACCGGCTCGGGCTGATGCGCAGCGTGATCGATGCCTGCCCCGGCGCGCTCGGCCAGATCGTGCGCGTGGCCGCGGACACCACGCTGGACCCGGTGCTGGCCTTCTATGTCGAACGCCTGCAGGCCACCGTGCCGCCGCGCGCCGCGCAAGCCGGCGCGGCGGGCGGCACCGCCGCGGCTGCCGCGCCCGCCGGCAGCCCGGCCCGGGCCGACGCGCGCCTCGAGGAACTGAGCGACCGCGAAGCCGATGTCGTGCGCCTGCTCGGCCAGGCCCTGCCCAACAAGAAGATTGCGCGCACCCTGGGCCTGTCGCCGGAGACGGTGAAATGGCACTTGCGCAACATCTTCCGCAAGCTGGGCGTGAGCAGCCGCGACGAGGCCGTGGCGCGCGTCCGCGACCGCGAGCTGGACCAGGCGCCGCCTGACGCGCCGCACTGACGGCGCAACCGCCCCCTCTCCCTCCCCCCTCCCCAACGCCGCGCAACCCATGCGCGGCCGCCCCTTTGCTGTCTCCGGCCACCTGACGCGGGTGGTGTTCGCGGCCCCCTCCTCCCCGGTACCTTAGCGCCATACCAACGGCCGCATTGCTGGGCTGAGGCAACCTTCCGCAGACCGACATCCGGAGTACTCAATGGAAATCAACCGCAGCATCTATCGTGACGACCACGAGATGTTCCGCACCACCGTGCGCCGCTTCCTCGAACGCGAATGCCTGCCCAGGCAAGCCGAATGGGACAAGGCCGGCAAGGTCGACCGCGAGACCTGGCTCAAGGCCGGCCGCGAAGGCCTGCTGTGCGTGACGCTGCCGACCGAGTACGGCGGCGGCGGCGGCGACTTCGGCCACTCCGCCATCTATGCCGAAGAGTATGCCCGCGCCGGCCTGAGCGGGGTCGGCTTCGGCGTGCACTCCGACATCATCGCGCCGTATATCGCCCGCATCGGCAACGAGGAACAGAAGCAGCGCTGGCTTCCCAAGGTCTGCTCCGGCGAATACATCCTCGCCATCGGCATGACCGAGCCCGGCACCGGCAGCGACCTCAAGGCGATCCGCACCACTGCCACCCGCGATGGCGACGAGTACGTGATCAACGGCAGCAAGACCTTCATCAGCAACGGCCTGAACGCCGACCTGATCATCATGGTCTGCAAGACCGACCCGACCGCCGGCGCGCGCGGCGTCAGCCTGATCGTGGTCGAAGCCGAGCGCGAGGGCTTCCGCCGCGGCCGCAAGCTGGACAAGGTCGGCCAGCACGCGCAGGACACCGCCGAGCTGTTCTTCGACAACGTGCGCGTGCCGGTGGCCAACCTGCTGGGCGAGGAAGGCAAGGGCTTTGCCTACCTGATGGCCGAACTGCCGCAGGAGCGCCTGTCGATCGCGGTCAGCGCCGCCGCCAAGCTGGAGGTCTGCCTGGAACACACGCTGGCCTACGTCAAGGACCGCAAGGCCTTCAGCCAGACCGTCTGGGACTTCCAGAACACCAAGTTCAAGCTGGCCGACATCAAGACGCAGGCGATCTCGGTGCGGCTGCTGGTCGACCACTACCTCGGCGAGCACATCCGCCGCCGCCTGACGCTGGAAGAAGCGGCCATCGCCAAGCTCCATGCGACCGAAGTTCTGGGCACCGCGCTGGACCAGATGGTGCAGCTGCACGGCGGCTACGGCTACATGATGGAGTACCCGGTGGCGCGCGCCTTTGCCGACATGCGCGTGACCCGCATCTACGGCGGCACCAGCGAAGTGATGCGCGATCTGATCGCGCGCAAGCTGTAAGCACTGACCCCAAGACAAACAATCATCGGAGCACACCTATGACTCGCAAGGTTTTCGTCGCCGGCGCCGGCATGATCCCGTTCAAGAAGCCGGGCAGCAGCGACACCTATGACGTGATGGGCGCAACCGCCGTGCGCCAGGCGCTGGAAGACGCCGGCCTTGGCTATGAGGACGTGCAGCAGGCCTACGCCGGCTACGTGTATGGCGACTCGACCTGCGGCCAGAAGGCGCTGTACCAGGTCGGCATGACCGGCATCCCCGTCATCAACGTGAACAACAACTGCGCCACCGGCTCGTCGGCGCTGTTCCTGGCGCGCCAGGCGGTGCAGAGCGGCGCGGTGGACTGCGCGCTCGCGGTCGGCTTCGAGTTCATGCAGCCCGGCGCGCTGAAGTCGCGCTGGGACGACCGCGCCCCGGCGCTTGAGCGCGCCATCGGCCTGGTGGACGAACTGGTCGACCGCAAGGACCTGCCCAATGCCATCCGCCAGTTCTCCGGCGCCGGCAAGGCCCATATGGAAAAGTACGGCACCAGGCTGGAAACCTTCGCCAGGATCCGCGCCAAGGCCAGCCGCCACGCCGCCAACAACCCGCTGGCCGTATTCCGCAACGTGCTGACCACCGAGGACGTGCTGGCCGCGCCGGCGCTGTGGGAAGGCGTGCTCACGCGCCTGATGGCCTGCCCGCCAACCTGCGGCGCCGCTGCCGCCATCGTGGTGTCGGAGGAATTCGCGCGCAGGAAGGGCCTGAAGACCGACGTGCTGATCGCCGGCCAGTCGCTGACCACCGACCGCCCCAGCACCTACGACGCACGCGACATGATCCGCGTGGTCGGCTTCGGCATGACGCGCGAAGGCTCGCAGCAGGTGTATGAGCAGGCCGGCGTCGGCCCGCAGGACCTCGACGTGATCGAGCTGCACGACTGCTTCGCGCAGAACGAGCTGCTGACCTATGAAGGCCTCGGCCTGTGCCCGGAAGGCGGCGCCGAGAAGCTGGTCAACGACGGCGACAACACCTACGGCGGCAAGTGGGTGGTCAACCCGTCAGGCGGCCTGCTGTCCAAGGGCCATCCGCTGGGCGCCACCGGCCTGGCGCAATGCTACGAGATGGTCCAGCAGCTGCGCGGCACCGCCGACCAGCGACAGGTGGAAGGCGCACGCCTGGCCCTGACGCACAACCTCGGCCTGGGCGGCGCCTGCGTGGTCACGCTGTACCAGAAGCACGCCTGAGCACACTGACACAGGAGTCCATCCATGATCGACAAGAAACACATCGGCAAGGTGGTGGCGGATTTCCGCGCCTGCGCACCGGCCAGCCAGCTGCGCTTCTTCGCCAAGGCCACCGGCCAGACCGATCCGGTCTATCTCGACGAAGCCGCCGCGCGCGACGCCGGCCACCCGGGCCTGCCGTTGCCGCCGACCTTCCTCTTTTCGCTGGAACTGGCCGGGCCGGCGACCGGCTGGCGAGATGAGCTGGGCATCCGCATCGACCGCATCCTGCACGGCGAGCAATCCTTTGCCTACCACCGCATGGCCTACGCCGGCGACACCCTGCACTTCAAGTCCACCATCGCCGACATCTACGACAAGAAGGGCGGCGCGCTGGAATTCGTAGTGCGCGAGACGCGCGTGACCAACCAGGATGGCGAGCACGTGGCAGACCTGCGCAGCGTGCTGGTGCATCGCACTTGAACCGGAGAACCCGCATGAGCAAACTAGGCTTCGACCAGGTCAAGGTAGGCGACACCCTGCCGCCGCTGACGCTGGAGCCGGTCAACCGCACCACGCTGGCGCTGTTCGCCGGCGCGTCGAACGACCACAACCCGATCCACATCGACATCGATTTCGCACGCAAGGCCGGCAACCCCGACGTGTTTGCCCACGGCATGCTGGCGATGGCCTGGCTGGGCCGCTTGCTGACGCAGTGGGTGGACCAGCGCCAGCTGCGCCAGTTCGGCGTGCGCTTTGTCGGCATCACCCACCTGGGCCATCGCATCACCTGCACCGGCCGCGTGGTGGAGAAGCTGGAAGTCGACGGCGAGAAGCGCGTCAGGCTGGAAATCCAGACCGCCAACCAGTATGGCGAAAGCAAGATCCTCGGCGACGCCGTCGTTGCCCTGTAAATCCAATCAAGCACAAGGAGTCTGAAATGGGAGCACTTGAAGGCAAGGTGGCACTGGTCACCGGTTCGGGCCGCGGCATCGGCAACGCCATCGCCATGCGGCTGGCACGCGAAGGCGCGCGCCTGGTCATCAATGACCTGGACGCCGAGCCGGCGCAACAGACCGTCGAGGAACTGAAGGCAATGGGCGTCGAAGCCGTGGCCTGCGTGGGCAACGTGTCCGCACCGGACTTTGCCGACCGCTTCATCAACACGGCGATGAGCAATTTCAAGAGCATCGACATCATCGTCAACAACGCCGGCTTCACCTGGGACGACGTGGTGCAGAAGATGAGCGACGAGCAGTGGTACGCCATCCTGGACTGCCACATGACCGCGCCGTTCCGCATCCTGCGCGCCGCCTACCCGCACATCAAGGCACTGGCCGCCGCCGACAAGGAAGCCGGCCGCGAGGTGTACCGCAAGATCGTCAATATCTCGTCGACCTCGGGCCTGAACGGCAATGCCGGCCAGATCAACTACTCCGGCGCCAAGGCCGGCGTGATCGGCATGACCCGCGCCATGGCGCGCGAGTGGGGCCGCTTCAACGTCAACGTGAATGCGGTGGCGTTTGGGCTGATCCACACCCGCATGACCTCGGCCGACGCCAAGGCCGGCGCCACGGTCAACATCGAAGGCCGTGAAATCCGCGTCGGGCTGAATCCGGAGATGCTGAAGTCGCACGCCCAGCGCAATCCGCTTGGCCGCGGGGGCACCCCGGAAGAAGCCGCGGGCGGCGTGTACCTGTTCTGCTCGCCGGATTCCAACTACATCACCGGCCAGGTGATCGCGGTCGCCGGCAACGTGCAGTAAATCCAGCCGCACCGAAGCGGGGGCTCGCGTTGGCGAGCCCCCGTTGCTGCAGCAGGCGCCTACCGGCCGCCCGCCGCGATGCTGCCGAAATGACCGCTGCTGAAGTCGCGGAAGGCATCGGCAATCTGCTCTTCAGTGTTCATCACGAACGGGCCATGGCCGACGATCGGCTCGTCGATCGGCTCGCCGCTGAGCAGCAGCACCACCGCGTCGGTGCTGGCTTCGATGTTCACATCCTCGCCGGCACCGTCCAGCACCACCATCTCGGCATCCCGCACCGTCGCCTCCGCGTTGACGGTGATCTTGCCGCGCAGCACCACCAGCGCGGTATGCCAGCCCTCCGGCAGCGCCAGCCGCGCGCTGGCACCCTGGTTCAGGCGCATATCCCACACATGCATCGGCGTGAAGGTGCGCGCCGGGCCGGCCTTGCCCGCGTACTCGCCGGCGATCACGCGCACCGTGCCGGCGCCATCGGGCATCGGCACCACCGGGATATCGCGGTCGACGATGGCCTGGTAGCCGGGCGTGGTCATCTTGTCGCGCGCCGGCAGGTTGACCCACAGCTGCACCATTTCCAGCGCGCCGCCGCTTTGCGTAAAGGCCGGCGAGTGGAATTCCTCATGCAGGATGCCGGCGCCCGCCGTCATCCACTGCACGTCGCCGGGGCCGATCACGCCGCCCTGCCCGGTCGAGTCGCGATGCGCGACCTCGCCCTTGTAGACGATGGTCACGGTCTCGAAACCGCGGTGCGGATGCTGGCCAACCCCGCGCGGGCGCTGCGTCGGCGTGAAGTCGGCCGGCCCGGCATAGTCCAAAAGCAGAAACGGGCTCAGTTGCTTGCCGTGGCTCATGTACGAAAACATCGAGCGCACCGGAAAGCCATCTCCGACCCAGTGCTGACGCGGTGCGCTGTAGACGCCCAGAATGCGCTTCATGTCTGATCTCCGAGTATGCCGACCGATAGCGGCAGGCAATGATCCATGGAGCAATGATAGGAGCTGCAGCCGGCGCGCGGTAGACCGTGGGATTGCAATGCAGTGTCCTGTGGCTGGAACGATGCCCGGCCGCCGTCCGTCAGAAGCGGTAGCGCACGTAGCCCATGCTGAAGTTGGTGCCGGGATTGGGCTGCCTGATGCCGGCATTGGACAGGTGCTGGAAGCGGTAGCCGATGGCAAGCCGCTGCGCCTTGCCGAAGGCAATGCCCACGCCGACCATGTCAGAGAACTGGAACGCCGAGCCCATGCGATGGCCGTCGGCGATCTCGGTATGGCTGAGCACGCGCAAACCCACGGAGGCTTCAACAAACGGCGTCGCGTACTCGCCCGCATAGCTGAGGCGGAAGATCGGTGACACGCCGAACTCCGTCAGCTGGCTCGACGGCCGGGACGACAGCGCCCGCCAGTTTGCGAGATTGACCTCGCCGTCCAGGGACAGCGCAAGGCGGCTTGACAGCTGCCACTGCACGATATCGTCCCAGCGCGCGGCCACTTCGTATTTTTCAACGCCGTGGCGGTTGTCGCGGCCATAGCCGCCCTGCATCGAGAAGGTTGCCGCGTCGGCGGCGGCCGGAAGCGCGCACAGGCAGGCCGCAAACGGAACGGCGGCAGCAAGGTGCGCCAGCCGGCTTGATGGGGTTGCTATCTTCACTGACATCCGTGGGTTTCGGGCAGCGTCGACGTGTATCGCGGCGCTGCCACTTTGTTTTGATCACGGCGCTCGAAGATAGCAGCCCTTCAGATTTGCGGAAGCCTGCCCGAAGCAAACACAGTGTTCCAATGCCGAAACAATGCGACGTCACGGCCAAGGAATTGGCAAAGCCACAGACAATTGTCGAAACTTGGTAGTACGCGGCTGTCACGGGGCCGCCCACAAGCGCAAGGAGGCCATCATGCGCGCCTGCCGACAAGCCCGCCCTGCCGCCAGGGTCGCCGCAGTCTGGCTGCTGGTGGCGGCCATGGCCACCGCGGCCTGGCTGCTGCCGCGCATCGCGCAGCCGCCGCAATACCATCGTTATGCCGACCCTTACGTCTGCTTCGGCACGCCCCACTGCCTCGACATCGGCTCCAATCTGCTGTTCCTGCTCGCGGGCGCGGCAGGCCTGCGCTATCTGGGCACCACGGCTGCCAGCCGTGCCTTTATCGCGCCGGCTGAGGCCTGGCCTTTCCGGCTGCTTTTCCTCGCCGTCTTCCTGGTTGGCCTGGGCTCCGCCTATTACCACCTTGCGCCGGACAACCAGCGGCTGGTGTGGGACAGGGCCCCGCTGGCGTTCGCGCTGATGTCCTGGCTGGGCGCCAACCTGTGCGAGCGGGTCAGCCTGAAGGCCGGCTTGCGGCTGCTGCCGCTGCTGCTGATCGCAGGGCCGGCCAGCGTCGCCTACTGGGCATGGAGCGAGGCCCGCGGCATCGGCGACCTGCGCCCTTATCTGCTGGTTCAGGCATCGGCCATGCTGGTGGTGCCGCTGCTGCTCTGCCTCTATGCGCCGCGCTACACTGGCGACCGGGATGTGCTGGCCATCACCGGCTGCTATGTGCTGGCCCTGGCTTGCGATGTGCTGGATCACCAGATCGCCGCGCTCACGGGGCTGGTCAGCGGGCACACACTCAAGCACGTGTTCGCGGCGCTGGCCGTCTATGGCGTCTTGCTTCGGCTGAAGCGGCGCCGCATCGTGGAGGAAGGAACATGACCGTGCCCCAACCTGGTGGCCACGCTCGCGAGCCCAGCGAGCCCTCTGCCCTGGGCGTCGACGTACGGCCGCGCGAAGTGTGGGCATGGGCCATGTACGACTTTGCCAACTCTGGCTACACCACCGTGGTCATCACCGCGCTGTTCAATGCCTACTTCGTCGCCGTGGTGGCCGGCAATGCGTCCTGGGCCACGCTGGCGTGGACCGCGGCGCTTTCGCTCTCCTATGCGCTGGTGGTGCTAAGCGCGCCGCTGGTCGGTGCCTACGCCGACCTGCGCGCAGCCAAGAAGCCACTGCTTGCGGTGACGACGGCGGGTTGCGTGGTGTTCACCGCCCTGCTCTATTTTGCGCAGCCCGGCACCCTTGGCCTGGCCATCCTGTGCGTGGTCCTGTCCAACTTCTTTTTCGGCAGCGGCGAAAACCTGATCGCAGCCTTCCTGCCGTCGCTTTCCACCACCCGGGCCCTGGGCAGGGTATCGGGCTGGGGCTGGAGCCTTGGCTATATCGGTGGCCTGGCCACGCTGGGCGCATGCCTGCTCTATGTCAACTGGGCCAGCGCACGCGGCCACGTCGCCAGCCAGTTCGTTCCCGTCACCATGCTGATCACGGCGGCCATCTTTGCCCTGGCGAGCCTGCCGACCTTCCTGCTGCTGCGCGACCGCGGCGCGCCACGGATCGCTGCGTCCGCGCCGGCTGGCGAACAGGCCTGGGCCAGGGTATGGCAACGCCTGGGCCAGCTGCGCCAGTTCAGGGACCTGCGCCGCTTCCTGCTGTGCACCCTGTTCTACCAGGCCGGCATCCAGGCAGTGATCACGCTGACCGCCATCTACGCCAACCAGGCCATGGGCTTCACCATGCAGCAGACCCTGACCCTGGTGCTGGTGGTCAACCTGACGGCGGCGGCCGGCGCCTTCCTGTTCGGCCCTGTGCAGGACCGCATCGGCCACGTGCGCGCCATTGCCCTGACGCTGCTGGGCTGGATCCTGACCATCCTGCTGGCGCACGCCGCGCGCGAAGCGCCGCTGTTCTGGCTTGCCGCCAACGTGGCCGGCCTGTGCCTGGGCGCCGCCCAGTCCGCGGGACGGGCCATGGTGGGGCTGCTGGCCCCGCCCTCGCGCGCGGCCGAGTTCTTCGGTCTGTGGGGCCTGGCGGTCAAGCTGGCCTCGATCGCCGGGCCGCTGACCTATGGCATGGCAAGCTGGCTGACGGGCGGCGATCACCGGCAGGCGCTGCTGGTCACCGGCAGCTACTTCGTGGTCGGGCTGGGCCTGCTGTGCGGGGTCAACACCATGCGGGGCCGGCGGGCTGCCTTGCGCGCTGAGCGGATGGTCGGGCTGGAGACCGGGTACGGAGCCGCCACTGCCGGCCCCGCTTGCCATTAGCAGCACGGACGGCAGACTAAAATGAAACTGCCCTTTGGCGATTGGATCGCTCTTTCGGCTTCCGGACGCTGAAGCTCTGGCGACAGCCCATGCCAGCAAACCTCACTCCAGAGTACAAGCAGGCCGAACAAGCCTATCGGCTGGCACGCCAGCCGCGCGAGCAGCTCGAATGCCTGAAGGAGATGCTCCGTGTCATCCCGAAGCACAAGGGGACGGAGCATCTGCAGGCCGATATCAAGTCGCGCATCAGGGAGCTCACGCAGGCATCTGCGGGCCACGGGAAGGCCGCTCACAGAGGGCCGGCACATGCGGTGCATGCCGAAGGCGCGGCCCAGCTCTGTCTGATCGGCCCGCCCGGCGCGGGAAAATCCAGCCTGCACGCAAGGCTGACAGGATCGGGCAGCGAGGTCGGAGCCTCCCCCCACCCTACGCAGGTGCCGGTCCCCGCCATGTTGCCGTTCGACGACATTGCTTTCCAGCTGGTGGACCTGCCACCTGTATCGGTCGAATTCATGCAACCCGGGCTCACTGACATATTGCGGGCGACAGACGGCGTACTGTTGGTGGTCGACCTGAGCGCGCCAGACTGTACCGAACAGTTGGCGTTGATTCTGCGGCGCCTCGCCGAGGCAAAGATCATCCTGTCGGAGCGCTGGCCGGGTCAGGCCGACAGCCCTGGGGCGACGGCGGAACCGGCGGCTGACCCGTTCAGTGTTCACCTCCCTGCGCTGCTGCTGGCCAACAAGACCGATCTCGCCAACCCGGAAGACGCGGCCGTGCTCGAAGACCTGCTCGGTGTAAGCTTTCCGGCGCTCGCAACCTCGGCCATCGACGGGCGCGGACTGGCCGAGGTCGGTCCGTTCCTTTTCAGGGCTCTGCGCATCGTGCGTGTCTACACCAAGGCACCCGGGAAACCTGTCGACCAGCGTCGGCCTTTTACGATGCGCCGCGGCGACACCGTGCTGGATGTCGCCTTGCAGGTGCACCCCGATCTCGCGCGTACGTTCAAGTTCGCCCGCATCTGGGGGAGTGGCAAGTTCAGCGGCCAGCAGGTGGGCGCCGATCATCCGGTAGCCGATCGGGACGTGGTGGAACTGCATTCGCAGGCGCATGGATGATCAAAGCCATCGTCGCAGCAGGCGAGCGCCGATGACATAGACTGAAAGACCTGCGGCCGGTTGTTCCCGCATGACTGCCGTGCCGGTTTGCGGGGCAATTTCTTGCACGGAGGTATGCCATGACTACATACGTCATCCTCAGCCGTCTCGCTCCTGATGCGTTCACGGATCCCAAGGACATGAAGCAGCTCGCCGCCACGGTGGCCGAGAAAATCAAGTCTGAATGCCCTGCCGTCACCTGGAAGGACAGCTATCTGACACTCGGGCGCTTTGACGTCGTGGACATTGTCGAGACGGACGACCTGAAGCAGCTCGAGCGGGCGGCGTTGATCATCCGGGGCTATGGACACGCCGCGACCGAGACGCTGCAAGCGACGCCGTGGGACGAGTTCATCGCGGCCCTGTAGCGCAGATCGATGGATCAGGCGGCTCGCGCACAGCCAGATTCAGGTTGACCTGATCGTCGGCTGCCCTATACTTAAAGTGCTGGCTGAGACACGCTTTAGTAAAGCGAAGGTAGGCCAGCCAAACGATCATGCTTCCTGGATGATCTGCCAGATGAAGCGTGATCGTGCAGGCCACATATGCCTGCAGGTCCGGACCGGATCATAAGTTGCTGACCCGGTTCGGATGCACCCAGATTGAAGCGCTGAGCACCTGTGGAAGGTGCTCTTTTTATTGGCGGCATACGGGGCGACGTTGACCACTCGCCTCGCGCGCCGCCATTGAGCGATTCGGGTAATGCAAAAGTGGACGGATCGGATCAGAGCCGTACCTGATCCGAACTGAAACAAGGAGTCGCATGCGCGCCCGCTCACGCCCTCCCGACGCCGGCTACCGCTGGCTGTGGCAGCTGTCTGCCGCCGGCTGGGGTCACTGCGGCCTGGCCTATGTCAGCGGCGCGCTGCTCGCACCGCGCTGGTGGCCTGCAAGAGAGGCCATGCCACTGCGCGACCGGTATTCTTCGCGGCGCACGGCGCTGGTGCTGTACACCTTCGCCTATCGTGGCGGTGGAGCACCCGCCGGCACCATGCCACCGCGCGATGGCTTTACCTGGCGGCACCAGTGCTGGTCACAAGGGGTTGGGGTGGCCTGATGCCGGAAACCCGCCACGCGCTTGCCGGGCGCCCTGTTCTGCGCCACAGTGGTCCCACCGGGCCCAGGCTGGAGACCATGATGACAAACCGGCTCGCCACAGAAACCTCGCCTTACCTCCGGCAACACGCGGAGAATCCTGTCGACTGGTATCCCTGGTGCGAAGAGGCGTTTCGCCGCGCGCGCGACGATGACAAGCCGGTCCTGCTTTCCGTCGGCTACGCCACCTGCCATTGGTGCCACGTCATGGCGCACGAATCGTTCGAGAATCCCCGGATCGCCGGCCTGATGAACGATCGGTTCATCAGCATCAAGGTCGACCGGCAGGAGCGTCCCGATCTCGACGACATCTACCAGAAAGTCCCCCAGATGATGGGACAGGGCGGCGGCTGGCCGCTGACGGTATTCCTGACGCCGCAAGGAGAGCCATTCTACGGCGGCACCTACTTTCCGCCCGATGACCGCTATGGCCGCCCCGGGCTCGCGCGCGTGCTGCTGAGCCTGAGCGAAGCCTGGACGCATCGCCGCGAGGCACTGCGCGACACCATCGAGCAGTTTCAGCAGGGGTTCCGGCAACTGGACGATACGGTCCTGAGCCGTGAAGACGCGGAAGAAGCCGCGGAAGTCCAGGATCTGCCCGCGCAGACAGCCCTCGCCCTCGCGCGCAATACGGACCCGACCCATGGCGGCCTGGGCGGAGCGCCCAAGTTTCCCAACGCAAGCGCGTACGACCTCGTGCTGCGCATCTGTCAGCGCACGCATGAACCCGCGCTGCTTGATGCGCTGGAGCGCACGCTCGACGGCATGGCGGCCGGCGGCATCCATGACCAGCTCGGCGGTGGCTTCGCCCGCTACAGTGTCGACGAACGCTGGGCCGTGCCCCACTTCGAAAAGATGCTTTACGACAACGGCCAGCTCGTCACGCTCTACGCCAACGCCTATCGCCTGACGGGAAAGCAAGCCTGGCGCCGCGTATTCGAGGGAACGATCGCGTACATTGTGCGGGACATGACGCACCCCGACGGCGGCTTCTATGCCGGCGAAGATGCCGACAGCGAAGGCGAGGAAGGCCGCTTTTATGTCTGGACAGCGCCCGAGGTGAAGGCAGTCCTGGGCGAATCCGAGGGAGCCCTGGCGTGTCGCGCCTACGGCGTGACCGAAGGCGGGAACTTTGAACCCGGCAGATCGGTGCTCCAGCGTGCCGTCACGCTGACTCCCCTGGAGGAGGCACGGCTGGAAGGCTGGCGCGAGCGGCTGTTGGCTGCGCGCGCCCAGCGCGTGCGCCCCGGGCGCGACGACAACATTCTCGCCGGGTGGAACGGTCTCATGATCCAGGGACTCTGCGCCGCTTACCAGGCAACGGGCAACCCCGCACACCTCGCCGCCGCAAGGCGTGCCGCCAGCTTTATCCAGGACAAGCTCACCATGCCGGACGGCGGTGTGTATCGGTACTGGAAGGACGGCACAGTCAAGGTGCCAGGGTTCCTGGAAGACTATGCCTTCCTGGCTAACGCGCTGATCGACCTCTACGAATCCTGCTTCGACAGGCGATACCTTGATCGCGCAGCCGAACTCGTGGCGCTCATCATCGATAACTTCTGGGACGACGGGCTGTATTTCACGCCCAATGATGGCGAGCCATTGATACACAGGCCTCGCGCGCCGCACGACGGCGCCTGGCCGTCCGGCATTTCAGCCAGCGTGTTCTCCTTCCTGCGCTTGCATGAACTCAGCGGCGAGGATCGCTATCGTGACCTCGCCGAGCACGAATTCCAGCGCTACCGGGCTGCCGCCAGCGCGGCCCCGGCCGGCTTCGTGCACTTCCTGGCCGCCGCGGACTTCGCGCAGCGCGGCGCGTTCGGGATCATTCTTGCCGGCGACAAGGCGGCGGCCGCCGCCTTGGTGGAAAGCGTTCACCGCACCTATCTTCCGGCACGCGTGCTGGCATTCGCCGAAGACGTTCCCGTCGGCCAGGGGCGGCTCCCGGTGGACGGCCGGCCGGCAGCCTACGTGTGCCGCCATCGCGCCTGTAGCGCGCCCGTGACCAGCGGCGAGGCACTGCTTGAACGCTGCGCGGGGGTGACGGTGAGCCCTCAGTGAATCTGCATACCACGCATGGCATGAATCCGCTCATGATGCCTGCTGCTACAGGCGTTATCTGCGAGCGCAGGAATTTCGATCAGGACCGGCCTGATGCGTCCGACTCGATACGCGATGTCGCTGCCAGCCTCTCCAGTGCAGCATCGATGGCACCCAGGGACTCATTCAGACCTGCCGCATGCGCCTCGTCCCTGAGCAGCCGTAATCGGGCAAAAAGGGGCGGCGTGGTCCCGGCCCCCTGTTCCCGTCCGGCGCATATCAAGGCGCGGCCCCTGCGGATCAGAAAGTCTCCCCACGGAAACGGCTCATGCTGCATGTAATCCTGCAGCGCTGCCAGGTAGCGTTCGGCTTCCTGCCACCGGCGCGCCGCCAGTGAAACGTCGATCGCAGCTTCGAGCAGATCGACGTGGCAATGGCTCACGCAGCCCTGGGCCAGAATGGCCTCGCCCTGGCGCAGGGCGTCGAGCTGCTTGTCCGGATCGCGCGTAGTGCGCGCCAGGAACGCCAGCACGGTTGGCCCTGAATACCGCACGCCGCTGGCGTGGCTCAGTTGCAGCGCCTCGTCGAGCACGGACTCCGCCTCCTCCACCTGGCCGAGCGCGCCAATGGCGAGGCCAAGCCGCGCCAGCACTTCCGCCTCGAAGCGCCGGGCCCCAAGCCGGCGCGTCAGCGCCAGTGCCAGCCGCGCGTGCGCTTCGGCACCCGGCCAGTCGCCGGCGAGCTGTGCGGTCGACGCCATCACGTCGTAGGCCAGCATCTCGCTGCGCGCATCGCTGATCCGCCGCGCCAGGCGCAGCCCTTCCTCGCAGCTGGCCTGCGCGGCCGCAAGTTCGTTGCGGAACAGTTCCACCGCGCCCACCATCGGCAGGTTGGCACATTCGATGCGGATGAAGCCGTGCGCCCGCGCCAGCTCGACGCAGCGGACAAAATGCGCATGCGCGGTCAGCATGCGGCCTTGCTGGTAGTACGCATCACCGAGGCCGCCCAGCGCACGCGCCTCGCCCAGCACCGATCCGGCCGCCCTCGCATGGCTGAGGGCGCGCTGGTGGGCGGCGAGGCACTCTTCCATGTCGCCCTTCGGGAAATAGAGATTGCCGCGCAGCGATTCGATCTCGGCCAGCCGCTCGGGCTGGCCCAGCGCGGCGGCGGCCTGCTCCGCCTCGCGCAGCGCCGCCAGGGCTTCGTCATAGCGGTCGAGCAGGCGCAAGGCGGCCGCCGTGCCAAGCCACACCCGGGCCCGCTGTGCCGCATCGCTCGCCAGCAACTGCGCTTGCCGGAACGCCTGCAGCGATTGCGTCGGCAGGCCCAGGTCAAGTGCCAGCTCGCCGTGCAGGCAGGCAAGCGTGTGCCTGCAGGCGTCGCCGCTATCCAGGCGCTGCGCACGCTCGACCAGGCGCAATGCGCGCTCGCCGCGGAAGTGCGCCGCCTCATGGCGCGCCGCGGCGGCATAGGCCTCGGGCGCGCCGGGATCGCCTGCGGCATCCAGGTGCTCGGCCGCCAGCGCCGGATTCCGGCCTTCGTACCAGGCAGCCGCGCGCCGGTGCAGATTCTGTCGCCGCGACTTGAGCAGCGAGGCGTACACCGCCTCATGGATCAGCGCGTGCATGAACAAATAGTCTTCGCCTTCCGGCCGGGCCATGGCCTCCTGCACCAGGCGCTCGCAAGCGTACGCGGGGTCCTCGAGCAAATGCCGCAGCGCGGCCGGGCCAAAGCGCTGGCCCAGTACGGCAGCGGCCTGCAGCGCCTGGCGGTCGGCGGTAGAGAACCGGTCCATCCGCGCCAGCACAATGCTCTGCAGCGTGCCGGGCAACTCGTCCGCACCCGCCTCCGCGCCGCGCAGCAACTGGTCGAGAAACAGCGGATTGCCCTCAGCCCGGCGAATGCAGGTAGCGGCCACTGCAGGATCGACCTGGCGATGGCAGGCTGCCAGTTCGTGCGCCTCGGCATCGTCGAGCGGCCCGAGGTCGATGGTGGTCAGCGATGCTCCCTGGCTGGTCGCCCGCCAGGCCGCATCGAGCGGGTCATGCTCGGGCCGTACGGTCAGCACCAGGATCAGCGCATGGCTGCGGGTTGCCGCGGCCAGCTGCGCCAGGCAATCGAGCACCGTGCGCTCGGCCCAGTGGACGTCTTCGACCACGATCAACTGCGTGCGCACCACGCTGCGGCGGGTGGCCAGCGTCACCATCAATCGCTGTGCGCCGCGTTGCCGGCTGGCGGCGTCCATCGCGGCCAGTGCAGCGGCCTGCTCCTGGGACTGGGGCTGCTCGAACATGTCGCGGGCGAACCCAAGCTCATCCTCGCCGAGTTGCCAGGCCGCGAGCGCTTGCTCGATGGCCGCGCCTGTCGCTACTTCGGCGGCGGCGCCATCCGCGCCCGTGCGAGGCGCGACGCCCAGCAGATTGCGCGCGAGCATGCGCAACGGATCGCCGCCGCTGCCGGCACCGAAGTCGAGCACCAGCGCCCGGTGTGCCTCCAGGCCATGCTCGCGCGCCAGCGCGACGAAGCGGTCGGCGAGCCGGCTTTTGCCGATGCCGGCCTCGCCGCGGATCAGCACGACCCGGCCATGGCCGGAACGCAGGCAGCTGTCGGCAACGCCGGCGAGCTGGGCCAGCTCCGCTTGCCGCCCGACGAACGCGTGCTGCGCCGGCGCCTGTTCCACCCCGAGAAAGCGCCGCACGCGCCAGAGCGGAATCGGTTCGGCCACGCCGGGGAGCACGGCGTGCGCCACGCAGTCCGCTTCCAGGCGTCCGGGCAGCGCCTGGTAGACCCGATTCGACACCATGGTTGCGCCAGGCTCGGCGCGCTCCATCGCCTGCAAGGCCACGCTAACCGGCCCGCCGGTCAGCGTCATGCCGCTTTCGCGGCAGGCGGCCAGCACCTGGCCGCTGGCCAGGCCTACGCGCGCCAGCAGCCTGGCGTTGGCGGATTCCGCCAGCCGCGCCAGACCGGCATGCAGCGCCCCGGCGGTATGCAGGGCGCGCTCGGCGTCGTTCCCATGCGCCACCGGAACGCCAAACACGATGGTCAGCCGGGTGCCGATTTCATCGGTGATATGGCCGCCGCAGGCGCTGGCCAATGCCCTGGCATGCTGGCGCCAGCGCGCAAGGGCATCGTGCAATGGCTCGGGCTCCAGGCCAGCGCTGCTATCGTCCAGGCTGGCTACCAGGACCACTGCGTGGCGCAGTTGCGGCTCGGCAGCCATCACGGCGCAAGCAGGTGGCACCGCGGCACCGTCGTCACCGGCCGCAGCCATGCCAGCCACCGGCTCGCGGCGGGCCCGCAGCATTGCCTGGTACAGCGCCTCGGTCTCGGGCTCAGGCGATACCCCGAGTTCGCGTTGCAGTGCCGCCCGGCACAAGCGGTATTGCTTGAGCGCCAGCGCCTGCCGGCCCTGGCGCTCATACAGCCGGATCAGCGTCCGGTGCACGTCTTCCTGCAACGGATCGAGGGCAAGGAGCCGGGTGGCAGTGGCGATGGCCCGCTCCGTCTCGCCAGCCTGCTCGTGGTGCGCCAGCAACCTGGCCATGACCGCCAACGCCACGCCGCGCAGACGCTCGCGTTCGATCGCCAGCCAGTGGTCGAACGCCGGCGCGGCGGCATGAAAGCCCTCCAGCAAGTCACCCCGGTACAGCGCCGCGGCGCGCTCCAGCGACGCGGGCGTGGCTTCCCGGGCACACTGCTCGAACTCGCACACGTCGACCCCGATCTCGCCTAGCGTCACGCTGTCGCCTTCTGCCAGCACCACGTGCTGGCCAGCTTCTTCCAGTGCGCGCCGCGCCGCGCTGAGTGCCTGGCGCAGGCTGCTGCGCGCCTGCTCGGTATTGCTTTCGGCCCAGCACAGTGCGGCCAGCTTGTCGCGCGGCTGGGCGCGCCCTTGCGCCAGCGCGAGATAGGCCAGCACGGCGCGCGCCTTGCGGGCAGAAAGCGAAATCGGCGTTCCGTCTGCAGAACTCAGCTGGAAGCCGCCGAACAGGTCAAGACGGGCACGGGCCATGATAGGGAAACCGGAAAACCCATCATTTATAGGCGACGGCACGGGCCAACGCGCGCCTCGCCAGCGCAAAGAGATGAAGCCGGTACTTCCTTGGCCTGCCGCAATTTTCACGCTTCTTTCACGCTGGATTGCCGGGCCCGTTCACGGCGGCTCCCTAGTATGACGACAACCCCGGGCCGCGTGGCTCCGACATAGCGGACGAACAGGGGCTGCCATCGAGGCAAGGGCTGCCTCGGTCACACTGGAAGGATTGCGTCATGACACATACTGACTCGCGCGGTGTTTCGGTCTCGAGCACCAACACCAACTCGCTGGAGCGCTTCGAAGCCGCCCTGGAATTGCTGCATGGCTACTATGGCGACCCGCTTACGGTGATCGACCATGCCCTGGCCGACGATCCGGGCTTCGTGATGGGCCATGCCATGCGCGCGGGGATGATGATCACGGCTGGCGATGGCACCGTGGAGCCGATGCTCAGGCAGAGCGTCGAGGCAGGCGAAGCGCTGTCCACCAGCGCCAACGAGCGCGAGCGCCGGCATATCGCGGCGGCACGCGCCTGGCTGGATGGCCACTTCGCGCGCTCGATCCAGCTGTACGGCGACATCGTGGTCGACTATCCGCGCGACAGCCTGGCGCTGCAGATCGCCCATATCGGGGATTTCCTGCTCGGGCAGTCCACCCTGCTGCGCGACCGCATCGCCCAGGTGCTGCCCCACTGGACTACGCGCGTACCCGGCTTCGGCTACGTCCTGGGCATGCATGCGTTCGGCCTGGAGGAAACGAACTTGTACGAGCAAGCGGAGGAACGCGGCCGCTTCGCCCTGGAACTGAACCCGCGCGATCCCTGGGCCATTCATGCGGTCGCCCACGTGATGGAAATGCAGGGCCGCCAGGATGAAGGCATCGACTGGCTGAGCGGGCGCGCCGCCGACTGGTCGCAGGACAATATGATGGCCGTGCACAACTGGTGGCACCTGGCGCTGTTCCATCTCGAACTCGGCCATACCAGGCAGGTGCTGGACATCTACGACGCGCATATCCGCGAGAACCACTCCGCGGTGGCGCTGGAGCTGATCGATGCCTGCGCCATGCTGTGGCGCCTGCACCTGCGCGGCATCGACGTGGGCGAGCGCTGGAACGAAGTCGCCGACACCTGGCAGGCACGCGGCGCCGAAGGCTACTACGCCTTCAACGATACCCATGCCGCCATGTCCTATCTCTGCGCCGGGCGCGACAGCGCCCTGGCCGGCCTGCTTGCCGGCATGCGCGCTGCGGCAGGTGGCAGTGGCTCCAACGCGATGATCACCCGCGAGGTCGGCCTGCCGGTGACCGAGGCCCTGCTCTCCTTCTCGCGGCAAGACTACGACCACGCCATCGAGCTGCTGCTGCCGGTGCGCCAGATCGCGCATCGGTTCGGCGGCAGCCATGCCCAGCGCGATCTCATCAACCTGACGCTGATCGAGGCGGCGTTGCGAGGCCAACGCGCCAACCTGGCCTGCGCGCTGGCGGCCGAGCGCATGGAACTCAAGCCGATGAACCCCAGCCTGAGCAAGCTGGTGCAGCGCGCTTCAGCGCTCCAGCGCGAAGCGGCGGACGGCCAGGGGGAGGCAGTCGCGGCGAAGGTGGCGTAGCGGAAACCCGACAGGTCGATATCGCCGTCAAGGTGCAGGTCGCCGTCCGGCGTGGCGCTGACGATCTCGACTCCGGGGCGCAGATGACGCCCAGCTGGCCGCACTCGGTCTGGGTGAAGCCCGCTAGGCAAGCGTGATCGGCGCGTACTTGAGCGGCACGGTGTCGCCGGCATTGCCCAGGCGCGTGACCTCTTCGTTGTCCTTGAAGTCCACGCCCAGGCTCAGCGTATGCCACCATGCCCCGGTGTCCGGCACGGTATAGGTGCCGCGCAGGCCGACGGCGTGGCCCTTGCCCAGCACGCTGGTGCCGTTCACCGTGGCCACGTTGCTGTCGGAAAGATAGCCCGACGCCTCCACGCTCCAGTTGCTGCCGCGGATCGGCGCCACATAGGAGCCGGACCACACCTGGGTCTGGTTCAAATCCTGTGGCGTGCCGAAGAAGCTCACTGAGGCGCTATGGCCCAGCTGCCAGAGGTTGTCGTGGCCCAGCGAGGCGAAGGCGCGCAGCTCCTTCGTATCGGCGCTGTAGTCGTTGTTCAGGCCAACGCTGGCGCGCCACGGACTGCTGTCGTCGACCTTCAGGTCGACGACCATGGTGCCCGGCATCGCGCCCTGCCACACCAGCGCCACCACCTGGCGCTTGGCACTACGGTTCAACGCAGTCAGCTCTGTCTGCGCCTGCGTGAAATCAGGCACCACGCCTTCCGCCAGCGCCGGCACCTGCTCGCGCACCTCCCGCGGCGAGTTGTACTCGGCACCGACCACGCGCACGCGGCCCACGCGGGGTCATGCATTGGATTGACTCAAGCTTCTTGTTCGAATCGATTGCCGCCGCGCCCCTGCCGCAACGCCCTGACCAAGGGCACGGCAGGCGCGCATCCGATCGCAGGACATGATGGCGTGCCCTCATGTCAGCATTGCGCACGGTGCCTAGACGGACGGCACTGGCGCCGCCTGTCGTTTGTCACAAAAGATTCATCGAGGACGAAGGAGGGAGGCGTGGGGACAGAGTCAACGGCAAATCCCTGCGCGAGGATGGTCCCCGCGAGCGCAGCCTGCTGGCTATACTGCAGCGGCTTCGCCGGCGTCCTGCCTGGCGGCCAACGAAGGAGGTATCGGATGCGGACCTGGCTGACGCTATGCGCCGTTGCGGCGCTTGGACTGGTCGACATGGTACCCGCCGCCGCTGCGGGACCCGCGCCCTGCGTCGAGGTCGAGGTCAACGGCGAGCGCGCGCCTTCGTTCCCGTGCCTGACGCAGAAGCTGCAACCTGCCAACGCAGGCAGGCCGGCACGGCCTGACAGCGGACTGGCGGCCGAGGCGATCGCGCAGCGGCCCTCGAACCAGCTCGGCCTTTATAACGAGGCGGCCACCAGCCATCGCATGGGCAACACCTTCGGCACGTCGGTGTATCCGCAGCGCCCGGCCAGTCCGGCGCCGGGGGCGCCGGTCATTCCGCGCGCGCAGCCTTGACTGGTAGGCGGCAACGGCGGCGCAGCGCGCCTCAGCGGCCCATGCGCGCGTCGTAGCTGCGCGAGATGCGCTCCAGCAGACGCGGATCCGACGGGTCGGTGCCGTCGAACTGCACCCGCACCGTGCCGTCGGCCTGGCGGCGCACGCTGGCCCTCACCGGCAGGTTGTTGCGGGTTCCTTCCACCGTGCCGGCCACGGCATCCTCGGTGCTGATCGCCACGCCCTGGTCGCGCATGGCGCCGGCGGCCGCGGCAAAGGCGCGGTCGTAACGGCTGGGCTGCAGCCCCGGGTAGGTGGTCGGGACCACCTCGGCAGGGTAAGGGTAGGGATAGCATGCCGTCAGCACCGGCATTGCGGCGAACACGGCGACGCCCGCCAGGAGCCCGAGCCCATGCTTCATGGCGTCACCTTGCTCCAGCCAGGGCCGGGATCGAAGGTCTTGGTCGCCGCGGCCTTGCCGGCGCTGTCGGGCCCCAGGTCGCGCTCATAGACCTGGCCATCGTGGCTGACCATGAAGCTCTTCACGCCGGTATCGCCATACCGCACCGGCCAGGCCAGCACGGCGAAGCCGCCGAACAGCTTGCCATTGACGACATAGTTGTACGCGCCGCCGGGTGCGTTGGGGCCCTGCGCGGTCAGCAGCTTGTAGTGATAGCCGTAGTAGCCGCCCTGCCCGGGATTGCGCTGGCCGGCCGTGAGGAACGCGGCCCCGAGCGGGCTGGGCGGTGCGCCATCCGATGTCGGCCAGTACAGCCCGTCCTGCTTGCCCGGCGTACTCGCAAGCTTGCCCGCGTAGGCCAGCAGGCCGTCGCCGTCATGGTCGGTCCGGGCGTATTCGCGCTGGGCGTCATAGACCGCGAGCATGGCCTGGATCACCGCGAGTTCATTGCGGCCGATGCGGCGTATGCGCATCTCGTCGACCCCGGCACGCGTATCGAACTGCCAGCCCTTCGATGTCTTCACCAGCGGCACTGGCAGGGTCCAGCCGTCATTGCCTACGGCGATGCGGGCATGGCTGTCGCCCTCTGGCTTGACCGCATGCGAGATCCGCCAGGCCTCGAGAAAGCGGTATCGGATGTCGGCGCCGACTGGCGGGATCAGGTCGTGGAACCTGGCGCCCAGCAGCACCTTCATGGCATCGTCGTCGCTGGTGGCGACCGCCTCGCCAAAGGCGTTCATGGCGGCCTCGGGGGTTTTGAAGGGCTTCTGCGCGTGCGCGGCGTGCATGCCGGCAACGGTCAGCGCGAGCGCAAGCGCCAGCGCGCAGGCCAGGCGGCCAGGCAGGGATCGGGCAAGGCTTAGTGGTGACGTCATGATCGAGGCTCCCTGGTCCGCTAGCGCCTGCCACCGCGTCCGCCACCGCCACGGCCCCCGCCGCCGAAGCCGCCGCCACCACGGCCCCCGCCGCCGCTGAAGCCGCCGCCTGCGCGGCCTCCGGCCGACTGCATGCTGGAGCGTCCGCGATCAAAGTCGCGCTGCGACGCCGCGCCGCCGCCCACGCCCTGGAAGGCGTTGTCCCGCCCGCCACCGCCGCCGCGGTCGGCTACGGTGGTGGCCCGTTCACCGGCGCCCCGCGACCGGTCGGCGGTCCCCGCGCGGTCCGATGCACCGGCCCGGTCAGATACGCCGCCTCGATCGGAAACTCCGGCCCGGTCAGAGACCCCGGCCCGATCACCACCCCGTTCGCCAGCGCGATCACCGACCCGGTCTCCCGCCCGATCACCCGCCCGGTCTCCGGCCCGATCCCCGGCACCCGGCCGCTCCTGCCCGCCTGCCCGGTCGCGCACCGCGCGGTCGGACACGCCGGCACCGCCCTCGCGACCGCGGAACTCATTGCGCCGGTCCCCGCCTGGCACATCGCGCGAGAATTTCTCGCGGGTGGCGTTGTCGCGGTAGGCCACGCCCTGGCGGTGACTGGCGTCATGCTGCCAGCGCCCGCCCGCCTGTACCTTGGTGCGGTCAAAGTTGCGGTCGATATTGGTGGCCCGGTTGACATTGATGTTCACGTCGCCGCCGCCCCAGTTGCAGTTGCCGAAGATCGCCCCGGCGGCGGCCAGCCCGATGCCCCAGGCAAAGCCCGTGGCCAGCGCGGCGCCCGGGTAGTAGGCGGGATAAGGCGGCCAGTAGTACGGCGGGTAGGACGGATAACCCCAGGAGCCGTAGACCACGGTGGGGTTGTAGGCCGGGACGTAGATGACCTGCGGGTCGGCCGGTTCGATGCGCACCACGGTCTGCACGCCTGGCGCCGCCGTGGTCGCGGGCTCGACAATGACCTTCTGCTGTTCGGTGGTCTTGAGGTTGCCGGATTGCTGGGCCTTGTTGCGCAGCCGCTGGACCGCGGCCAGCACGTCTTTCTCCTGGGCCAGGAAGGCATCGCCCAGCTTCTGCGTCCAGTCGAGCTTGTCGTTCATCGGCTCAAGCACCTGCGGGAAGGCCACCAGCGACTTCACGCTGACATCCCAGGGCTGGTCGGCCACGGCCTTGACCGCGGCGTCGCCCTTGACCTTGGGATTGGCCTTGACCCAGCGCGCCGCGTGCACGATCTCCAGCGGATAGGTGGAGGCCATCAGCACCTGCGACAACACGGAATCGGGATAGAGCGCGATCGGCGCGACCAGCGCCTCAAGCTCCTCGGGCTTGAAGGTGGGTGGCGGGTTCTGTAAGTCTTGGGCAGCGGCGCCGCCCGCTCCCGCCACCAGCGCGACAAACAGCCATGCGCAGCCGGACCTGAGCAGCCGCCTGACCAGAAAGGCCATGTTCCCTCCTCGCAGCCGGTGACGGAGCCATCCGAGGCGTACTGGGGCAGCGCGCCGGGCTGGAGGATGTTCTCCTGCCGCGCGCCATTGCCAGCCGGCATACAGAGCGGATATTGCTCCATACGCGCTACGAAGGTAGTACGGAAGACATTGAAATTCAACCGAATTCCGGTCGCCGCCCGGCAAGGGTTGCGACAGGAAAACGGATCGGCATGAGGATTTCCCCCGATTTTGTTCCTATCGTAGAAACGAGCCGCCAGCGCGCATGCAAGCGGTACCCCCAGGTTTGAAGGTGCATGACCGGACCCTCAAGGCACCGGTACGTCAGTGGAGGAAGATCATGGCCAAGCGAAAAGGGAAGCGCCACGGCGGCAACGGGAGCCAGGCGGAGCCGCCGCGCGAACCAGGCCCGGCTGACAGCCTCGACGAAAAGCCGGACCAGCAGCAGCGCGAGCGCATGTCGGAGAAGGAATACCAGAAGGCGCTCTTCACCCTTCATGTCGAGCTGGTCAAGCTGCAGCAATGGGTGCAGGCCAGCGGCAGCAAGGTCTGCGTGGTGTTCGAAGGGCGCGACGGTGCCGGCAAGGGCGGCGCTATCAAGGCCATCACGGAACGCGTCAGCCCGCGCATTTTCCGCGTGGTCGCCCTGCCCGCGCCGACCGACCGCGAAAAGAGCCAGATGTACGTGCAGCGCTACCTGCCGCACCTGCCCGCCGCGGGAGAGATCGTCATCTTCGACCGGAGCTGGTACAACCGCGCCGGCGTCGAACGCGTGATGGGATTCTGCACCGAAGCGCAGGCCGACGAGTTTCTGCGCGCCGTCCCGCTGGTCGAACGCGCCATCGTGCATTCCGGCATCATCCTGATCAAGTACTGGCTCGAGGTCAGCCCGGAGGAGCAGACCCGCCGCCTGCAGGGACGCATCAAGGACGGCCGCAAGGTCTGGAAGCTCACTGACATGGACTTGCGCTCGTACAGCCGCTGGTACGACTATTCACGCGCGCGCGACGCCATGTTTGCCGCATCCGATACCGACTATGCCCCATGGCATGTGGCCAATTCCAATGACAAGCGCCGGGCGCGCCTGAACATCATCACGCACCTGCTGGCACAGATCCCGTACCAGGCGATCGAACGCAAGCCGGTCAAGCTGCCTGCCAGGCAGAAGGCGGGCGGATACCGGGAGCCCGACTATCCCTATCGGTACGTCGAAGACCGGTACTAGCTACTTCGGCAGCTTGCGCGACCTCCAGTTGCCGTCCTTCTCCTTGCAGTACCACCCGGTCCAGGCTTCGGTTTCGCCGGCCCGGCGGAATTCACTGCGCAGTTGCCGGCAGCGGTCGCCGTGGTCGCGCCGGGACTGCAATGGCGTGAAGGAACCTTCGACCTGCCGCTCGCGCGTGTCGGGCGGCAGCCTGAACGTCATGCGGGCGCCGTCGGCGCCCTGCTCCAGGGTCCTGCGGAAGACAGCCGTCAACGCCGTGAGCTGGTCCTGGGTAAGCGTGCCGACGATGGTGCCGCCCAGGTAGTGGTCAAAATAGGCAACGGCCGGCCCCGCCGACATTGCACCCGCCAGCATTGCGGCACTGCATGCCAGCGCGTGCAGGATCGTGTATCGCCTGTTCATCTTGCCTCCTCCGCCATGGCACGCCCCCAATCGGGCAAGCGCGGAAGCACCGGACCCACATGCCCGCCAGCCGCGGCAGCGGCCTATTCGAAGCGCTCGGTCAGCACCATCGCGTCCACCTTGCGCTGCTTCCAGAACAGGTGGTTGATGCGCGGCTGCAGCAGCCGCAGCGCGGCCCCATCGACCGAATTGAAATGCAGCGACACCGCCGGGCGGGTGCCGTCTCCCGGAACGCGCTCGATCTCATCGCAGGCCGGGAAGCCGTAACGACCGATGAACTCCTGGATTTCCTCGTCGGTTGTCGCCGTATCGATATTCACAAGCATCAGCACACTCATTGACGTCTCCTGAAGGCTCGGGATGCCAGACAGCCCGGTTCCGATGCGGCCCTTGAATCCGCGGGCCCATCTCCCCTTCCTATCTTTAAGCCAGGCCGGATCGGAAGGCAAACTTTGATTCCCGATAAGGAGTCCAGGGCAGATTCCGCCACCTGCGGCGGCTTCGATCCGGCTGGCGCCGGACCGTGCGCCGACACTAGCGCCCTGCCGCGCGGTAGCGCATCGCGAATTGCCACCCCAGTTCGGCCAGCGGCGCCGCCTTCCTGCCTGTCTCCACGGCATCCGCCGCGGCGGCGTTGCCGCTCCTGGCTCGCTGCCCGATGCCGTGCATGATCGCCGCGAGCCGGAAGAAGTTGTAGGCAAGATAGAAGTCCCAGTGCTCGAGCGCGTGCGTGCCGTTGGTCTCGCCGTACCAGCGCAGGTAGGTCGCCTCGTCGGGAATGCCCAGCGCCTGCAGGTCGAGCCCGCCGATACCGCGCCACAGGTCGGCCGGGATATGCCAGCTCATGCAGTGGTAGGCCAGGTCCGCCAGCGGGTGGCCGAGCGTGGACAGCTCCCAGTCGAGCACGCCGATGACGCGGGGCTCGGTGGGATGGAAGACGAGGTTGTCCATGCGGTAGTCGCCATGCACCACGCTGGTCTGCTCCGCGTCCGGGACATGCTGCGGCAGCCACTCTGCCAGCGCCGCCAGCGCCTTGTTGTCGCCCATGCCGGTGTCGCGGCACTGGCCGGCCCAGCGCGCGACCTGGCGCGCCACGTAGCCGCCGCTCCTGCCATAGTCCGCCAGGCCGGCGGCGCGATAGTCCACCCGGTGCAAGGCGCCGATCACGCGGTTCATCTCGCGGTAGATCGCGGCGCGCTGTTGCGGGGACTGGCCCGGCAGGGACTGGTCATAGATCACGCGGCCCTGCAGGAATCCCATCACGTAGAAAGGCGTGCCAAGGATCGTGGTGTCTTCGCTGTACAGGTAGACCCGCGGCACCGGCACGTCGCTGTCGCGCAGCGCGTGCATCACGCGGTACTCGCGGTCGATGGCATGGGCAGACGACAGCAACTGGCCCGGCGGCTTGGTGCGCAGCACGTACTGCTGCGCGCCGCAGGCCAGCCGGTAGGTCGGATTGGACTGGCCGCCGGCAAGGCGCTCCAGGGTCAGTTCGGGCCGGTCGATCAGGCCTTCTGCGTGCAGCAGCGTCGCCAGGGCAGCGCTGTCGAAACCCGAACCGCCAGTGGCGGCGGGAACTGCAAGGGCTGGTTGCATCGGATCGCTCTCCTCGATTGCGGGTGGGCTCAGAGCGAGCTGACCGCGTGGCCGCCGTCCACGGGCAGCACCGTACCGGTCATGTAGTCGGAAGCATCCGAGGCCAGCAGCAGCAGCGCGCCGTCGAGCTGGCGGGGCTGGCCGAGCCGGCGCTGCGGAATGCGCCCGATCATGGCCCGGCCGCTGTCGGTCTTGAAGAAGCCGCGGTTGATGTCGGTCTCGAAATAGCCCGGCGCCAGCGCGTTGACGCGGATCCCGTGCCGCGCCCATTCCAGCGCCAGCGAGCGCGTCAGGTGGATCAGGCCCGCCTTCGCGGCGGTGTAGGCCGGGACCTGCTGCGCCACGCGCAGGCCGAGGATCGACGCGATATTGACGATGCTGCCGCCGCTGCCGGCCTCGCGCATCATCCGCGCCGCGCACTGCGCCACGCGCCAGGCGCCGTTCAGGTTGGTATCGATCACGCCTTGCCAGGCGTCCTCATCCACCTCCATGGCCGGCCCGGTGGTGGCGATGCCGGCGCTGTTGACCACCACCTGGACCGGGCCGAGCTGTTGGCGCGCCGTCTCGAACGCCGCGCCGACCGATGCAGGATCCCTAACGTCGAGCGCTACGACGCAGCCTTGCCCGCCCTGCTTGCGCAGTTCCGCCAGCACGGCCTCGCCTTCGGCCACGCGCCGGCCCGCCAGCGCCACCTTGCAGCCGGCGCGCGCCAGCGTCTGCGCAAAATGCAGGCCCAGGCCGCCAAAGGCCCCGGTCACCAGCGCTACCTTGCCCTCCAGGTCGGCAAACAGGCCGAGGTTGCGTTCTTGCTGGTTCATTGCTTGTCTCCTCTGCATCGGGCTCAGGCGGCCTTGAGCATGTCCTCGACCACCTTCTTGGCGTCGCCGAACACCATCATGGTCTTGTCCATGTAGAACAGCTCGTTGTCCAGCCCGGCGTAGCCGGCGGCCATGGAGCGCTTGTTGACGATGATGGTCTTGGCCTTGTAGGCCTCCAGGATCGGCATGCCGGCGATCGGCGACTTGGGGTCGTTCTTGGCCGCCGGATTGACCACGTCGTTGGCGCCCAGCACCAGCACCACGTCGGCCTGGCCGAACTCGCTGTTGATGTCTTCCATCTCGAAGACCTGGTCGTACGGCACCTCGGCCTCGGCCAGCAGCACGTTCATATGGCCCGGCATACGGCCCGCCACCGGGTGGATTGCGTACTTCACGGTCACGCCCTTCTCCGTGAGCGCTTCGGTCAGTTCTTTCAGCGCGTGCTGCGCGCGCGCCACCGCCAGGCCATAGCCCGGGACGATGATGACCGTCTCGGCGTTACCCATCAGGAAGGCGGCGTCGTCCGCCGAGCCCGATTTCACGTTGCGCTGCGCCTGCCCTGCCGGGCCGCCCGCGGCCGCGGCGTCGCTGCCGAAGCCGCCCAGGATCACGTTGAAGAACGAGCGGTTCATCGCCCGGCACATGATGTACGACAGGATCGCACCGGAGGAGCCCACCAGCGAGCCGGCGATGATCAGCATCGGGTTGTTCAGCGAGAAGCCGATGCCCGCCGCCGCCCAGCCCGAGTACGAGTTCAGCATCGACACCACCACCGGCATGTCGGCGCCGCCGATCGGAATGATGATCAGCACGCCCAGCACGAAGGCGATCGCCAGCATGACCAGGAACGGCATCCATGCCTGCGTCAGGAAGAACGCAATGCCAAAGCCCACCATCGCCACCGCCAGCAGCAGGTTCAGCCAGTGCTGGCCGGCGAACACCACCGGTGCGCCCTGGAACAGCCGGAACTTGTAGCGCCCGGCCAGCTTGCCGAAGGCGATCACCGAGCCCGAGAAGGTGATGGCGCCGACGAAGCAGCCGATGAAGAGTTCGATGCGGTTGCCCAGCGGAATGTCATGCGAACCGGCAACCGTGATGCCGAAGGCAGCGGGCTCCGCCACTGCCGCCACCGAAATAAACACGGCGGCCAGGCCGATCAGCGAGTGCATCGCTGCGACCAACTCGGGCATCTTGGTCATCTGCACCTTCTTCGCCACATAGGCGCCGATGCCGCCGCCCACTACCAGCGCCGCCAGGATCAGCGCCCCGCCGGACAGCAGCTCGCTCTTCAGCTTGAAGATCAGCGCCACCGTGGTGAGCGCCGCCACCAACATGCCGGCCATGCCGAAGGTATTGCCGCGCCGCGCCGTGGTCGGGTGTGACAGCCCCTTGAGCGCCTGGATAAAGCAAACAGACGCGCCCAGGTAGGACAGCGTCACCATATTCATCGACAGGCCATTCATTGCGCTACCTCCGCCAGTTTGCCGCCAGGCTGCCCCTTGGCTTCGGGCTGCGCCTTGGGTGCCTTCTTCCTGAACATCTCCAGCATGCGCTGCGTGACCAGGAAGCCGCCGAACACATTCACCGCCGCCAGCGCCACCGCCAGCGTCCCCATTGAGCGGCCAACGTAGCCCTCGGTCAGGCCGGCGGCCAGCATGGCGCCGACGATGATGATGGCCGAGATCGCATTGGTCACCGCCATCAGCGGCGTGTGCAGCGCGGGGGTTACCGTCCAGACCACGTGGTAGCCCACGTAGATCGCCAGTACAAAGATGATCAGGTTGAACACCGTGTGGCTAACCATTTCCATCGAGATCTCCTTGATTGCCGGTTCAGCTGGCCAGCGCCAGTTCTTCGCGCCGCGTCATCAGGCAGGCGGCGACGATGTCGTCTTCCAGGTTCAGCGTGAACTGGCCGTTCTTGTCGATGACCAGCTTGAGGAAGTCCAGCACGTTGCGGGCATAGAGCGCCGAGGCGTCGGCCGCGACCATGCTGGCCAGGTTGGTGTGGCCGATGATGATGACGCCGTTGTGGTTGACCACTTCGTCGGCCACCGTCAGCGGGCAGTTGCCGCCCTGTGCCGCGGCCAGGTCTACCACCACCGAGCCGGGTTTCATCTGCGCCACGGTGGTTTCCTGCAGCAGCACCGGCGCCTTGCGGCCCGGGATCAGTGCGGTGGTGATGACGATGTCGGCCTGGACGGCGCGCTGGTGCACCAGCTCGGCCTGGCGCTTCATCCAGTCCGGCGGCATCGGGCGTGCATAGCCGCCGACGCCCTGGGCGATCTCGCGCTCTTCATCGGTGAGGAAGGGCACGTCGAGGAACTTGGCGCCGAGCGATTCGATCTGCTCCTTGACCGCTGGGCGCACATCGGAGGCCTCGATCACCGCACCCAGCCGCTTGGCCGTGGCGATGGCCTGCAGGCCGGCGACGCCTGCGCCCAGGATCAGCACGCGCGCGGCCTTGACGGTGCCGGCGGCGGTCATCAGCATCGGCATGAAGCGCTGGTAGTGGTGCGCCGCCACCAGCACGGCCTTGTAGCCGGCGATGTTGGCCTGCGACGACAGCACGTCCATGCTCTGCGCGCGCGTCGTGCGCGGCGCGGCTTCAAGCGCAAAGGCGGTGATGTTCGCGGCGGACATGCGCGCGTTGTTCTCGGCGTCGAAGGGATTGAGCATGCCGACCAGCACGGCGCCCGGCTTCATCTGCGCCAGCTCGGCTTCGTCCGGTGCGCGCACCTTCAGCACCAGTTGCGCGCCCAGCGCCTCGGCGGCGCTGCCGATGCGCGCGCCCGCGGCCTCATAGGCGCTGTCGGTCTGGCTGGCACGCACGCCGGCGCCAGCCTGCAATATGACCTGGTGGCCCTGTGCCACGTATTTCTTCACGGTCTCCGGCGTTGCGGCAACGCGCGCCTCCCCCGCCCGCGTCTCAGTCGGGATCCCTATCTGCATTTCAATCTCCTTTGGTCCCGTGCATTCCGTGCGTCGGGGGTGGACGGGCAACCTGTGTGCCGGGCGCCGCATGCCGGATCAACGGCAAGGCGCGGCGCCGGTCTTGGCGGTACAGCTCAGCGGGGCACTTCCCCTTCCAGCGTGACGCGGTTCAGCACGCGATCGGCATTGCCATAGTCGTGCACGGCGTAGTGCATGGTGCAGCGGTTATCCCACATCACTACATCGCCCTCCTGCCACATATGGCGGTAGACGTTGTCCGGCGTCACCGAGTGCTCATACAGGAAGTCGAGCAGCGGACGGCTCTCCGCTTCGGTCATGCCTTCGATGCACTGCGCGGTGTCGGGGTGGCCGACATAAAGCGCCTTGCGCCCGGTCTCCGGGTGCGTGCGCACGATCGGGTGCACCGCCGTCGGCACCTTGTCCGAACCCGTCATCCTGGCCAGCCGCGCCCCCGAGAAGCGGGCCCGCAGCCCGTCGATCATGCGCTGCATCGCCGGCGACAGGCGGTCGTACGAGACGTACTGGTTGCACCACATGGTGTCGCCACCGATGGGGATGGTGACGGCCGACAGGATGGAGATCTTCGGCGGCACCTCGGTATAGATCGAGTCGGAATGCCAGGCCTCGGTCGAGGCGGTTTCCTTCGGGATCCTGGTGACCTGCGCCAGTTCCGGGAACTCGGTCAGGCCCTTGAGCAGCGGGTTGCCCTGCACCGGCTTGCCCCAGCGCCGGGCGAACGCGACCTGCGCGGCCGGCTGCAGCTGCTGGCCGCGGAACACCAGCACGCCATGCTCCAGGAATGCCCGGTGCAGGATCTCGAAGCTGGCGTCGTCGAGCGGCTGGTTCAGGTCGACACCGGTCACGGCTGCGGCCACGGAGCCGGTCAGCGGCTTGATCTGGATTGTCATCATGTCTCCTCTTATCTATCGCTTCTCTGTGGAATCAGTCGACCAGCAACACGATCTTGCCGACGTGCTGGTCTTGCTTCATGTATGCATGCGCGGCGTCGATGTCGGTCATGGCAAAGGTCCGGTCGATCGGCAGCCGCACGCGGCCCGCGCGCAAAAAGGGCAGCATGTCGCGCGCGCAGGCCTGGATGCATTCCAGCCGCTCCTGTTCCGTGCGCGTGCGGAAGGTCACGCCGATCAGCTGCAGGCGCTTGAGCCAGAGCTGCGCCAGGTCGATCTGGGCGGTCGCCGAGCCCAGCCGCGCGATATTCACCAGGCGGCCCTTGACCGCCAGGCTCTTCATGTTGGCCTCGAACACCGGGCCGCCGACGGTATCGATGATGATGTCGACGCCCTTGTTGTCGGTGGCCTGCAAGACGGCCTCGACCTGGTCGTCCTGCGAGGCGTCGATGCCGACATCCACGCCAAACTGGATGATCTTGTCGAGCTTGGCCGCCGAGCGCGAGGACGCGATCACGGGCCGGGCGCCCATCAGCGAGGCGATCTGGATCGTCGCCATCGCCACGCCGCCCGAGGCGCCGTTGACCAGCACCGACTCGCCCGCCACCAGGCGGCCGTTGGTAACCAGAGCGTCATGCGCGGTGATAAAGACGTTGGGGAACGCCGCGGCATCGATCCACGACATGCCGTCCGGCACCGGGATCAGCGCCAACGGATCGGCCACCACATACTCCGCCTGGCAGCCGCGGCCGTGGCCCATCACGCGGTCGCCCTTGCGCCAGCCGCTGACGCCTTCACCGACTTCGGCGATCTCGCCGGCAAATTCGACGCCGGTGGTGATGGTGTTGCCCGAGCGCAGTTCCTTCGCCTGGTTGATCTCGCCACGGTTGAGGCCGGCAGCGCGCACCCTCACCAGTACCTGCCCCGCTGCCGCCACCGGCACGGGGATAGCCTGCACTTCGACCTTGCCGCCCTCGGGGCCCGGCACTACACGGACTGCCTTCACTGTTGTCTCCTTATCCTGTCTCTCGACGTGTCTCTTGCTGTGTCTGAACTTGCTATGCGCGTCCCAGCGCCGTCGCGCGGATCAGCGACAGCAGTTCCAGCGCCCGTTCGGCAGCAGCTTCTCCACCCGGATGGTTGCCGCGCACAAACGGCGCCCGCGTGTCCTCGATGGCGGCCAGCGCGTGCAGCGGCTTCTCCGCCGCCACCGCCAGCCGCCGGAATTCATTGACCGTCAGCAGGTAGGTGTGGAACACATCCGCCTGCGGCGGCGTCGCGCCCAGCTTGTGCAGCAGCGCGTTCAGCCAGTGCGTGCCCGCCAGCATCGCGCCTTCGATAGTCATCTCGTAGTCGGCGCTGGTGCACTTCTGCAGCGACGCCTCGAGACTGCGCGCAATCGCCATGTGCTGCTCAATGTCCATGGCGGTCTCCTTCCAGGCGCGCTTCCAATAAGTCCAGGCAGCGGCGCAGCGCGGCATCGCAACCCTCGGCAATCTCGGCGGTGGGTGCCAACCCTTCGCGCAGACAGGGATCACGGTAGTGCTCGATGTGCTCCATCGCTTCCATCATCCCGGCGATATCGGCAGGCACCAGCCCCTCCACTTTCGGGCGGCCGACATGCAGTACGTCGCCGAGCGGCCGGAACGCCGGCTTCAGGCTGCCGTCGGGCTGCGGCACCAGGTAGACGCCGGGTTGCGTGGGGAACCGGTCGTCGTCCAGCGTGATGCCGGCCTGGTGCAGTGCTGCATTGACGGCATGGGTGCCAGCGGTCATGCCTGCCCAGAACCACAGGCCGAAGTCCTGCAGCGGATCCAGGCGTGCGCGCAGGGCCTGCAGCTTCGCGATCTTCTCCTTGTGTGACATGACGTTCATGTCCGCCTTCTCCGTTGATTCACTGCGTCAATGCTCCGGCGCAAACAACATCGCCGTTGTCATGACGATAGACAGCGGCCGGACTGATGTCAACAAACTTCTATATAGGACTTCAACTGTAGGAGTAGTGGTTTTCTCTGAGTTCCGCTGTTTTATCCTTGACTATATGGCAGCCGACTCCCTACATTTGACCTCAACACCTATACAGGAGTTGATCAATGCCCCGAGCCATCGTACTGAACCCGGCCGACAATGTGGCCACCCTGCTGGACGCCGGCCAGGCCGGCGAAGCCTGCGCACTGGAAGGCGAGCGACAAGGCAGGCTGGTGCTGCTGCAAGACGTGCCGTTCGGCCACAAGATCTGCATCGCCGACACGGCCGAGGGACAAACCATCGTGAAGTACGGCCAGGTCATCGGCCGCGCCAGCCGCGCGGTGCGCGCCGGAGAACACATGCATGTTCACAACATCGAGTCGGCGCGTGCCCGCGGCGACCTGCAAAAGGGGTAATGCAGATGACAGCAACCTTCCTCGGATACCCGCGCGAGAACGGCGCGGTCGGTGTGCGCAACTGGGTCGCGGTGGTCTCCGTGATGGACAACTGCAATCCGGTCACCCGCACCATTGCCCGCACCGTGGGCGGCTGCATCCCGGTCACGACGCTGTTCGTGCGCGGACAGTTCGGCGCCGACCTGGATTTCGCATTCGAGTCGCTGGCCGGCCTGGGCCGCAATCCCAATATCGCCGCGGTGCTGCTGGTGGGCCTGGAGGAATCGTCGACGGAAGAAGTCGCGCGCCGCATCCGCAGCACCGGCAAGCCGGTCGAATGCGTGCACCTGCAGCCCGACGGCACGGTCGCATGCATTGCCGAAGGCACGCGCAAGGCCAGCCGTCTGTCGCTGGCCGCGTCGAAGGCGCGCCGCGTGCCATGCCCGGTGTCGTCGCTGGTGATCGGCGTCGAGTGCGGCGGTTCTGACACCACTTCCGGGCTGAGCTGCAACCCCGTGATCGGCCGCATGGCGGACATGGTGGTCGCCGGCGGCGGCACCGTGATCATTTCCGAGACCTCGGAGTTCATCGGCGCCGAGCACCTGTTCGCCGAGCGCGCGGCTGATGGCCGGGTGCGCGAGGCCTTCGTCACGGCGGTGCGCAACATGGAAGACCTGGCGATCTCGCGCGGGGTCGACATGCGCGAGGACCAGCCTTCGCCCGACAACAAGCGCGGCGGCCTGACCACGGTCGAGGAAAAGGCGCTGGGCGCGATGGCCAAGGCCGGCACCAGCCCGCTGGTGGGCGTGCTGCGCTACGGCGAGGCGCCGCAGAAGAAGGGGCTGCATTTCATGGACGCGCCGGCCGCGGCAGTGGAAAATCTGACTGCGCTGGCTGCCGGCGGATGCCAGCTCACCTTCTTCGGCACGGGGGTGGGCAATCCGATCGGCAGCATGGTGGCACCGACCGTCAAGGTGTGCGGCAACGTCAATACCCTGCACACCATGGCCGACAACATTGACTTCGACGTCAGCGGAGTCCTGCAGAACGGGGACAAGATCTCCGACCTCGGCGAGCAGCTGTTTGGCTATGCGATGGACGTCGCATCCGGCACGCGGCTGACCAGCGAGGTGCTCGATATCCGGGAGACCGCGGTCAGTCGATTCGCACTGAGCCTCTGAACAACCATGACCAAACTTAGCAGCGTCTCCGACGCGATCATCCGCTCCATCGAATCCGGCGACCTGCGCGAGGGCGACCGCCTGCCCTCCGAGGGCGAGCTCGCCAGCTTCCATGGAGTCAGCGTCGGCACGGTCCAGAAGGCATTGGCACGGCTGACGCATTCCGGACTGATCACGCGCGAACAGGGACGGGGCACCTTTGTTTCCGGGACGCGCGTGGCGCCGGCGGATGTCCGTTACCTGCGCTTCCGCGATGAACAGGGCAACGAACTGCCGTCCTACGTCCATGCGCGCTCGGTAAAGCGGATCAAGCGCAAGGGTCCGTGGTCGGAGTTCCTCGCCGGTGACGGCTACGTGCGCATCGAGCGCGTGATCAGCGTCGGCGGCCGCTTCGACCTCTACAGCGAGTTCTGGCTGCGCGAGGAAGACTTCGCGCAACTCGGCGGGCTGGACCGCGATGCCCTGGAGAAGAACCTGCGCGAGCTGATCGGCCAGCGCCTGTCGCTGCCGACGCTGCGCGTGGACCAGTGGATCCGCTTCGGCCCGGCCCCGGCCGTGGCCGCGCAGGAACTTGGTCTGGACCCCGAGGCGCCGGCATTCATCATGGAGTTGCGTGGCTACACGCTGCGCGACCAGCCGCTCTACTACCAGTCGGTCTACGCCGCCCCGTTCGCGGAGCGCCTGATGATCGTGCGGGAGAAATCGACATGAGTATCCGCTGGAACACTGACAGCCTCGCGCGCTGGACTGCCGCCGTGTTTGAGTCATGCGGCGTGGCGCCAGACCAGGCGACCCAAGCCGCCGCCGCGCTGGTGCGCAGCGAGCTGCGCGGCTACAAGACGCATGGCCTGACGCGGGTCCCCTCCTACGTCGAACGCCTGCGTGCCGGCGATTTCAACCCACGCCCCGAGATGTCGCACAAGACCTTCCCGGGCGGCGTCGTGCTCGACGCCGACGGCGCCATGGGCCAGATCGCGGGCCCGCGCGCCGTGCAACTCGGACTGGAGGCGCTGCAGTCGAGCGCGTCGGTGCTGGTTGCGGTGCAATCGTGCGGCCATCTCGGCGCACTCGGTATCCCGGCATTGCTGGCCGCCGAGGCCGGGGCCTTCTGCATGGTCGGCCAGCGCACGCCGCCCGTGCTGGGCATGGAAGGCTTTGCCCGCGCCGCGATCGGGCACAACCCCATTGCCTTCGGCTGCCCGTTGCCGGGTGCGGCACCGATCGTGTTCGACGTGGCCTGCAGCGTTGCCGCACGCGGCCATATCCTGCTGGCCGCCCGTGAAGGCAAGCCGATTCCCGCGGGCTGGGCGCTCGACGCCGACGGCCACCCGACCACCGATGCGCAACGCGCGCTGGAAGGCTCGCTGCTGCCCACTGGCGGGCACAAGGGCATCGGCATCGCCATGATGGTGGAGTGCCTGGCCGGCGCCATGGCCGCCACCGCGGACTCGCTTTCCCCGGCGCGCAACACTGTCAGCGGCGCCGGCGCGGTCGGCCGCCAGGGCGGTTTTGTGTGGCTGGTCAAGCCGGACGCCTTTGCCGGCAAGGAGCTGTTCGCCGACTACATGGCGCAGTGGACCGGCAACTATCTTGCCGCCGGCGGCGCCGACGCCCGGCTACCCGGACACCGTGGCGAAGCGCTCGAGCGCGAAGGCCGCCAGCAAGGCATCACCCTGCCCGACGCGGTCGTCCGGGCACTGGATACGCTCGGCCGGGAACTCGGCATCCCCCTCCCCGGCTAGCGCCGCTTCCGTCACCAGTATTGCCAGGAATCCGGGTGCCAACGCACGCCGGCAGCCCCCGCTCAACCCTGTTTGCCTGAAATCGCCCCTATGAATGCTCCAATTCTCCCCGACGCGGCCCGGCAGGCCCTGCGAGCCGTGTCGATCGACGACAAGTACGCGCTGGACTCCGGCCGTGCCTACATGAGCGGCGTGCAGGCGCTGGTGCGCCTGCCGCTGCTGCAGCGCAAGCGCGATGCCGCGGCCGGCCACAACACCGCCGCCTTTATTTCCGGCTACCGCGGTTCACCCCTGGGCACCTATGACCAGGCGCTGTGGCAGGCAAAGAAGCATCTTGCCGACAACCACGTGGTCTTCAAACCCGGCGTCAACGAGGAACTCGGCGCCACGGCGGTCTGGGGCTCGCAGCAACTGGAGTTCGATACCGCCAGCAAGCGCTACGACGGCGTGTTCGGCATCTGGTATGGCAAGGGCCCCGGCGTCGACCGCAGCGGCGATGCGCTCAAGCATGCCAACCTCGCCGGCACCTCGCCGCTGGGCGGCGTGATCGCGCTCGCCGGCGATGACCACGTCTCCAAGAGCAGCACGCTGGCCCACCAGAGCGACCACACCTTCATGGCGTGCGGGCTGCCGGTGTTCTTCCCGTCCAATGTGCAGGACATCCTCGACCTGGGCGTGCATGCCCTGGCCATGAGCCGCTTCAGCGGGCTGTGGGCCGGCATGAAGACCGTGCAGGAGGTGGTGGAATCGGGCGCCTCCGTGACCACCGACTCGGATCGCGTGCACATCGTGCTGCCGGAAGACTTCACCCTGCCAGACGGCGGCCTGCATATCCGCTGGCCCGACGATCCGCTCGCGGCCGAGGCGCGCATGATGGAATTCAAGTGGCCGGCCGCGCTCGCCTATGTGCGCGCCAACCGCCTGAACCACAACGTGATCGAGGGATCCAACGACCGCCTTGGCATCATCGCCAGCGGCAAGGCCTACAGCGACACGCGCCAGGCCCTGCTCGACCTTGGGCTTGACGATGCCACCTGCCGCGCGCTCGGCGTCCGGCTGCACAAGGTCAGCGTGGTATGGCCGCTGGAGCCCGACAGCGTGCGCGACTTTGCGCGCGGGCTGCGCGAGATCCTGGTGGTCGAGGAAAAGCGTCCCGTGATCGAGCAGCAGTTGAAGGACGAGCTGTACCACTACCCACCCACCTCCCGCCCGGCCGTCTTTGGCAAGTACCACCACGCCGACGGCGCCGGCGGCGAATGGAGCCACCGCAAGCCGGCCGAGGACTGGCTGCTGCGCGCCAAGGCCGATCTCTCTCCCGCGCTGGTGGCCAAGGCCATCGCGCAGCGGCTCAAGGCGCTGGGCGTGCCGGCCGACGTGGCCGCGCGCATGGACGTGCGCCTGCAGGAAATCGACGCCAAGGAACGCGCCACCGCCCAGGGCGATGCGCGCGCCACCGACCGCCTCCCGTGGTTCTGCCCGGGCTGCCCGCACAACACCAGCACCCGCGTGCCGGAAGGCTCGGTCGCGACGGCTGGCATCGGCTGCCATGGCATGGTGGTGTGGATGGACCGCTCGACCACCTCATGGTCGCAGATGGGCGGCGAAGGCGTGCACTGGATGGGCCAGGCACCCTTCAGCAAGCGCACCCATATGTTCGCCAACCTGGGCGACGGCACCTACAACCACTCCGGCCTGCTGGCGGTGCGCCAGTCGATCCACGCCGGCGTGAACCTGACCTACAAGATCCTGTTCAACAGCGCCGTGGCCATGACCGGCGGCCAGCCGGTGGACGGCCAGCTCGATGTACCGGCGATGTCACGTGAACTGGCCGCTGAAGGCGCCCGGCAGATCATCGTTGTCACGGACGAGCCGGGCAAGTACAAGGGTGTCGACGACCTCGCAGCCGGCGTCACCGTGCGCCACCGCGACGAACTCGATACCGTGCAGCGCGAGCTGCGCGAGGTGTCCGGCGTGACCGTGATCATCTACGACCAGGCCTGCGCCACCAAGAAGCGCCGCGAGCGCAAGCGCGGCACCATGATCGATCCGGCCAGGCGCGTGGTCATCAACGAGCTGGTGTGCGAAGGTTGCGGCGATTGCTCCGTGCAAAGCAACTGCCTGGCGGTGCAGCCGGTCGAGACCGACTTCGGGCGCAAGCGCAAGGTCAACCAGGACACCTGCAACAAGGACTTCTCCTGCACCAAGGGCTTCTGCCCGAGCTTTGTCACGGTCGAAGGCGGCCAACTGAAGAAGCCCGCCACCACCGCGAGCGGCCGCGCCACGCCCCCGGCCATCCCGATGCCCACGCTGCCGGACGCCGGCAAGCCGCGGCGCATCGTGGTGGCGGGGATCGGCGGCACCGGCATCGTCACCATCGGCGGCGTGCTGGGCATGGCCGCCCACCTCGAAGGCAAGGGCGTGATCACCCAGGACGCGACCGGCATGGCGCAGATGGGCGGGGCCACCTGGAGCCACATCCAGATCGCCGCCAGCCCGGACGCCCTGCATGCGAGCCGCGTCGACATGGCAATGGCCGACCTGGTGATCGCCTGCGATACCGTGGTCGCGGCCAGCAAGACCTCGCTGGCCGCGATGTCGCCGGCACGGACCTATGTGGTGCTGAACAGCCATATCACCCCCACCGCGGCTTTTGTCCGCAACCCCGACTGGGATCCCCAGGTCGGCGAGGCCGTGGGCAGGATCGCCCAGTCCGTCGGCAAGGGCCAGCTCGCCGGCTTCGACGCCGAACAGGTGGCGAAGCAGCTGCTCGGCCAGTCGATCTACGCCAACCTGCTGCTGCTCGGCTATGCCTGGCAGAAAGGCAAGGTCCCGCTGTCGCACGCGGCCCTGATGCGCGCCATCGAACTCAACGGCGTGCAGGTCGACAGCAACAAGGCGGCCTTCGAATGGGGCCGGCTGTGCGCCCACGATATGTCGAAGATACCCGCGCAGCCGGCCGGCTCGCAGGTGATCCAGTTCGTGCGCAAGGTGCCGGTGGAGGAACTCATGAAGAAGCACGCCGAATTCCTGACCGGCTACCAGAACCGGACCTACGCGGCGCAATACGAGTCGTTTGTCGGACGCGTAAAGGCGGCGGAATCGGTCGTCGGCGGCACCCGGCTGACCGAAGCCGTGGCCCGCTCGCTGTTCAAGCTGATGGCCTATAAAGACGAATATGAGGTGGCTCGCCTGCATACCGGAGCCGCATTCCGCCAGCAGATCGCGTCGATGTTCGAAGGCAAGGTCCGGCTGGTGCACCACCTGGCCCCTCCCCTGTTTGCGCGGAAGAGCCAGGCCGGCGAACTGGTCAAGGGCACCTATGGCCCGTGGATGCGCACCGCATTCGGTGTACTGGCCCGCTTCAAGGGCCTGCGCGGCACGGCATTCGATCCTTTCGGCTACACCCTGGAGCGCAAGGAGGAGCGGGCCCTGATCGGTGAATACCGGCGCAGCGTGGAAGCCTTGCTGCCGGCACTTTCCGCGCAAAAGCTCGAGCTGGCGCTGGAGATTGCCCGGCTGCCGCAGGAGATCCGCGGCTACGGCCACGTCAAGGCGCGCAACCTGGCGGCCACGCGCACGCGCTGGGAGCGGCTGATGGCGCAATGGCATCAAGGGAGCGCAAAGCCGGGACAAATCAAAGCTACTGAAGCGGCATAAACCAAAGACTGAACCAACGAAAGCCCCGTCACCTTCACCGGGGCCCGTCAGAGACAGCGAGGAGACAACAGATGAAATCCGTATTGAACCGTTTTGGCCGTACCCTGGGCGCGATCGCATTGGCTGCCTGCGCCACCAGCGCGCTGGCACAAGGCGGATATCCCAACCGGCCAATCCGCATCATCGTGCCGTGGCCGGCAGGCGGCGGCGTCGATGCCGTCACCCGCACGGTGGCCGAGAAGATGACCGCCAGCCTCGGGCAGCAAGTCGTGGTCGACAACCGCCCCGGGGCGACCGGCAATATCGGCGCCGGCATGGGCGCCAAGGCGGCGCCGGATGGCTACACGCTGCTGGTCGCCAGCGCGCCGATGGCGATCAACGCCAGCCTGCATAAGAACCTGCCCTTCGACATGGGCAAGGACTTCGCGCCGCTGGGGCTGATGGCAAGCTCGCCGTACATGTTGGTGGTCAACCCGTCCGTGGGCGGCTCGGTCAAGGAACTGGTGGCACGGGCCAAGGCGGAGCCCGGCAAGCTCAGCTATGCCTCGCCCGGCCCGGGCACCCAGCAGAACGTGATCAGCGAGGTGTTCAAGGAAACCGCGCATATCAACGTCGTGCACGCGCCGTACAAGGGCGGACCCCAGGCGCTGACCGACATGGTGGGAGGCCATATCCACATGATGTTCCACGGCGTGCCGGCGGTGATGCCGTTCGTCAAGGGCGGCCAGCTCAAGGGCATCGCCGTGGCCAGCAAGCAGCGGCTGCCGTTGTTCCCCGACGTGCCGACCATGGCGGAAGCCGGCTTCCCGGGCATAGAAGCCAGCGAATGGTATGGCCTGGTCGCGCCTGCCGGCACGCCCAGGGAGATCGTTGCGCTGCTGAGCAAGGAAATCGACAAGGCGCTGAATGCGCCAGGTGTGCGCCAGCAGCTTGTCAGCAAGGGCTATGAGCCGGCCAGCCAGAGCTCTCCGGACCAGTTTGCGACGTTCATGGCGGCAGAGCAGAAGAAATGGGCGCTCGCCATCAAGCAGACCGGGTTCCGGCTGGAGTAGCCGGCGCGCGGCGCAACCAGCCTGGACCGTAACGGTTCAGGCTGGCTTGTCGACGTAGTCATCCACCGCACTGCCCACCGTGGGGTGGAAGTTCTTGTCGCCGATCGCTTCCATCAGCTCGAAGCGCTTGAGCTTGTCGCGCACCGGGTCCTTCATCTCGGCAAAATGCAGCGCGATGCCGCGCTCGCGCAGGATGCCGCTCAGTTCACGCAGCATGTCGGCCGAGGTGACGTCGACGCTGGTCACCGGTTCGGCCGCCACCACCACCCTGCGCACGGGTGTCGGCGATTCGTCGATCGCTTCCATCAGCCGCGCCTGGAACAGCTCGGCATTGGCGAAGAACAGCGGCGCATCCCAGCGGAACAGCAGCAGCCCGTCGATGCGCTCGGCATCCGGGTAGCGCTTGGTGTCGTGGTAGCCGCGCAGGCCCTCGACACGGCCGAGCACGGCATAGTGTGGCCGCCAGCCGTCCCACAGGAATTCGATCACTGCAAGGACCACGGCCAGGATGATCCCCGGGATCGCCCCGAACACGGCAACCGCGGCAAAGCAGACCATCGACAGCCAGAACTCCCACTGCTGGATGCGGTAGATGCGCTTCAGGTCCGCGAACTCGAACAGGCCTATGGCCGCCGCGATCACCACCGCCGCCAGTGCGCTGTTTGGCAGGTACTGCAGCAGGTTGGGCGCGAACATCAGCAGCAGCGCCACGGCCAGTGCGCCCACGACTCCGGTGAGCTGGGTCTTCGCGCCCGCGGCTTCGGCCACCGGCGTACGGGACGCGCTGCTGCTGATCGGAAAGCCCTGGAAGAATCCCGCGGCCAGGTTGGCGGCGCCCAGGCCGACCATCTCCTGGTTCGGGTCGACCCGGGTGTTGGTGCGCGCGGCAAAGGTGCGCGACAGCACGCTGGTATCCGCGAACGAGATCAGCGCGACGGCAATGCCGCCCAGCAGGATCGCAACCAGGTCCGCGCCACTGACCCAGGGCACGACAAAGCCCGGCAGCCCTTGCGGGGTCTTGCCCAGCACTTTCACCCCGTTCTGGTCGAGATCGAACATGCTGACGGCCACCGTCGCGACGATCACGGCAATCAGGATGCCGGGCACGCGCTCGAAGCGCTTCAGCAACAGGATCAGCACCAGGCTGCCCGCGCCGACCGCAAAGCTGTACCAGTTGGTCTCGCCGCCCAGGATCGCCCGGCCGAGGCTGATCATCTCCCGCAGCGGGCCGGCGTCTTCGATCGAGATGGCGAACAGCTTGGGCAACTGGCTGACCAGCACGGTGAGCGCGATCCCGTTCATGTAGCCGTAGCGGATCGGCTTGGACAGCAATTCGGTAATGAACCCCAGCCGCAACAGCCCCATCACGATGCAGACCACGCCCGACACGATCGCCATCATGCTGGCCACCATGACCGCGCGCCCCGGATCGCCGCCGGAGACCTGCAACACCACCGCCAGGATTGGCGCCGCCAGCGCCGAATCCGGCCCCAGCACGAGGATCCGGCTCGGGCCAAGCAGGGCATACACCAGCAGCGGGACCATGGTGGCGTAGAGCCCGTAGACACCGGGCACGCCGGAGGCCTCGGCGTAGGCGATGCCGACCGGCACCAGCATGGTCGTGAGCACCAGACCGGCGGCGAGGTCTTTCGGCAGCCAGGCCGGCTGATAGTTCTTCAACACCAGCAGTCCCGGGAGCCAGCGCAACCATCCGGGTGCCTTGTCGACTTCGCGCTGCGCGGCGGGGGTCAGGTTCTGGGGCTGCATGGGTCGAGTTATGCCCTGGGCAGGCAAGGAGTATGCATCGACTATAGGAGGTCGCGCTTCGACAAATGTGCATCGAAGCAAAGAAAAAAGGGATTTTGGATTGCGCTGGCGGCACCAGGCCGAGGCTCCCGCGAGCCGCTCCGATGCTGCATCGCAACACCTCCTCGTGCTGCCACGCTGCCTGCGCAGGTCTGCGCGCTGTCGACAACCATCAGTTTCTGACAATCCCGCGACGGGCACATATGATGGTTGTCTGGCGGGCATGCCCGTTATCCATCACCGGGGAGAGAACGATGCCGATATCCAAGAGATGCCTGGTAGCCGGCCTGGTGGCACTGGGCTGCGCCTCGGCGGCGCTGGCGCAGCGCGCATCGACCGAGGGTGCCGCGAGCGCCATATCGGATGCCGTTCAGGGCGGGACCAATCCCTATCGCCCCCCGTCGGCCGCCACCCAGGATCCCGAAGAGGCCGCACGCGCGAAGTGCGAGGAGCTGAAGGAGCAGTACAACGCCACATCAAAAAGGCGTTCGTACCATTCCGCCCCGGGCACGCAGAACGCGCAGGGCCGGACCATCCCCAAGATCGAACGCGACAAGACGCGCAAGCAACTGCAGCAGGCGTACCGCGACAATTGCACGTAGCCGGGATCTGTCTGATCGGCGTGGTGGAAGTGGCGGACGGTTCGCTGCAGGATGCAAATCGGAGCCTGCGCCCTGCCGGCCAACGTCAGCCCTTCAGTTCGATCAGCAGATCCTTCGCCGCCACGCGATCCCCCTGCTGAACATGGACTGCGGCGATCTCGCAGTCCCGCTCCGCCGCGATATGGGTTTCCATCTTCATCGCCTCCAGCGCCAGCAGCGTCGTGCCCGCGGCCACGCGCTGCCCCGGCTGCACCGCCACCGTCACGATCGAGCCCGGCATGGGCGCGGCGACATGCAGCGGATTGTCGGGTTCGGCAACCGGACGGCCATGGCGCGCTGCCGCCGCTTGCGTGGTGCTGCGCTGCTCGACCAGCGTGGTGCGCGACTGCCCGTTCAGCTCGAACTGGACCTTGATGACACCCTCTTCGGCATCGGGGTGCGTGCCTTGCAGCGAGACCAGCAGGGTCTTGCCGGCAGCGATGTCGATCGCCACTTCTTCCTGCGGCTGCAGGCCGTACAGGTATGCCGGCGTGGGTACCACCGAGGTGTCGCTGTAGTTGCGCACATGCGCGTGGTACTCGCCGGCCTGCTTCGGGTACATCAGGTACGAAGCCAGCTGGCGGTCGTCGAGCGGCTGCTCGCACGCCGCTTCGGCCGCGGCGCGCGCCGCGTCGAGGTCGACCGGCGGGATCTGGTCGCCGGGCCGGTACGGCACGGGCGGCTCGCCGCGCAGCACCTTGCGCGACAGTTCCGCGGGGAAGCCGTCCGGCGGAAAGCCCAGCTCGCCCTTGAACAGCGACACCACCGATTCAGGGAAGGCAGTCTCCCTGGCGGGATCGCACACATCGGCGGCGCTCAGGTCGTTGGCCACCATCATCAAGGCCAGGTCGCCGACCACCTTGGACGTCGGCGTCACCTTGACGATGTCGCCAAACATCTGGTTGACCTCGGCATAGGCCCGCGACACCTCGGTCCAGCGATGCTCGATGCCGAGCGAGCGCGCCTGCTCGCGCAGGTTGGTGTACTGGCCGCCGGGCATCTCGTGGCGGTACACGTCGGCGGTGCCGGCGCGGATTTCGGATTCGAACGGCGCGTAGTAGCGGCGCACCCCTTCCCAGTACATCGACGCCTCGTGCAGGCGCTCCAGGCTGAGGCCGGGATCGCGCTCGCTGCCGGCCAGGGCCGCGGCGATGCTCGACAGGTTGGGTTGCGAGGTCAGCCCGCTCATGGCGTCGAGCGCGCCGTCGACCGCATCGCAGCCGGCCTCGATCGCGGCCAGCGCCGAAGCGGCCGAGATGCCGCTGGTATCGTGGGTATGGAAATGCACCGGCAGCCCGGTCTCTTCCTTGAGCGCCCTGACCAGTGCCGCCGCGGCCTGCGGACGGCAGATGCCGGCCATGTCCTTGATGCCCAGCACGTGCACGCCGGCCTGCTTCAGCTCGCGCGCGATGCCTACGTAGTACTTCAGGTCGTATTTGGCGCGCGACTTGTCGAACAGGTCGCCGGTATAGCAGATCGCGCCTTCGCACAGCGCGCCGCTCTCGCCGACAGCATCGATCGCCACGCGCATGTTGCGCACCCAGTTCAGTGAATCGAACACGCGGAACACATCCACGCCGGCGCTGGCCGCCTGGCGCACGAAGAAGCGCACCACGTTGTCCGCATAATTGGTGTAGCCAACCGCGTTGGAGCCGCGCAGCAGCATCTGGAACAGCACGTTGGGAACGCGCTCGCGCAGTTGCTCAAGGCGCTGCCACGGGTCTTCCTTGAGGAAGCGCAGCGCCACGTCGAAGGTGGCGCCGCCCCAGCACTCCAGCGAGAACAGCTGCGACAGTTCGCGCGCATAGAACGGCGCGATCGGCAGCATGTCGGCGGTGCGCATGCGCGTGGCGAACAGCGACTGGTGCGCGTCGCGCATGGTGGTATCGGTCAGCAGCACCTGCTTCTGCTCCAGCATCCAGCGCGAGAACTTCTCCGCGCCCAGCTCGCGCAGCCGGTCGCGCGTACCGTAGGGCAGCGCGCCGCCGGTGTCGAAGGCGGGCAGCACCGGTGCGGGCAGCGGCAGCGATGGCAGCGTGCGGCCGCTCATCTCCGGGTGCCCGTTGACGCTGACCTCGCCCAGGTAGCGCAGCAGCTTGGTGGCGCGGTCCAGGCGCTTGGTGAACGCCAGCAGTTCCGGCGTCAGGTCGATAAAGCGCGTGGTGACGTCGCCGGACCGGAACGAGGGATGGTTGATGACGTTCTCGAGGAACTGCAGGTTGGACGCGACGCCGCGGATGCGGAACTCGCGCAGCGCGCGGTCCATGCGCCGGATCGATTCGGGCGCGGTCGGCGCCCAGGTGGTAACCTTGACCAGCAGCGAATCGTAGTACGGCGTGATCACCGCGCCGCCGTAGGCGGTGCCGGCGTCCAGGCGCACGCCGAAGCCGGCCGCGCTGCGGTAGGCAGTGAGGCGGCCGTAGTCCGGCAGGAACCCGTTCTCCGGGTCCTCGGTGGTGATCCGGCATTGCAGCGCGTGACCGTTGAGCGAAATCGCTTCCTGCACCGGCACGCCCGCGGCGCGCACGACGATCTCGCCGTTCTCATTGCGCGTGTTCTCGGTCATGCCGAGATGGCCGCCTTCGGTCACGCGGATCTGCGCCTTGACGATATCGATCCCGGTGACCATCTCCGTGACCGTGTGCTCGACCTGGATGCGCGGATTGACCTCGATGAAGTAGAACTGGCCGGAGTCGGCATCCATCAGGAACTCGACCGTACCGGCATGCGTGTAGCCGACCGCGCGCATCAGCCGCAGGGCCGATTCGCACAGCGCGGCCCGGCCGGCATCGTCGAGGTATGGCGCGGGCGCCCGCTCCACCACCTTCTGGTTGCGCCGCTGCACGGTACAGTCGCGCTCATAGAGATGCACGAGGTTGCCGTGCGTGTCGCCGAGCACCTGCACTTCGACATGGCGCGCGTTGCGCACCAGCTTCTCGACATACACCTCGTCGTTGCCGAACGCAGCCAGCGCCTCGCGCCGCGCCGCGGCGAGCGCCCCCTCAAGGTCCTGCTCGCGTTCCAGGACCCGCATGCCGCGTCCGCCGCCGCCCCAGCTTGCCTTGAGCATCAGCGGATAGCCGATGCCGGCGGCGAGGCGCTTGCACGTGTCCAGGTCATGCGGCAGCGGATCGGTTGCCGGCATCACCGGCACGCCCGCGTCGATCGCCGCGTTGCGCGCCGCCACCTTGTTGCCAAGCTTGCGCATGACCTCGGGCGACGGGCCGATCCAGCGGATACCCGCGTCGATCACGGCCTGCGCGAAGTCCGGGTTCTCTGAAAGGAAGCCATAGCCCGGATGAATGGCGTCGACCTTCGCCTGCCTGGCAATGCGCAGGATATCGTCGATGTCGAGGTAAGCCGCCAGTGGCTTCTTGCCCTCGCCGACCAGGTAGCTCTCATCGGCCTTGAAGCGATGGAGCGCGAGCCGGTCTTCCTTCGAATAGATTGCCACCGTGCGCACGTTCATCTCGGCGGCCGCGCGCATCACGCGGATCGCGATCTCGGAACGGTTGGCAATCAGCAGGGAGCGGATAGGGGCGTAGTCCATGGGATGCAGGGAAGCGAACCAGCCGCGCGCAACCGCCACGGCAGGATCAGGTGATCGGGGATGCAGCACGGGCGCAAGGCTTGCCCGGGCTGCTAGTCGTATTGGGCAAATGGGACGTGCGAGTCCATCCAGTCATAGTGCGCCGATGCAGCGGCCCACGCCCAGTTGGCCCGCTTTGGCGACTGCTGGTCCCGATCGCCATGCTCGCTTCGGTTCTGGCCGGCAAGTGGCTGATCGCCGTCCCCGGCAAGCTCGCGGCTGTGCGCGCGGGCTCCGATTCTTCCGTAGTACATCGTGGTGCCTTCCTCATCAAGACCAGGTTCGCCTGCCCACGACGCAGCGCGATGCAGGGCGACGGCAGGTTTGCAGGCACGATGAAATACGCGCCCGCCCCGTCCTGCTGCCGCAAGAACCGGGCCACGGCCGGTTCAGGCACCATCCCTTTGATTTGGCAGAAGATTTTCTTCCGAGGCCGGCTTAACGAATTTCAGAAATGAAATTTTTCATTTCATGGGTGCCGCGGCCAATGCGCGATGCAGCACCTGTGCCTCGCGGCAACCGGGAGGGCCGGCGTGGGCAACGTGGCCAGGCTGACGACGCCCGCCCGGCCACGAATGCAGGCCTTCAGCAGGCCGCGGCCTGGGGCGAAGCCAGTGCGCAGTATGCGGGGGCGCCGGCCGTGGCAATGCGGGCGCAGTACGCCGGCTCTTCCGCCCTGGCGATACGTGCGCAATACGCGGGCTCTTCCGCCCTGGCCATGCGCGCGCAGTACGCAGGTTCGTCCGTCCTGGCGATGCGTGCACAGTACGCGGCCTCTTCCGCCTTGGCCATGCGTGCGCAGTACGCGGCCTCTTCCACCTTGGCCATGCGCGCGCAGTACGCCGGTGCCTCCGTCCTGGCAATGCGTGCGCAGTACGCGGGCTCGTCGGCCGCTGCCCGGGCACAATATGCGGCAGACGTCAGCGGGCTGCCGAATTCGCGCATGCTCAGCGCATCGCTCGCAGCGGCCATTTGCAGGAGGCGGGCCTCGTCCTCCGGACCGTCGATGCCAACGTAGGGGTCATGGTGAAGGACATAGCCGAAGATGCGCTCGCAATCGCTCGCATAGCGCCTGGTGTCCAGGATGTGGGCATGCCAGAAGGCATCCACCTGCTCGCTGGGGACGACGGGCGTGTCCGGATGCTTCGCCGCCAGCTTGAGGAATTGCCGGTAGCCGCTCTCCGCCTGCTCCAGCGATTCCGGCGACCAATGCGCATGCTTCTGATGCAGCAGCTTGGCCTTCATCCTGGAAAAGTCCAGGGCGTCGATGGCCTGCCACATGATTTCAATAGTACGGTCCTGCATGATCTAGCTCCCTGTTATTGGACTGCTTAAGCACGCACCGGACTGACGGGCAGTCAGGCGCGCATCGGTTGCGGTCCATGCTCGAGAGCGGGACCGTTCTCCATGCGGCTGGCCAGGAAGGCAGTGATCTTCGCCGGCGGCAGCGGATGGCTGAAGTAGTAGCCCTGCACTTCGTCGCAGCCTTCGCGGCGCAGGAACTCGAGTTGCACCTCGTTCTCCACGCCTTCGGCGACCACTTCGAGGCCAAGCCGGTGGCCAAGGCCGATCACCGCGCTGGTAATCTGCGTGTCGCTGCGGCTTTCCGGTATGTAGCGGACGAAGCTGCCGTCGATCTTGACCGTATCGATCGGGAAGCGGCTCAGGTAGGCGAGCGAGGAGTAGCCAGTGCCGAAGTCGTCGATCGCCAGCCGGACACCGGTGCGCTTCAGGCGCGAGAGCCAGCTGGACGCCTGTTCGGCATCGCGCATGACCATGCTCTCGGTGAGTTCAAGCTCCAGCAGGTTGCCGGGCAGCCCGGCTTGCCGCAGGGCATCGATGATGGTCAGCCTGAGCGACTTGTCGGCGAACTGCCGTGCCGAAAGATTGACTGAAACACGCACCGGCGGCAGTCCCTGCGCGCGCCATGCGGCATTCTGCCGGCACGCTTCGCGCAGGGCCCAGGCACCGATCTCGACAATGGCGCCGCTCTGCTCCGCGAAGGGAATGAAATCTCCGGGCATGACCAGGCCGAGTTCCGGGTGGCGCCAGCGGATCAGTGCCTCGACCGCCGTGCACGCTCCCGACGCGAGCGCAATGCGCGGCTGGTAGTAGAGGATGAATTCGTCCTGCTCGAGCGCGCGGTGCAGGTGCGACTCCATGTCGATGCGCCGCTGCAGCGACGCGCTCATGCCCCGGCAGTAGAACTGGTAGCCGTTCTTGCCGAGCTGCTTGGCACCATACATGGCCAGGTCGGCATGCTTGAGCAGGGTCTGCCAGTCGCTGCCGTCCTCGGGGAAGGAACTGATGCCGATGCTTGCCGTCATGCGCAGTTCCGACTCGTTGACGACGAAGCCTGGCGCGAGCGCAGCCTGGATCCGGGCAATGGTCCGGTCCAGGATCGTCGAATCGCCCTTGGGGTCCAGCAGCACGACGAATTCATCGCCGCCGAAGCGGGTGATCAGCTCCACCTCCTCCAGGCTGCCGCGCAACCGGTCGGCCATCTCGCGCAGCACGATGTCGCCGGCATTGTGGCCGATGGTGTCGTTCACGACCTTGAATTCGTCCAGGTCCACGAAGATGACATGCAGGGCCTGGCCGCTGGCGCGGGCACGGGTCAGCGCCTGCTCGAACTCGGCCTTGAACATGAGGCGGTTGGGCAGCCCGGTAAGGGCATCGTGATTGGCGATGAAGCGCAGGTTTTCCTCGGCCTGGCGCCGCAGCAGGAAGTGCCCGGTCTGATTGGCAATGCCGCTCGCCATCGCGAGCGCATGCGTATCGGGGCTGCGCTTGCTGCGGGAATAGAGTTCGACCACGCCGAGGCTCACGTGGCCCCGGCTCAGCGGGAAGGCGAACACCGTCCGGATACCGCCCGCGTCGAGCCACCTGGCTTGCGGATGCCGGGCCATCGCGCTGCGGCTTGCATACCATTGCGGCGCCGGCAAGACCGCGGCGCCGGCCGGCCCTGCAGGGCGCTCGGCGAGCCACGGCTGCAGCGTCTTGACGCGGGCCAGGTAGACCGGCGGCAGCTTCAGCCCCTGGCTGTCATCGCCCGGCCAGAAGGCACCGGCCTCCCAGTCCATGCCTTCGAGCAGCGTGTGGACAATCCCCTCCAACACCTCGATCTCGCTGGTGGCGGTGGCCAGGTGCAGGGCAATCTGGTGTTCCTGCGTCCTGGCCTGCTCGGCGGACCTGCGCTGGCTGATGTCCTGCGCGGTGCCCCGCAGCACTGCGCTGTCCGGCGCTCCATGCGCGTGGCCGATCAGGTGCAGCCAGCCCCGGCGTCCGCGCCGCGACCGGTACGGGCACTCGAACTCGAACGGCTGGCGATCCTGCAGGGCTGTCCGCATCCTTTCCCGCAGCACGGCGCGATGGCCGGCGTCGATCGCCTGGAACAGCGCTTCCGGAGTCGGCTTGTCGCCGCGCAAGCCTAGCAGGCGCGCCATTTCCTGGGAAAAGTGCGCGATGTCCTGGTCCAGGTCGATGCGCCAGTCGCCCAGGTGGGCAATCTGCTGCGCCTCGGCAAGCGCGGCCTGGCTGTCGCGCAGGCTGTGCGTCATCTGGTCGGCCACGGCCACGGCGCGCGCGCGCGAACTCGACAACGCGTAGGCCAGCCACCCCAGCAGCACGCTGATGATCAGGCCGGAAATCACCACCAGCCCCGGCAGGTAGCGCTGCGGACCACTGATGGCCTTGGCATCGGCAGCAAACGCAATCACCCAGCGCCGTCCGCCGAAATTCCGCACCACGCTCTTGGCCAGGTCATGCTGGCCCGGGGCCGCCTGGGCGTCCGCCAGTGCGGTCGCGCCATGCGCGGCACTGGCGTGGACGGTGCTGCCGCCAGCAACCCGGCTGCGTTCCCTGGCCGCCAGGCCGGTCACGCTGTCATAGAGCAGGTTGGCTGCAGAGAGCGGAACCGCCGCCTGCGCGAAGTCTCCGGCATCATGCACGCGGAACCGGATCCGGCGCAGGTTCTCATTGCTGACCAGGTCCTTCAGCAGGTCGTCCACCCGGATCCCCGCGCCAACCGAGCCGACATAGGCGCGCCGGCGCGCTTCCACGGAATCCAGGTCGGGCACCTTGCGGTACACCGGCAGGCGCAGCGCGATGCCCACATGCGGGTTCTTTGCCTCGCTGAAGATCAGGCGCCCGCTGCTGACTGGCTGCCCGGTATCGCGCGCGCGTTCCAGCGCGGCCAGGCGGCGTGGCTCGGCGCCCATGTCGATGCCGATCGACGCCAGGTTGAGGGCGAGCGGTTCGACATAGGTCAGCACGAAATGCCCCGGCCGCTGGCCGGGAGGGCGGACGTTGAACGTCACGCCGGCCTCGCGCAGGATCGGATCGCTGCGCTGCCGGGCGACAAAGGCGTCGATCTCGGCCGCCGGCACGTAGGGCGCGTAGTTCAGCGTCTGGAAACCGGGATAGCGCTGCGGCAGGTTCAAGCCGCTGACGAAATCGCGAAACTCGCCGCGCGAGACATGGTCGCTGGCGCCGAACAGCGCCTGCATGGTCACCAGAACATCGGTATAGAGGCGGATCCGTGTATCGATCTGCTGGATCACGTCGCCGGTATCGTTCTCAAAACGCAGGCGGACGTCCTTCTCAAGCAGGTCGGTGCAGAACGCATAGACGACAGCCGTCGTCATCACGCCAAGCAGCAAGGTGCCCGCGGTGATGGTGCGCGACCCAAGGCGTCCAAGCGGGCGCAGCGCGCGCGCAAGCGTCTGGCGCAAGATTGTTTCCCCCCGGATGTCGATGGCAACCATGCGGCTGAACGGCCGTCACCAACGACTGATGCTAATAGTGCACTTATTGGCTGGGGTTCCATGCGAAACCCACGCTCTTATATGTCTTAACAATCTATAACAAGCGGCGAAAAACGGGCCCTGATTTTCGCGGCGCAAATCCCCAACTTAAGTGGGGTGGCAGTTCTGCGAGATATGGAGATGAACATTCAGGTTCAGCCCCAGGGTGGCAAGTGTCGCGCTGCGGTGCGCGTCATGGCTTGCCAGCCGGCGCGGCAGCGCGTCGGCATGGTCCAGGCAATGGATGATGAAGTACGTGTCGTCCGGGTCCATCGGTGCTGCTCCGCATGCTGCCGTCAAGAGGCTACGGGCACGGGCGGCGCGCTCGCGGCCGGCATCGGCGTCGAGGCCCAGGCCAGCATCTGCCACGCGCCCTGATGGCGCCTCCACACGCTGAGAAAGCGGTTGTCGAGCGCGCGCTCCGTCCCGTCGACCACGGCCCTGAGCAGGGCCTTGCCCTGCATCACGGCCATGTCGCCGTAGACCGCCTGCCCCACCTCCGCCAGGCTCGCTTGCAGGTAGCGCACCCGCCCGCTGCGGATCGAGCCAAGGTACTCCGCCTTGCTCTCGCGCAATGCCGAGGAGTGCGTATAGGAAAGCTCGTCGGCCAGCAGGGCATCGAGCGCAGCCAGGTCGCCGGACAGCATGGCGCGATAGCGCGCCTGATCGGCTTGCGTGAGTGCGGCAAGGTCCGCGGCTTCGCCCAATGCCATCGTCGTGGTCTCCAGGTCAGCCATGAAGGTAAGCCTTCACCAGGGTCTTGTCGTTCAGCAGCGCCTGCCATTCGCCGCGCCGGACTTCATGGATCACGCGCCCCACTGACAGCACGTAGGCGCGATCCGTCATGTCCGCGGCGATCGCCACGCTTTGTTCGACCAGCAAGATGCTCAGCCCGCGCGCGCGCAGCTGGTTCAGCACCGCCAGGATCTCCTTGACGATGCGGGGCGCCAGGCCGGTGGTGAGTTCATCCATGATCAGCAGGTCGGGCTGGAGCAACAGCGCGCGCGCGATCGCCACCATCTGCTGCTGCCCCCCGGACAGCAGCCCGACCGCGCTGTCGGCACGTTCGCGCAGCAGCGCAAACAGATCGCATACATCGTCATAGGTGTAGCGCAGCGCGCCGCCGCGGGCGCGCTTGCCGGCCTGCTCGGCCAGGCGCAGGTTGTCGCGCACCGACAGCTCGGCAAACAGGTTGCGGTTTTCCAGCACTACGCCGATGCCATGCCTGAAGCGGCGATGCCCGGGGACATGGCCGATCTCCGCCCCGTCCTTGACGATGCTGCCGGCCATCGGCCGGATCAGGCCGGCCAGCGTGCGCACCAGCGCGGTCTTGCCGGCGCCGTTGGCGCCCACCACCGCCACCGCCTCGCCCGGCGCGACCGTCATGTCGACATCGTGCAGCACCGGCACCGCGCCGTAACCGGCGCGCAGGCCTTTCACGTTCAGCATGGTCAGACTCCCAGATAGGCTTCACGCACGCGCGGATCGGCCTGCACCTCGTGCAGCGCCCCGCTGGCGATGATTTCACCGTAATAGAGGACATGGGCCGTACCGCAGATCGTCATCAGCCCCATGTCGTGCGAGACCAGCAGGATGGTCATGCCCTCCTGGTGCAGGCGCACGATCCATGCGCGCAGCAGTTCGATCTCTTCGCTGTTCAGCCCCGACGACGGCTCGTCCAGCAACAGCAGTTCCGGATTGCCGATGCAGGCACGCGCCAGTTCGACGATGCGCCGCTGGCCCGCCGGGAGGGTGCCGGCCCGGTGCTGCAGCAAGCGCTCCAGCCCGAATTTGCCGGCGCATGCCAGCGCGGCGTCGTGCATGGCCGCCAGCTCGCGGCGCGACGCCGGCGTGCGCAGCATCGCCTGCAGCACGCCAGCGTGGGTGGCCTTGTGGCAGCCTGCCATCAGGTTCTCGAGCACGGTCATGTGCTCGAACACCTGTGGCGTCTGGAAGGTGCGCACCAGGCCGGCGCGGCTGCGCTGCTGGACGGTGTCGGCGGTGATGTCCCGCCCCGCCAGCGACACCTTGCCCCCCTTCGGGCGCAGAAAGCCGGAGACGATATTGAAGCAGGTGGTCTTGCCGCTGCCGTTCGGACCGATCAGGCCGACGATATGGCCGGCCGGCACGTCGAAGCTGACATTGCGCAGCACCTCCAGCCCGCCGAAGCTGTGCGCGACCGCGTCGAGGCGCAGTAATGCCTGCGCCGGGCGCACGGCTTGTGGCGCCGTGCCAAAAGCAGGAACGGGATGGTTCATCAGACTTGCTCCGAAAAACCTCGCCCTTCAGGGCGGGGAGTGAAAGGAGTGCTGCCGGCAGCAAGCAATCCCAAATTAGAATGACCGGCATGCCTCTCGTCTATCGCTACCGGGTGAAGTCGCTGAACGGCCTGCTCAATCAGCAGAGCCGCGCGGTGAACTACGTCTGGAACTTCTGCAATGACACGCAGAAGCACGCGCTCAAATGGGGCAAGAAGTGGCCCACGGGTTTCGATCTGAACGTGCTGACGACCGGCAGCAGCAAGGAACTCCGTATCCATTCCGGCACAATCAACGCGGTTTGCGAGCAGTACGCCAAGTCGCGTAGCCAGCACCGCCGGCCGTGCCTGCGCTATCGCGGCCGCAAGTCGCTCGGTTGGGCACCGCTCAAGGGCCGGGATCTCAAGCGCTCGGGCGACGGATTCCGCTTTGCCGGCGTGTTCAGCTCCCGCCCCCTTCCCGAGGGCAAGATCAAGGACGGCACCAATTTCTCCCGCGATGCGCGAGGCAATTGGTTCCTGAACATCGTGATTGAAGTTGCCGACACCCAGGCCCGGCCCCCGGAACGCGGCGTCGGCATCGATCTTGGCTTGAAGGACCTTGCCACGCTGTCCACCGGCGAAAAGGTCGAGAATCCGCGCCACCTTGGCCGACTCGAGCAAGCGCTGGCCAAGGCGCAGCGTGCGCGCAAGAAACGACAGGCCACGAACCTCGACGCGCGCATCAAAAATGGGCGGCGTGACTTTCTGCACAAGCTCTCGCATCGCATCGTGCGGGACTTCGACTACATCGCGGTGGGGAATGTGAACGCCGCCGGCCTCGCCAAGACCAGCGTGGCGAAGTCCGTCCTCGATGCGGGCTGGTCGTCCTTCCGCACAATGCTCGCGTACAAGGCGATTGTGCATGGCGCGTGGTACGAGGAAGTCGACGAACGTTTCACCACCCAGGTTTGTTCTTCGTGCGACGCGATGCCGCCGGAGAGGCCGAAAGGTATCGCAGACCTTGGAATAAGGCAGTGGGTATGCAGTGGATGCGGTGCTGTACATGATCGCGATGTGAACGCTGCGCTAAATGTCCTTGCCCGATCGGGACATCGATCGCCTGCAGAGGGAAACTCCTCCCTTTAGGGAGGGGAGGATGTCAACTTGCCTCCTTCAGTCCGCGCATGCGCTGCAGCGCACCAGCGATGCCGCCCGTCATCCCGCCGGGCATCAGCGTGACCACCAGCACCAGCACCGCGCCGAACAGCACCTGGTGGAAATCCCCCAGCCCGCTCAGCAGTTCCGGCACGAGCGAGACGAACAGCGCACCAAGGATCACGCCATAGGTGGAGCGGGCACCCGCCACCACCGGCACCAGCAGAAACACGATGGAGCGCTCCACCGTAAAGCTCTGCACGCTGACGAACGACACATAGTGGGCAAACAAGGTCCCGGCCAGCGAGCCCAGCATGGCCGACAGCACGAACATCGAGGTCTTCAGCCGGTGCATGTCCACGCCCAGCACCTGCGCCGCCGGCGCGGCATCGCGCATCGCCCGCATGGCCAGGCCCGGGCGGCCCTTGACCAGGTTGTCGACCAGCCACAGCAGCACCGCGAGCAGCGGCCAGACGAAGTAGTAGTAGCGCTCCGGGGTGTCCAGCACATAGCCGAACCAGGACAGCTTGGGAATGCCGCCGATTCCCAGCGTGCCGCCGGTCAGCCAGTCCCACTCGAAGAACAGCACGTTGGCGATGCTTCCCACCGCCAGCGTCGCCAGCGCCAGGAAGAAGCCGCCCAGGCGCAGCACCGGCACGCCGATGGCCGCAGCCAGCGCGGCGCTGATGGCCAGCCCGGCGGCCGCACCGGCCAACGCCGGCCAGCCCAGCGCCGTGGTGCAGTACGCCGAGGCGTATGCGCCGATGCCGTAGAACGAGGCCTGCGCCAGGTTGACGATGCCGCACTGCCCCAGCAGCAGGCCCACGCCAAGGCCGCCCACGGCCAGGATGGCGGCGAAGTTGAGCAGGTCGACGTGGTGCCGCGACAGCAGCTGCCCGGCCGCCACCCACAGCAACACGCCAGCCAGGATGAACGCGCGTGACGGGTTCATGGTTATCCTCCCTTGCGCCCGGCCCGGCCCAGCACGCCGTTGGGCAGCAGAATCATGATGACGATCAGGATCGACAGCGCGATCACGTCGCGATAGCCAGACGGGAAACCCACCACCGCCAGCGATTCCGCCAGGCCGAGCAGCAGGCCTCCCGCCACGGCCCCGAGCGGATTGCCCAGGCCGCCGAGAATGGCCGCGGCAAAGCCCTTCAGCGTGAGGCCGATGCCCATCTGGTAGTTCATCGACAGCAGCGGCGTGACCAGCACGCCGGCGATCGCGCCGAACCCGCCGCCGAGCAGGAACGTGTACGTGCGCATGCGGCGCACGTTGATGCCGGTGGTGGTGGCGCCATCCGGATCGAGCGAGGCAGCGGTCATGGCCAGGCCCGCCAGGGTCCTGGTGTAGAACAGGCGCAGCGCACCGACCAGCAGCACCGCAATGCCGGTCAGCGCCAGCGCATGCACGGGCGTGGTAGCGCCGAACAGCTCCACCACCCCCTCCCCACCGAGCGCCGGCAGCAGGTGCGAATCCCGGCCGCCGAAGTAGAGCGCCGCGGCCGACAGCGCAAAGGCCAGGCCAATGGTCAGCAGCAGGAAGCTCTCTTCGCCGGCGCCGCGGCGCAGCATCGGCCGCACGAACAGCACGTCGATGGCCAGGCCGCTGACGGCACCGGCGGCAATGCCGCCGGCAATCGCCAACGCATATGGCAGGCCCAGCGCCTTCAGCGCGAACACCGCCACCAGCGCGCCGATCACCGCGAACTCGCCCTGCATCGCATTGACGATACGCGTGCCCTTGAAGATGATGGCCATGCCCACGCCGATCAGCGCGTAGACGAAGCCATTGGTGATCCCGGACAGGATCGCCTGGAATACGAGGGTAGTGGACATACCAGCTCCTTTCCCGCGAGCGTCGCAGGCTATGGTTTGGCCTTGTAGGGCAGCCGCTCGAACCGGCCCTTCTGCAGCTTCGAGTACGTGAAGCCGGCCAGCGTCATGCCGCCCATGTCGGGCGCGGCGAAGTCGTAGCCGCTGGTGACGCCCTGGTAAGGCCGGCGCAACGCGCTGCACAGCTTGTCGCCCGGCGCATCGGCACCGGCCGCCTTCAGGCCCGCGGCCAAGGCCATGACCGCATCCCAGCCCACCGCCGAGAAATGCTTGGGCAGCTTGCCGTACTCCTTGCGGAAGGCCTCGACGAATTCCTTCTGTCCCGGCAGCGGGTCTTCGGACACGATGAACTCGGGATGGATGATGTTGTCCGCGGCCTCGCCCATGGCCTTGACGGTCTCGTAGGTAGCCGTGCCATGCACGGAGATGATGGGAACGCCGACCTTCAGCTGGCGCACGTTGCGGAACGGCGCGGGCGAGGTCGAGATGACGATGATGGCATCCGGCGTGGCCGCCTTGATCTTGGCCGCCTGCGTGGTGACATCGGTGGCGGCGATCTCGAACTTCTCCACCTGTATGAAGCTGACGCCGTACTCGCGATCCAGCGTCTTCAGGCTGGTCCATACCACCTGCCCATAGCCCGAGTCATGCAGCACGCCGACGCGCTTCAGGCCGTTGTCGCGCGCATAGGCCAGCACGGCACGCGCGTTGAGCTCCTGCGACGGCGTCAGGTGGAACACGCAATGGCGTTCGCGCTCCACCGCGGGCCCCAGTCCCGAGAACGAGAACAGTGGCACCTTCTGCGCCTGTGTGATGCCGCCGATGGCAACCGTCTGGGCAATGCCCGATGGCCCGACGATGGCGCGAACCTTGTGCGTATGGAGCAGCGCGTTCGCCTTGGCGACGGCGGAATCCGGGCTGGAGCCGTCGTCTTCGACAATCATTTCCAGCGGCCGCCCGCCAATACCCCCACGGGCATTGACGACCTTCTGCGCCAGCAGCGCGCCTTCGCGCTCGGCCTGGCCCACGGCGGCAAGGCCGCCGGTGATCGAGAACAGGCCGCCGATGCGGACCGGTTCGGCGCCGGGCTTGCCCTGGGCCAGCACCGGCGGCATCGCCAGGACCAGGGCAAGCCCGGCGGCGGCAAACAAGGCGCGTGGCGCCCGGGTGATCGGGTTGTGGTTCATGTCTCCGTCCTTGTTGTAGGTATCGGGTTGGCCCGATTACACTGCGCCGGGCACGCCTGCCCACTCGAGCACATCGGCCAGCGCGGCGATGTCGAGATGGCCCTGCCGGCGCTGCTGCATCAGCGCCAGGTATTGCCGCACCAGCGACGACATCGGCAGCGCGACCGCGTTGTCGCGGGCCACCGCCAATGCCAGGTCGAGGTCCTTCACCACCAGCGAGATCGGGCCGACGGCGGCGTAGTCGCGCTGCTTGAGCTGCTCTGCCTTGGTGCGGTAGTGGGCGCTGCCGACGATGCTGTCGTTGATCGCATCGACCATCAGCGCGCGGTTCAGCCCGGCGCGCGCGCCGAAGGCCAGCCCTTCGCCGATCACCGCGGTGCTCATGAACACCATCATGTTGATCATCAGCTTGATGACGCGGGCCTCGTCCGCGCCGCCCACGTATGACTGGCGCGCGGTCAGGCACGCGAGGACGGGCTGCACCGCGTCGAAGGCCGGCCGCGGCCCGGATACGAAACAGCTCAGCTGCGCGCTCGCCGCCAGCGATACCGTACCCGACACCGGCGCGCGCAGAAAAGCGGCGCCGCGCCGCGCGAGCGCGGCAGCCACCTCTGCCGAGGCATCGGGCGAGACCGTGCTCATGTCGACAAAGACCTTGTCCGCCGTCGCGGCGCCGGCAACGCCGCCGGAGGCCAGGAACAGGTCGCGCAGCCCGCCATCGTCAAAGATCGTTGAGAACACCACATCCGAGTCCGCCACCAGTGCCTGCGCGGCAGGCGCCACTGCCGCCCCTGCGGCGGCCACCGCCTCGCACTGCGCCGGCACGCGGTCAAAGACCGTGAGCCGGTAGCCGGCTTTCAGCAGGTTCAGGCACATCGGTCGGCCCATGGCACCAACGCCGATCCATCCAAGCCGCGGTGATTGCACCGCGTGCGCGTTGCTTGTGTTGATCATGGCCCGCCCCCCTACTCGACCCTGACGCCGGACAGCTCGACCAGCTTGCGCGTCTGGCGCGTCTGCGTCTCGATGTACTGCGAGAACTGCGCCGGGCTCAGCTTCATCGGCACCATCCCCTGCGCGGCGAAGTGCTTCTCGACGAAGTCCTTGTCGTCCAGGATCTCGCGGATGGTGGCGTTCAGCTTGTCGACCACCGCGCGCGGCACCTTGGCCGGGGCCAGCACGCCGTAGACGGCCGAGATGTCCATGTCCTTGTAGCCGGCCTCGGCAAAGGTGGGCACCTGCGGCAGCGCGCGCGTGCGCTTGTCGCCGCTGACGGCGAGCACCTTGAGTTTCTTTGCCGCAACAAAGCTCTGGATCGTCGGCAGCGCCGGGAAGGTCATCAGGATCTGGCCGCCGACGACGTCTGCCACCGCCGGCGCCGAGCCCTTGTACGGCACGTGGACCAGGTCGGTGCCGGCCAGCTTGTTGAACAGCGCGCCCATCAGGTGCGGCTGGCTGCCGCTGCCGAACGAGCCGTAGCTGAGGGCTTGCGGACGGCCCTTGGCATATGCGGCCAGGTCCTTGACGCTGTCCACCGGCAGGCTGCCCGAGACGGCCATGACGAGCGGCACGTAGCCGATCGTCGCCACCGGGGCAAAGTCGCGCGCGACGTTGTACGACACCGACGGCAGCACCACCGGGTTGAGCACGAAGGTGGCATCGTTGGTCAGCAGCAGCGTGTAGCCGTCGGGCTGCGCCTTGGCCACCGCGTCGGCGCCGATCACGGTATTGGCGCCGCTCTTGTTTTCCACCACCACCGGCTGGCCCAGCTTCTCGGACATGCGCTGCGCCAGTTGCCTGGCGATGATGTCGGTGGTTCCGCCCGGTGCGTAAGGCACCACCATGCGGATCGGCTGCGCGGGATAGGTCTGCGCCAGTGCGGCGCCCGTGCCTGCCAGGCAGGCCAGGCCGAAGGCTGCGGCACGCAGCGCGTGGGTCGTATGAAATTGCCAGGACATAGGGTCTCCATCCATTGTCTGTGTCGACGGTGCCGGCTCGGACGGCCGGCTGCCGTCAGGGGATCATTCAGTCAAAGAGCCAGGGCTCCAATTGCCGCCGCGCCTGCTCGTAATCCCGGATCTGCCCGGCATGGCGCAGCGCCAGCGCGATATCGTCCAGGCCGTTCAGCAGGCAGTGCTGCTTGAACGGATCCAGCGTGAAGGCAATGGCCTCGCCCGACGGCGTCACCACCTGCAGCGCGGCCAGGTCCACCTGCAGCCGGTAGCCCGGCGTGGCCGCGGTCTCGGCGAACAGGCGCTCGACCACGTCCGGCGCCGCCACGATCGGCAGCAGGCCGTTCTTCAGGCAGTTGTTGTAGAAGATATCGGCAAAGCTGGGCGCGATCAGCGCGCGCAGGCCGAAGTCCTCCAGCGCCCACGGCGCATGCTCGCGCGATGAGCCGCAACCGAAGTTCTCGCGCGCCAGCAGGATCGAGGCGCCGCGGTAGCGCGGCTGGTTCAGCACGAAATCCGGGTTGAGGGGCCGGCTGCTGCAGTCCTGTCCGGGCTCGCCGTGGTCCAGGTAGCGCCAGTCGTCGAACAGGTAGGGGCCGAAGCCGCTGCGCCGGATCGACTTCAGGAACTGCTTGGGCAGGATGGCGTCGGTATCGACATTGGCTCGGTCCAGCGGCGCCACCAGGCCGTCCAGCGTAGTAAAGGCTCTCATTGCTCGGTTTCCTCCGGTGGTCTACAGCGAGCGCACATCGATGAAGTGGCCCGCCACCGCGGCCGCGGCCGCCATCTGCGGGCTGACCAGGTGGGTACGCCCGCCCGGCCCCTGCCTGCCTTCGAAGTTGCGGTTGGAAGTGGAAGCGCAGCGTTCGCCGGCCGCCAGGCGGTCATCGTTCATGCCCAGGCACATCGAGCAGCCCGGTTCGCGCCATTCGAAGCCGGCGGCGATGAACACCTGGTCCAGCCCCTCGGCCTCGGCCTGCGACTTGACCAGCCCGGAGCCCGGTACCGCCAGCGCCTGCCTGATGCGCGGCGAGACATGGCGCCCGCGCAGCACCGCCGCCGCGGCGCGCAGGTCTTCCAGGCGCGCATTGGTGCATGAGCCGATGAATACCTTGTCCAGCGCGACCGCCTCGATCGGCGTATTCGGCAGCAGGCCCATGTAGTCCAGCGCCTGCTCGATGCTCTTGCGCCGCACCGGGTCGCGCTCGTCGCGCGGATCGGGAATGCGCTCGCCGACGGCCACCACCATTTCCGGCGAGGTGCCCCAGGTCACGTGCGGGCGGATCGCGGTGGCATCCAGCTCCACCACGGCATCGAAGGCGGCGCCCGGATCGCTGCGCAGCGTGCGCCAGTAGCCGGTGGCGGCGTCCCACATCGCACCGGCCGGTGCTTGCGGGCGGCCGTCCAGGTAGGCCAGCGTGGTTTCATCCACCGCCACCATGCCGGCGCGCGCGCCCGCTTCGATCGCCATGTTGCACACGGTCATGCGCGCCTCCATGCTGAGGCCGCGGATCGTGCTGCCGGCAAACTCGATCACGTGGCCGGTGGCGCCGGCAGTGCCGATACGGCCGATCAGCGCCAGCGCGATATCCTTGGCGGACACGCCACGGGGCAGCTCGCCGTCCACCCGCACCTGCATCGACCTGGGCTTCTTCATCCACAGGCATTGCGCGGCCAGCACCTGCTCCACTTCGGAAGTGCCGATGCCGAACGCAAACGCTGCGAACGCGCCGTGTGTTGACGTGTGCGAGTCGCCGCAGGCAATGCTCATGCCGGGCAAGGTGGCGCCGCGCTCCGGACCGACCACGTGCAGGATGCCCTGGCGCGGATCGTCCATGCCGAAATTGACGATGCCGGTGTCTGCGCAGTTCTGGTCCAGGGCCTCGACCTGCGCGCGGCTGACGGGATCGGCAATGCCCAGCTTGCGCGCGGTGGTCGGCACGTTGTGGTCGGCCGTTGCCAGCACGGAAGCGGCGCGCCACACCTTGCGCGCGTTCAGGCGCAGGCCTTCGAAGGCCTGCGGGCTGGTCACCTCGTTGACCAGGTGGCGGTCGATATAGATCAGCGCGGGTCCGTCCGGCTCCTGGTGGATCACGTGGCTGGCCCAGAGCTTGTCGAGCAGGCTCGCCGGGCGGTCGGGTTCGGTCATGGGGGTCTCTCCTTGTATTTCTCGTGGCGGACGCGGGTTACCTTGCGCCCACCCACTCAGGCACCGGATGCAGCTCGGTGGTCTTGCCGGCCTTGACCACCTGCCCGGAAATATCGTGTCCGACCAGCGCCGGCAGCTCGCGCGCCGCGCCGAGCAGCCGGTCCAGGTCGACACCGGTGTCGATGCCGGAAGACTCCAGCATGTGCACCAGGTCTTCCGTGCAGATGTTGCCGGTCGCGCCCGGCGCAAAGGGGCAGCCGCCCAGCCCGCCCAGCGACGCATCGAAACTGTCCACGCCCGCCGCCAGGCCGGCCAGCACATTGGCCAGGCCCATGCCGCGCGTGTTGTGGAAATGCAGGGTCAGCGGCACGCCCGGGAACCAGCGCAGGAACGCCTCGACCAGCTTGCTCACCTGGCGCGGGTCGGCCATGCCGGTGGTATCGGCCAGCGTGATGCTGTCCATGCCCAGGTCCAGGTAGCGGCCCGCGGCCCACTTCACCCGTTCCGGCGCGATCTCGCCTTCGAACGGGCAGCCGAACGCGGTCGCCACGCAGCCGCTGACGGCCAGCTCGGCCGACTGCGCCAGCTGCATCACGCCGCGGAACTGCTCCAGCGACTGGTCGCAGGTCATGCGCATGTTGGCCAGGTTGTGCGTCTCGCTGGCGGACATCACCAGGTTGATCTCGTCGAGGTCGCACTCCAGTGCGCGCTCGCAGCCGCGCGCATTGGGCACCAGCGCGGTGTAGACCACGTCCCGTTGGCGGCGGATGCCTTTCGCGACCGCCCCTGCATCGCGCAGGTTCGGGATCGCCTTGGGCGAGACAAACGAGGTGATCTCGATCCTGGCCAGGCCGGTTTCCGAGAGGCGGTCGATCAGCGCGATCTTCTGTTCGGTGGGGACGAATTCCGGCTCGATCTGGAAGCCGTCGCGCACGGACACTTCATTGATGCGCACGCGCCGGGGGGCGTTAGGAAGCCACATGGTTCTTTCCTTTCTTTCCTTTTCGTTGGGGCGGGCTCAGACCACGCCGGCGGCGCGCAGCGCGCGCAGCTCGTCGCCGGCAATACCGATGCCCGCCAGGATCTCTTCGGTGTGCTGGCCCAGTTCGGGGCCGATCCACCTGGTGCGCCCCGGGGTCCCGCTGAGCTTGGGCACGATGCCGGACAGCTCCACCGGCGAGCCATCCGGCAACTGGTGCGGCTCGATCATGTCGCGCGCGCGGTAGTGCGCGTCGCTGCTGATCTCCGCCGCGGTGTAGATCTTTCCGCAGGGCACGGCCGCGGCTTCCAGCGTTGCCAGCACTGTGTCGAGGTCATGCGCGGAGGTCCACGCGGTGATGGCGTCGTCGAGCATGGCGTTGTGCTGCACGCGCCCGTCGTTGTGCGCCAGGCGCGGGTCCTGGCCCAGGTCGTCGCGGCCGATGGCGGCCATGAAGCGCCGGAAGATGGCGTCGCCGTTGCCGGCAATGATCACGTACTGGCCGTCCTGGCACGGATACGTATTCGACGGCGAGATGCCCGGCAGGCTGGCGCCCGAACGCTCGCGCACATGGCCGAACTTGGCGTACTCCGGCACCAGGCTCTCCATCACGGCAAAGACCGACTCATAGAGCGCCACGTCGACAAACTGCCCTTCGCCCTGGTTGGCGCGCAGGTGGTGCATGGCCAGCAAGGCGCCGATGACGCCATACAGCGATGCCAGCGTGTCGCCGATGCTCACGCCCGAGCGCACCGGCGGCCGGTCGGGATAGCCGCTGACATAGCGCAGCCCGCCCATCGATTCCGCAATCGCGGCAAAGCCGGGGCGGTCCTTGTAGGGTCCGGTCTGGCCGTAGCCGGAGATGCGCACCATGACCAGCGCGGGGTTCACCTTGCGCAGGTCCTCCCAGCCCAGGCCCCATTTCTCGAGCGTGCCGGGGCGGAAGTTCTCGATCACGATATCGGCTTCGGTGACCAGCTTGCGCACGATCTCCTGGCCCTGCGCCGAACGCAGGTCCAGCGTCAGCGACTTCTTGTTGCGGCTCTGGCTATACCACCAGAGCGAGGTGCCTTCATACAGCTTGCGCCACTTGCGCAGCGGGTCGCCGTCCTTGGGCGATTCGATCTTCAGCACTTCGGCGCCGAACTGCGCGAGCAGTCCGCCCGCATACGGGCCTGCGATCAGCGAGCCGAGTTCGATCACGCGGACGCCCTGCAGCGGCATCGTTCCGTTGTTCGCTTCGTTAGCCATGGCGGTTTGCTGCTCCTGTGGATACGGTGGTCTGTGATGCAAGATTGGAAGAACCCGCGCGCGCGGTAAAGCAACCATTGGCGAGCCCGCCATCGCGAAAAACGATGGCAGCGCTGGCGCGCTATTCATCCTCGCGCAGCCGGTCCACCAGCAGCCGCGCCACCGCGGACAGGCCCTCATACGCACGCACGCCGATCACCAGCTGGCGCGCGGCCCACGCTTCATCGAGCGCGACGGTGCGGATGCCAAGGGTCTGCTGGTAAGGCCCGGCACTGGACCTGGGCAGGATTCCCAGGCCCAGTCCCGCCTGCACCATCAGGCACAGCGCGTCGTAGCCGGGCACGTGGATGCGCGGCTTGAACACGCGGCCGGCCTCGCTGGCAGCCTTGGCCAGCTGCAGGTGGATCTGGCTGCCTGCGTGCAGGCTGACGAAGTCGTAGTCGAAGGCCTCGCGGATGGTCACCGAGTGCCGCCCGGCCAGCGGATGCGCGCCGGGCACCACCACGACCAGTTCGTCGCGCCGGTAGGGGAACGTCTCCAGCTCCGCACCCACCGCGCCCGCGGTGAAGATGCCGATGTCCGCGGCGTTCTCGGCCACCGCGCGCACGATGGCGGTGCTGACGCGCTCTTCCAGGTGCACGTCGATCAGCGGGTACTCGGCCAGGAACGACTTGAGCTGCGCCGGCAGGAACTGCGTGATGGCCGAGATATTGGCCATCACCCTCACCTGCCCGCGCAAGCCGCCGCCGTAGTCGCGCATGCGCACCAGGATGTCATCGAGGTTGTGCAGCACGCCGCGCGCCAGGTGCGCCAGCTCCATCCCGGCCATGGTCGGCTGCACGCCCTTGTTGCTGCGCATCAGCAAGGCGGTGCCCAGCCCCTGCTCCAGTTCGCTCACGCGCTTGCTGACCGCGGCCGCGGCAAGGTGCGCGTGCTCCGCCGCCGCGGCGATGGAGCCGGTTTCGGCCACGGCGACAAACAGGCGCAGCGAAGTGGGGTCGAGTCTCATGATGCGATGTCTCCCGGATCCGGTGGCCTGCGATGGCCCCGGCCCTTGTGTTGCATGCGGTCCGTTGCGGCTAAAATACGGCCATGACCTCCGCCGCCAAACCGTCCGCCCCCGTCGACAACGACGCTCCGCCGAAGCTCGAGGAAGGCCACCGCGACTACGTCGCGGCGCTGGCGCGGGGCCTGGCGGTGATCCAGGCCTTTACCGAGACCACGCCGGAACTGACGCTGAGCGAAGTGGCGCAGGCCACCGGCATGACGCCCGCGACCGCGCGCCGCGCGCTGCTGACGCTGCAGGCGCTGGGCTATATCGGCGCCAACGGCCGCCGCTTCGTGCTGCTGCCCAAGGTGCTGTCGCTGGGCGCCGCCTTCCTCAGCTCGATGAACCTGCGCGACATCGTGCAGCCGTTCCTGCAGGAGGTGGCCGAGCGCTTCCGCGATTCGGTCTCGCTTGCCATCCTCGACGGCGACAGCGTGGTCTACCTGGCGCATGTGCCCAGCCGCCGGCGCATCGCCTTCCGGGCTTCGGTGGGTTACCGGCTGCCGGTCCATTGCACCTCCCTTGGCCTGGCCTTGCTGGCGCACGCGCCCAAGGCCCAGCAGAACAAGATCCTCGACAAGGCGCCATTCCAGAAATTCACCCCGCTGACACTCAGCGATGCCGACGCGCTGCGCGCGGCGCTGGCACGCGCGCTCGAGCAGGGCTATGCCATCCAGGACAGCCAGCTGGAGCTGGGCGTGCTGTCGATCGCCGTGCCGGTGCGTGACCCGCAACAGCGCGTGATCGCCGCCATCAACTGCTCCACCGAAACCGAGCGCACCAGCCCGGACGAACTGGTCGCCACCCGGCTGCCGGCGCTGCGCGAAGCCGCCGCGTCGATCGAGGCGGCGATCCGGCGCGCACCGGCGCTGGCGCACTCCATTACCGCCGCCTCCTGAGCGGCCTCGCGCGCCGGCTTACTGCGCCGTTTCAGGCTGCAGCACGATATCCAGGTTGACCAGCTGGTAGCCGTCGCGCTCCGGGTGCGGCAGCGCGTCGACGATGTGGTCGTCGATGGTTGAGAAGATGCAGTCGACCGGATTGGCCGGATCACCGGCGAAATACAGCTGCGACGTCAGGTTCCGGTAGCCTGGCTGCATCACCCGGTAGTGGATGTGCGGCGCGCGCTGCCGGTTGCGGCCCAGCCGCTTCATCAGCACGCCCACTTCGGTATCCTCGCGGCCGATGATGTAGCCACCCGGGCGGATGGTGAACACCTGGAAGCTGCCATCGGCCTCGCAACGCAGCTTGCCGCGCAGGTTGTCTTCCGACTGCGAGTCATCTTCGTTCTCATAGCGGCCGAACTGGTTGGGCTGCCATACGATCATCATCGCGCCCGGTACCGGCTTGCCGGTGGCGGCATCCAGCACGCGGCCGCGCACCTCCAGCCGCTGGCCAGGCTCGTCGTCGGTGGCGATATGGCATGGGTTGGAGCCTTCGGCGATCTCGTCCTTGGGGAACGGACCGGTCACGTTCTGCGGCGTGGCGTGGTCATCGGTGCGTGCCAGGTCCAGCGCGCGCATGGTCAGGCCCATCATGTCGCACAGCATGATCAGTTCATCCTGCTGGGCCACCTTGCCTATCCAGGTGGCGATCCGGTAGAGCTGCCGGTCGGTCAGCTTCAGTTCGTCCAGCATGGCGTGGAAGTGCTTCAGCGCCACGCGGAACTGCGCCTGCAGGACCGGGTCCGCGCCGGGCGCATCGCTGCACATGGCATCGAAGGCGCGTTGCAGGGTGTAGTTGTCGGGGTTGTTCATCGCTGTCTCCGGTGATTCTGTGTCAGTGGCTGGCGGCGGCCATGTCGATGGCGCGGGCGAACAGGGTTCCATCCGCTTTCAGCTTGTGCTTGGCCGGCTTGTGCGTAGGGGTGTGCGGAATGGCATCCACGGCGACGACATAGCGCGGCAGCTTGTGCACGGCCAGCCGGTCCCGAGCCCAGGCGAGCAACTCGCCCGGCTCGACCGACTGCCCGGGGCGGAACTGCACCGCCAGCAGGATCTCTTCTTCGCCCAGGTCCGCCGGCACGCCGATGGCCGCCGCTTCCTCGACTGCGGGGTGCTCGCCGAAGATGCGGTCGAGCTCGGCTCCCGACACGTTCTCGCCCTTGCGGCGGATCACGTCCTTCTTGCGTGCGACGAACACGTAGTAGCCATCGCTGTCCTGGCGCACCAGATCGCCGGTGGCAAACCACCCGTCGCGGAACGCGGCCTCGGTCTGCACGGCGTCGCGGTAGTAGCCCTGCATCAGCGTCGGGGTGCGGATCAGCAGTTCGCCCGCGGCGCCGGGTGCCACGTCGTGGCCGTCGTCATCGACGATGCGCGCCTCGGGCACCGGCACGGCCGGGTCCGGGTGCGGCGAGATCAGGCCCATGGTGCCGAGCTTGTGCGGGCCGTTGAACGGATTGGCGATGACGCCGGGGATTTCCGTCATGCCGTAGCACTCGATCAGGCGCGGCACGTGGAATTCCTGCTTCATCACCCGCACCATCTCCTGGGTCTGCGGCGCAATGAACATCTTGGTAATGCGATGGCCCGGCACGAATTCCGCGCGCGGGCGCCGCGCCAGGATGCTGCCGGCGGCGGCCACCAGGTTGACCTCGGTCGCGCCGCTCTCGGCCGCGAAGCGCCAGAACGACGAGGCCGAGAAACGGCGCATCAGCACCAGGCAGCCGCCGCAGGCCAGCGCCCCGCCCACCGAATACATCAACGCATTGATATGGAACAGCGGCATCACGCACATCACGCGCTCGTCCGGCTGCAAGTGCAGGCGGCCGACAAAGGCCTCGGCGGTCAGCACGTAGCCGCGATGGCTGTGCATGGCGCCCTTGGGAAAGCCGGTGGTGCCTGAGGTGTAGATGATCAGGGCGGTGCTGCGGTCGCTGTCGACGCCCGGGGCAGCGTTGGCCGGCTGCGCCGCATGCGCCGCGATCGATGCGGCCAGCGTCGGCACGCCGTGATCGCCATCCTCGTTGGCGCGCAGCCAGACGTCACCGCCCAGGTCCGCGGCCACGGCGGCGCCGGTCGCCAGCGTGCCGGGCGCGCACACCAGGCCGCACACCTGCGCGTGCCGGAATACGTACAGCGCCTCGTCGAGCCGGTACTCGGGATTGGCCGGCACCATGGTCGCGCCGATACGGGCCAGCGCGAACATCAGCACCACGGTGGACGGATGGTTGGTCGAGAGCACGCCGACACGGTCGCCGGGTCCGACTTGCATCGCCTGCGCCAGCCAGTCCGCGGTGAGGCCGATCCGTTGGTCGAGCTGGCGATAGCTCCAGGTCTCGCCCTCGAACACAAGCGCCGGCTTGTCCGGGTGCGCCGCCACGCGGGCGGCAAGGAAACCGGTGAGCGTGGCATCGTGGGCGCGGTACTGCCTGAGCACATCGAGCGGCGCCACCAGCGCGTCGCCGGCCGGGGATGCGAGCGGCTTCATGATGCTTGCGCCGGCGCGGCGCTGTAGGTGATGGCGTGTTCGGCGGCGTCGGCCAGGATAAAGCCGATGGGTTGCGCGCGCTCTTCCTGCAGGTGGGCGATCAGGCTCGCCACGCGGGCCAGCATCGGTACGCCCTTGAGCGCGCTGGCGGGATAGCCGGCGTCGAGCAGCACCGCGGGGATCGCGCCCGACACATTGAGCGGCAAGGCCTTGCTGTAGTGCTCGGGGACCGCCGCGGCCACCGCCTCGAGCGCGGCGACGTGGTCGCCCGCGATGCCGAGTTCACGCGCGAATGCCAGCAGGCGGTGCGCGCGCGGATCGCCCTGCTTGTGCGTGGGATGGCCGAAGCCCGGCAGCGGCTGCCGCGCCTGCCGCAAGGCCCGCACCACCGCGTGCGCGCTGTCTGCCAGCGTGCCGGCGTCCCGGCCGGCCAGCACTTGCGCCAGCATCTGCCCGGCGGTTTCCGAGGCCCCCAGGATCACCGAGCCGCAGCCCAGCACGCCCGCGGCCACCGCGCCCTGCAGGGCGTCGGGGGCGGCGGCGAGCGTCATGCGCGCGGCCTGCACCGAGGGCACCAGTCCGTGTTCGGCAATGGCGACCAGGCAGGCATCGGTGATGGCCACCAGCTTTTCGCCCGGCTGGCGGCCGGTAAGCAGGAACAGAAAGTAGGCCGTAAAGCCGATCTTGCCGATCAGTTCCTGGCTGAGATCCTTGCCATGCACCGACACCCCGTGGAGGTCCACATGGGCAATGGCGGTGTGGCCGGTGCGTTTGGCATCCGTCACGTTGTCTCCTATTTTTGCGCTACGCGCAATCTAATGCGTTATACGAATTATTCTAGAGCGTGCCACAGTGCATTGCAAGGTCGGGAATACCTGCACCGGGAGCCAGCCGGCACTGCGCCAGGCGCAGCGCCGGCACATCATCAGGCACGGTCCGACGGATCGGTCTCGCCGATCCGGGCGAGCGCGCCATCGGTGAAGGGATCGACCTCGCGTACCGCGCCGTCCAGGTACGGATCGGCCTTGCGCGCTGCGACCTTGCGGAACTGCTCGTCCACCAGCCGGCCCGGCTGCGAACGCTGTGCCGACCCGGCCGAGGGGATCGAGCCATGTGCCGCACGCGCGCCATCTGTATAGACATCGGGCGACCGCACCGCGGCCTGGGCCGCCGAAGCCATCACCAGCACCACTGCTGCGCCAAACATTGCCGTTTTCATCACTTGCTCCTGTTAAGCATCGAAGAGAAGAGCGCCGGTTCTGGCCGGGGTCTGGGGTCCAGCCCTTCAGCGCGTCGCCCATGGTGGCAAATATAATTAAAACCGTACCGTATGGTATTCTTAAATTCGAAATGAGTCGTTCTGATTTATTGAAGCCATGAGCTTGTCACATGGGGAAACGCAGCAGCCTGCCGGCTTTTGGTAGACTGCGCAGGGCCCCCGGCATGGGGTGCGCCGCCACGCCTGCACCAGATGAACTCTCCAGAAAGCGCTTCCCCCCCTGTGGTCCACCACCCGCCCGTGCGCATCACGCGCCGCGGCGAAGAGAAACGCGCGCTGATCCTGAGCACCGCCGCGGACATGTTCCTGGAACATGGCTATGACGGCGTCAGCCTGGATGACATCGTCAAGGCGTGCGGCGGCTCCAAGACCAACGTGTACAGCTATTTCGGCGGCAAGGACGGACTCTTCGTCGCGGTGGTGGAGCGGCTATGCGACCGCTTCCTGGAGAAGACAGAGAAAGGACTGGACCTGTCGCGCTGCAACGCCGCGCAGGGCCTGCACAGGATTGCGCACAGCTTCCTGCATTCGCTGCTGGAAGAACGGCACCTGGCGTTCCTGCGGCTGATCTTTGCGGAGTCGCGGCGCTTTCCGGCGCTGGGCAATGCCTGGTACACGCGCGGCCCGGAGGCAACGTGCGCCTATATCGCGGCCTTCCTGTCCGCGCAGCAGGCCAACGGCATCCGTCTTGCGGCAAGTCCCGAGGCCAGCGCCCGGCTCTTCCACGGCATGGTGCTGGCCAGCGTGCTGCACCGGACGCTGGCAACCGGCATGCGGCCGGACGAAAGCGAGACCGGTGCGCTGATCAACAACGCCATCGCCGTGATCGTGCCCCAGGACTGAAATCGCAGCGCGGATCGCTCATCGCGCCGGGATGTCCGAGATGCCTTGAATGCGCGATCCTCTGGCACAAGGCATCTGATGGGCCAGAAAAACAAAAACCCCGGAAGACCGCGATCTTCCGGGGTTTCGCCGCCATGACTGGCGGAGACGGAGGGATTCGAACCCTCGATCCAGGTTTTGGCCCGGATGCTCCCTTAGCAGGGGAGTGCCTTCGACCTCTCGGCCACGTCTCCCAAACTTGCGTTGTGTGAGGGAGCCACACAACGAAGCGCGTATTCTAGCGGCGCCGCACGTGTTGGTCAACGAAAAATCGATCACTCAACACAAAAATCGCGGCCCCGCCAGAAGTGTTCACGAACGGATCACGCCTGTTCCAGTTCGAAGGCCTTGTGCAGCGCGCGCACGGCCAGTTCCATGTACTTCTCGTCGATCAGCACCGAGATCTTGATTTCCGAGGTGGAGATCATCTGGATGTTGATGCCCTCTTCCGACAGGGTGCGGAACATCTTGCTGGCGATGCCCACGTGCGAGCGCATGCCCACGCCCACCACCGACACCTTCGATACCTTCGGGTCGCCCGACACGCTGCCGGCGCCGATATGCGACTTCACGCCGTCGTTCAGGATGGCCAGCGCGCGCTGGTACTCGCCGCGCGGCACGGTGAAGGTGAAGTCGGTCTTGCCGTCGACGGACTGGTTCTGGATGATCATGTCGACGTCGATGTTGGCGTCGGCGACCGGGCCCAGGATCTGGTAGGCGATGCCCGGCTTGTCCGGCACGCCCAGAACGGTGATCTTGGCTTCGTCACGGGCAAAGGCGATGCCGGAGATGACGGCTGCTTCCATGGTGGAGTCTTCCTCAAAAGTGATCAGCGTGCCCGAGTGCATTTCCTGCTCGAGCGGCATAAGCGGGTCGGTCAGCGACGACAGCACGCGAGTCTTCACGCGGTACTTGCCGGCGAACTCCACGGAGCGGATCTGCAGCACCTTGGAGCCGAGGCTGGCCATTTCCAGCATTTCTTCGAAGGTGATCTGGTCCAGGCGGCGGGCGTCTTCGACCACGCGCGGGTCGGTGGTGTACACGCCGTCGACGTCGGTGTAGATCAGGCACTCGTCGGCTTCGATCGCGGCGGCGATGGCCACGGCCGAGGTGTCCGAGCCGCCACGGCCGAGGGTGGTGATGTTGCCGTCGTCGTCGATGCCCTGGAAACCGGTGATCACGACCACGCGGCCGGCGTCGAGGTCGGCCAGGATGCGCTCGTCGTCGATCGATTCGATACGGGCCTTGGTATAGGCCGAGTCGGTCTTCACCGGCACTTGCCAGCCGGTGTAGCTGACCGCGTCAATGTCTTCGCCGTGCAGCGCGATGGCCAGCAGTGCCACGCTGGCCTGTTCGCCGGTCGAGGCGAGCATGTCCAGCTCACGCGGATTGGGCTGCGGCGAAATTTCCTTGGCGAGTCCCAACAGGCGATTGGTCTCGCCCGACATGGCCGAAGGCACCACGACTACGCGGTGACCGGCGCGGTGCCATTTGGCCACGCGCTTGGCGACATTCTTGATGCGTTCCGTGGAACCCATCGAAGTGCCGCCGTATTTGTGAACGATGAGAGCCATCTTCTTGTCGACGCCAGCGATTATGCAAAGCCCTTGAAAATACACGAACAAGCCCAGTCAGGCAAGGCGGGAGCGGGATTCGGCTGCAGATCGGAAGTGATGCCGACGGCGATCCGACCGCTTCAGTGCGGCGGCATCGCCACTGCCGGCGGCCGCGGATGCCACTCGACGCGCCAGCGCGGCGCCGCCGGGGCGTCCGGCCAGCGGCGGTGCATGCCGAGGCCGGCGGCCAGCACCAGGGTATCGCCAGACCACAGCAGCGGCAGCCAGGCGCGGCGCCAGGCCGGGATGCCGGCTTCCTGGCAGGCTTGCTTCAGGGCCCGGGCCGGACCGCCCGGGCGCAGCACGATACGCTCGCCGCCACTGCGGGCGGCCAGGCGCAAGGGCTGGCGCAGCGCCGCTTCGGGCACGCCGAAGGTGTCATCGCGGAAGAAATGGAGTTCGCCGCGCCAGCCGGGCACGACGATACGGGCCTCGCCGCGCCAGTCCAGCATCACGGGTGCCGGCGCGGCAATCGGTGGCGGCGTGCAGGCCAGCACGCGGTCGCGGAAGCGGCGCAGGACCAGCCCTTCATGCGCGATCGCGGGCTCGCCGCCAGCGTGGGCGACCAGTTGCTCGCGCATCGCCGCCAGCCTGGCGGTGGACGGCGCGCGCACGCCGAGGTCGCGCAGCCAGAAGCGCAGCACGGCATCGGCATGTGCCACGGGCAAGGCGCGCAGCCCTGCCAGGTCGAGTTCGGCAAGCGTGTCGGCATCGCGGCCGGGGCGTGCCAGCGCCGCCAGCGAGGCGGCTGCCAGTTCATCGATCAGTGCGCCTGCCTGGGCGAAATGCGCTGCCGCCTGCACCACGTTGGCCGACAACGCCGGAAAGGCCGCGACCAGCGCCGGCAGGTGCGCGCGCAAGGCATTGCGCGCATAGCGCTCATCGGCATTGGACGGGTCGTCGACCCATTGCAGCGCGTTGGCCGCGCAGTAGGCCTCGATCTCGGCGCGGGCCACATCCAGCCAGGGGCGCAGCAGCGTCACGCCGCTGCGCTCGTCGAGCGGGCGCAGCCCTGGCATGCCGGCCATGCCGGCCACGCCGGCGCCGCGGAACAGCCGCAGCAGCACGGTCTCGACCTGGTCGTCCTGGTGGTGGGCAAACAGCAGCAGGCGCGCGCCACTATCGGCGCACATCGCCGCCAGCGCGGCGTAGCGCGCGCGGCGCGCGGCCGCTTCCACGCCCTCGCCCACTTCGGGCTGCACCGACACCCGCCGCACGAAATAGCCGACCTGCCACTGCGCGCACAGCGCGGCGCAGAAGCGGTCCCAGTCGTCCGCATCCGCCTGCAGGCCGTGGTGGACATGCAGCGCCACCACGCGCGCGCCAACGCCCCACTCCGCCGCGGCCGCACGGGCGGCATGCAGCAGCGCGACCGAATCGCGCCCGCCCGACAGGGCCACCGCGATCGTCGCCGCGCCCGTGCCGCCGCCAGAAACAACAAAGGCCGCACCGGCCTGGAGGGCCTGTGCGACCTTGTCGGTCAGCCGGGCGGACGGGTCAGTCCTGGGTGCCGGTTTCCTTGAACTTGCCATAGGCGAGCAGGCGCTCGTAGCGGCGGGCCTGCAGCTCCTTCACGCTCATGCCCTGGAACTGGCGCAGCGACTCGGCCAGCGAGCGCTTGAGCATCGCCGCCATGCCCTTGTAGTCACGGTGCGCGCCGCCCAGCGGCTCGCTCACGATCTTGTCGATCAGGCCCAGCGCCTTCAGGCGGTGCGCGGTCAGGCCCAGCGCCTCGGCGGCTTCCGGTGCCTTCTCGGCGGTCTTCCACAGGATCGAGGCACAGCCTTCCGGCGAGATCACCGCGTAGGTGGCGAACTGCAGCATCTGCACCACGTCGCCCACGGCAATCGCCAGCGCGCCGCCCGAACCGCCTTCACCGATGATGGTGGCGATCAGGGGCACCTTCAGGCCGGCCATCACGTACAGGTTGTGGCCGATGGCTTCGGACTGGCCGCGCTCTTCGGCGTCGATGCCGGGGAATGCGCCCGGGGTGTCGACGAAGGTGAAGATCGGCAGGCCGAACTTGTCCGCCAGCTCCATCAGGCGCTTGGCCTTGCGGTAGCCCTCGGGCTTGGGCATGCCGAAATTGCGCATGGCGCGCTCTTTCGTATCACGGCCCTTCTGGTGGCCGATGACCATGCACGCCTGGCCGTTGAAGCGCGCCAGGCCGCCGATGATCGAAAGATCGTCGGCAAAGGTGCGGTCGCCGTGCAGCTCGTGGAAATCGGTAAAGATCTCGCGCACGTAGTCCAGCGTATAGGGACGCTGGGGGTGGCGGGCGATTTGCGCAACCTGCCACGGGGTCAGGTTGGCGTAGATGTCTTTGGTCAGCTGCTGGCTCTTGCCAGCCAGCCGCGAAATCTCTTCGGAAATATCAACAGCCGAATCGTCCTGCACAAAGCGCAGTTCTTCGATCTTTGCCTCGAGTTCGGCAATGGGCTGCTCAAAATCCAGGAAGGTGGTTTTCATAAAATCACACGTACCTGTCTGTGAAGGGGCGCATTCTACCGGAATTTGGTCGCTATCTTAGCGCCTGCCAGATAGCCCGGACTGCACCTGCCACTAAATTTTCTTGCTGCAATGCCTAATACGTCACTGGGAGCGGGTCAAGACTGCGCCACATATACCACGTGGCCACGGTTCGCCAGGGCTCCCAGTTGGCCGCCACCTCGCGCGCCTCGCTGCGCGTGACCGGCTCGCCGCTGAAGTAATTGGCGGAGATCGCGTTGATCAGGCCGATGTCATCAAGGGGCAGCACGTTGGGCCGCATCAGGTTGAACATCAGGAACATCTCGGCGGTCCAGCGGCCGATGCCGCGTATCTGCGTCAGCTCCGCAATTACCGCTTCGTCGTCCATCTGCGCCCATTCGCCGACATGCACCGTGCCCGCCTTGAAATGGTCGGCCAGGTCGACCAGGTATTCCCCCTTGCGCTTCGACAGGCCGCAACCGGCCAGCTTCTCGGGACCGGCGCGCAGGAACTGTGCCGGGGTCAGCCTGGGGCACAGGGCATGCAGCCGCTCCCACACCGACTGTGCCGCCTTGACCGAGATCTGCTGGCCCACCACCGCGCGCGCCAGCGTGACGAACGGATCCCCGCGCGACACCAGGTGCGCCGGGCCGTAGGTCGGGATCATCTTGCGCAGGATGCGGTCGCGCTTCATCAGGTCGGCGCAGGCCTCGTCCCAGTAGGCGGGGCGCACCGCGTCGATGACGGTTTCGACCGGCAGCGGCACCGCATCCGCTTCGGGCAGCACGGCCTTGGCGTTGCGCGTGTCCCTGGCCGTGTCCTTGCCGTCAGGCAGCGGCGCCTCCTTGGCGCCAGCCTTGCCCGGGCGCGGACCGGCCGCCTTCACCCGGCCCCTCGTGGCGGGAGGCGTGGCGATGGCGGGCTTGCGCGCGGCAGCGTTCAAGCACGCCTCCACTCGGTGGCACCGCCCGGCTTGTCTTCCAGCACGATGCCAGCTTCCAGCAGTTGCGCACGGATGCGGTCCGCTTCGGCAAAGTTGCGCTCCACCTTGGCGGTCTTGCGCGCGGCGATCAGGGTCTCGATCTGTTCCGGCGAGATGCCGTCGTCGGACCTGCCGCCTTGCAGGAAGGTATGCGGATCGCGCTCGAGCAGGCCCAGCGTGCCTGCCAGCCCCTTGAGCTGGCGCGCAGCCGCGGTCGAGCCGGTGCGGTTGATCTCGCTGGCCAGATCGAACAGTACCGACATCGCAATCGGCGTGTTGAAGTCGTCGCCCATGGCCTCGGCAAAGCGCCTGGCGTGCGGCTCGTCCCAGTCCACCGCGCAGCCGCCCGGCTGGCTGTCCTTGAGCGCCGTGTACAGGCGTGTCAGGGCGTGACGCGCATCGTCCAGGTGCGCGTCGCTGTAGTTCAGCGGGCTGCGGTAGTGCGCGCGCAGGATGAAGAAGCGCACGACCTCGGCGTCGTACGACTTCAGGACCTCGCGGATGGTGAAGAAATTGCCAAGCGACTTGGACATTTTTTCGTCGTTGATGCGCACGAAGCCGTTGTGCATCCACATGTTGACGAAGGGCTTGCCGCTGGCGCCTTCAGACTGCGCAATCTCGTTCTCGTGGTGCGGGAACTGCAGGTCTGCCCCGCCGCCATGGATGTCGAAATGCTCGCCCAGCAGCGTGCAGCTCATGGCGGAGCATTCAATGTGCCAGCCCGGGCGGCCGGCGCCCCACTTCGAGTCCCACTTGCTCTCGGGCGGCTCGCTGGCCTTGGCGGACTTCCAAAGCACGAAGTCGAGCGGGTCCTGCTTGGCGTCGTTGGCGCTGACACGCTCGCCGGCGCGCAGGTCTTCCAGCGACTTGCCCGAGAGCTTGCCGTAGCCGGCGAACTTGCGCACCGAATAGTTCACGTCGCCGTCGCTGGCCTGGTAGGCCAGGCCCTTGGCTTCCAGCTTGCCGATCATGTCGAGCATCTGCGGCACGTAGTCGGTGGCGCGCGGCTCGTGGTCGGGGCGGATCACGCCCAGCGCGGCGGCATCCTCGTGCATGTACTGGATGAAGCGCGTGGTCAGCTCGCCGATGGTCTCGCCGTTCTCGGCCGCGCGGCGGATGATCTTGTCGTCGATGTCGGTGATGTTCTGCACATACGTCACCTCGTAGCCGGCGGCACGCAGCCAGCGGTGCACCATGTCGAACACCACCATCACGCGAGCGTGGCCAACGTGACAATAGTCGTACACCGTCATGCCGCACACATACATGCGGACCTTGCCGGGTTCGATTGGCACGAATGGCTGTTTCTCACGCGCGAGCGTGTTGTAGATGTTCAGAAGCTGCATGAAACGAAGTGAGTGGTGAGAGGAGACTGCCGGGGTTCGCACAGCAGGCAGCACGGGCCGTGGCGCCGGTTGCCCGGCGCCTGGCAGGCCGCCGGCGGCAACGCGGCCACTGGCGCAATTCCGTCGCGCCCCATATCTTACCGGAAGGCGCTGCGCTGGTTGCCTCCGGCACGGCGCCGCCAGCGCCGCGCGAGATGCCGCGCCCGCTGCCCCGATGTCATCGCCTTCGTGCCGGACTTGCCGCTTTGCTAGAATGCCGCGGAGTATAACGGACCTGTCCTCAATGAGCCTGCCGCTGCCCTCCCCGTCTTCTGCCATGTTCGCCGCCCCCGCGCGCCGACGCGGCCATCGCGCCGTACTGCCCCTGCTGGCCCTGGCCGCCGCGCTGGCGGCCCCTGCCTACGCGCAGAACGGCCCGCTGTCGCTGGCCGCGCCGACGACGCCGGTCGGCGGCATCCAGTCGACCGATCCTGGCATGAGCGAGGCCCAGCAGGCCGCCAACGCACGCCGCTACGACGAAGCCATCAAGGGCTTCGACCGCGTGCTGGCCGCCAACCCGCGCAATGCCCAGGCACGCTTCCAGCGCGCCTGGGCCCTGGCCCAGTCCGGCCGCGAGGACGCCGCCATCCAGGCCTTTGCCGAAATGGCGCAGGAGTTCCCGGAACTGCCCGAGCCCCACAACAACCTGGCGCTGCTCTACGCCAAGCGCGGCGACCTGAAGCGCGCCGAGGCCGAGTTGCTGCTGGCCACCGAAGTCAAGCCGGGCTTTGCCATCGGCTATACCAACCTGGGCGACGTCTACCGCCGCCTGGCCGAGCAGGCCTACGCCGAAGCGCTGCGCCGCAATCCGGGCGATACCCGCGCCAGTGCCGGCCTGCGCCAGCTGAACCCTGATGCCGCGGCGCCGGCCAAGCCGGCGGCGCCCGCCGGCACCGGCCGCAAGGCGACGCCAACGCAGCGCCAGGCACCTGCCAGCGCCCCTGCAGCCAACTGACGGCCACTCATCCCAAGGTCCGGGCGCGGCGCGCCCGGACCATGTGCATCATCCAGACATACCGGAGTTCCTTCATGATCCGTTCCCGCCGCATCGTCCTGGCCGGCCTGACCGCAGGCGCCCTGGCACTGTACTCGTTCAGCGCGCTGGCTCAGCAGGCCGCCGAGCGCGTCCAGTTCGTCACCAGTGCCGGCAAGTTCACCGTCGAGCTCTACCCCGAGGCCGCGCCCAGGACCGTCGCGAACTTCCTGGAATATGTGAAGAGCGGCTTCTACAGTGGCACCATCTTCCATCGCGTGATCAATGGCTTCATGGTGCAGGGCGGCGGCTTCGACCGCGACATGAAGGAAAAGCCCACCCGTGCTCCGATCCCGCTGGAAGCCCGCGGCGGCCTGAAGAACAAGGCCGGCACGGTGGCCATGGCACGCACCAGCGACCCCAACTCGGCCACCGCGCAGTTCTTCGTCAATGTGGTGGATAATCCGAATCTCGACTACCCGCAGCCGGACGGCAACGGCTACGCAGTGTTCGGCAAGGTGGTGGAAGGCATGGAGACGATCGACAAGATCAAGAGCGTGCCGACCACGGCCTACGGCCCCATGCGCAATGTGCCGGCCGCGCCGATCGTGATCGAGTCGGCCACCGTCGTCAAATAACACTATCGAACAGAGGAAATCCCATGTCCAAGGTCCAGCTCCACACCAACCAGGGTGTCATCACCATTGAACTCGACGCCGAAAAGGCCCCGAAGTCGGTCGAGAACTTCCTGTCGTACGTGCGCAAGGGCCACTACGACAACACCATCTTCCACCGCGTGATCAAGAACTTCATGATCCAGGGCGGCGGCTTCGAGCCCGGCATGAAGCAAAAGGGCACCGACGCCCCGATCGAGAACGAAGCCGGCAACGGCCTGAAGAACGACCGCTACACCGTGGCCATGGCGCGCACCAACGCCCCGCACTCGGCCACCGCCCAGTTCTTCATCAACGTGGTCGACAACGACTTCCTGAACTTCTCCTCGCCCACGCCGCAGGGCTTCGGCTATGCCGTGTTCGGCAAGGTCGTGGAAGGCACCGACGTGGTCGACCAGATCAAGGGCGTGCGCACCGGCAGCTCGGGCTTCCACCAGGACGTGCCGCTGGAAGACGTGGTGATCGAGAAGGCCGTCATCGTCGAGTAAGCCGATGCCTGACGATTGCGGTTCCGTGCGCATCCACGTGCCGGCATTCCCCTTCCGACACCGCGCATGACCGCAATCCCCCACACGCCGGTGGCCGGTCCCTTCGAGGCACAGGCGCCTGCGTGGTTCATTTCAGACCTGCACCTGACGCCCGGCATGCCCCGCACGCTGGCGGCCTTCGAGCGCACGCTCGAGCGCGCCGCGCAGCACGCGCGCACGCTGTTCATCCTGGGCGACTTCTTTGAATTCTGGATCGGCGACGAAGAAACCGACTCGCCCTTCGCGCAGCGCGTGACCGCAGCCCTGCGCGCACTGGCAGCGCGCGGCGTGGCTGTGTACCTGATGCACGGCAACCGCGACTTCCTGCTGGGCCAGCGCTTCGCCAGCGCTGCCGGTGCCAGCCTGCTGCCCGACCCCGCCGTGATCCACTGTGCCGGCCAGCGCGTGGTGCTGAGCCACGGCGACATGCTGTGCATCGACGACGAACGCTATAACCGCTTCCGCCGCTGGACCCGCAAGCGCTGGGTGCAACGCGTGTTCCTGGCACTGCCGCTGAGCGCGCGTCTGTCGATCGCCCGCAAGCTGCGGGCAGACAGTGAAGGCAACCGCGCCAGGCAGTTGAGCGCGGGAGCGGCCGTTCCGGTGATTTATGGTGACGTGGCGCCCGCGGCCGCGGCCGAGTTGCTCGGCGCCGCCGGTGCGTCGCTGCTGGTGCATGGACACACGCACCGCCCGGCACGGCATGAGGAAGCCGCCGGCGTGCGCTGGGTACTCACTGACTGGGACCTGGACGGCGCCCATCCGCGCGCCGCGGTGCTGCAACTAGATCGCGACGGCTTCCGCCTGTTGCCGCAGACCGACTGAGCGGCAGCGCCGGCCCGGCCCCTTTCCCGCTCACTTCATCAGCCTGCGCAGTTCGCTCGCATCGAAGGGATCGTTCGGCGTATTCTCCAGGTGTTCGCCAAGCCGGTCGAGCGCGGCCAGCACCGCCTCGATGCGGTCGTGCTGGCGCCCCGCATTGTCGATCAGGCTCTTGAGCGCCAGCGACACCGGATCGTCCGCATTGGGCGTGATGCCATAGGCCGAGAACTCCTGCTTGGCACCCTGCTGCGCCGATGGCGCATCCGGCAGGATGATGCGTGCCGGGATGCCCACGGCGGTCGCGCCCGGCGGCACCGGCTTTAGCACCACCGCGTTGGAGCCCACGCGCGCGCCGTCGCCCACCACGAATCCGCCCAGCACCTTGGCGCCCGCGCTCACCACCACGTTGGCGCCCAGCGTGGGGTGCCGCTTCTGGCCTTTGTACAGCGAGGTGCCGCCCAGCGTCACGCCCTGGTAGATGGTGCAGTCATCGCCGATCTCGGCGGTCTCGCCGATCACCACGCCCATGCCGTGGTCGATGAACACGCGCCGGCCCAGCTTGACCGCCGGATGGATTTCGATGCCGGTGAAAAACCGCGCCCAGTGCGAGATCCAACGCCCCAGCCAGTGGAAGCCCGCGTTCCAGCATCGATGCGCAAAGCGGTGGAACACCACGGCATGCAGGCCGGGGTAGCAGGTCAGCACTTCCAGGCGGCTGCGCGCGGCGGGATCGCGCAGCATGATGGTGTCGATATCTTCCTTCAGGCGAGAGAACATCTTGGTCGTGTCGTGTTGCCGCGCCGTGCGCCGCGCCACGCGGGCTGGTGCCCGGGGCAGGGTCGCCGGCGAGGTCAGTGGCCGGTGGGGACGGGATCAGGGAGTGTAAGTGATTTGCCGGGCCCGCTTGGGGTACCGGTGTTTGGCCCCTGATCCGTCAGGGACATTGCGGCGATGCTGCGATCAACATCGCCCGGGCCTGCGCAAACCCGCAGCCGCGGGGCGACAGCACGCGCGCTTGCCGCGCGTGCCTGCCTCGCCCTGCATCGAATCGCTCCGGTTTGCTGCCACTGTCCTTGCTCCTGTCACCGGTCCTTGTGCGGGCCCGGCTGGTTCTGCGCGGCGATCAGCATATGCTTGGCGATGCCGCGCAGGATATTCACTTCCTCGCGCTCCAGGCCGCTGCGTGCCAGCAGCCGGCGCAGCCGGGTCATCAGCCTGCGCGGGTTGGACGGATCGAGAAAACCGATTGCCTCCAGGCCCGTCTGCAGATGGCCGAACATGGCCTCGACCTGCTCGGCCGTGGCCGGCTCACCAGCATAGCCGATATTGGCGCCGGCGTCCGGGGCCGCCTCCAGCAGCGCCAGCCGCATCTCGTAGGCGATGAGCTGCACTGCCTGCGCCAGGTTGAGCGAGGTATAGGCGGGGTTGGCGGGAATATGGGTGACTGCGTTGCAGCGCTCGACCACTTCATTGGGCAGGCCATAGCGCTCGTTGCCGAACACGAAGGCAACGCCGCCGCTGCCGGACAGCGTCTGGCGCGCACGTTCCGCTGCAGCGCGCGGCAGCAGCCGCGGCGGGCCGAATTCGCGGTGGCGCGCGGTCATCGCCACGGTCAGCGCGGCGCCGGCCAGCGCCGCGTCGACCTGATCGACGATGAGCGCGCCTGCCAGCACATCGTCGGCGCCGCTGGCCATGGCGACGGCGTCGGAGTGCCGCAGCACATCCGGCTCGCGTGGCGAGACCAGCACCAGGCTGCCGAAGCCCATGGTCTTGATCGCGCGCGCCACCGAGCCCACGTTGCCCGGGTGGCTGGTTTCGACCAGCACGAAGCGCACGCGGCCAAAAGCGTTGCCGCCGGTATCACCGCTGTTGCCATCGGCAGCGGGCTGGCTCGTATCAATTGCCGGGTTCATATACAATTCGGGGTTCTTCTTTGGCGCGGCGCCAGGTTTTTGCTTGCTCGCGAGACTCTCGCGGCACATTTGCAGCAGAACCGGCGACGCCCGACGTTCTTCTACAATCCGTTGTGTTGTCAGCTGCCCATGAGCGGGCGTGCGGCGCTTTTGCGCCCCGCCGCGTCGTCGTGGCCGGCCTGGAGAGATTCATGCATCCGATGCTCAATATCGCCATCAAGGCGGCCCGCAAGGCGGGATCCATCATCAACCGCGCGTCGCTCGACGTCGATCTGGTGCGCGTCTCGCGCAAGCAACACAACGATTTTGTCACCGAGGTGGACCGCGCCGCCGAAGCCGCGGTGATCGAGATCCTGCGCACGGCCTACCCGGAACACGGCATTCTAGCGGAAGAATCCGGCCAGTCCTGGGCCGAGGGTGAAGACTCCCACGAGTACACCTGGGTCATCGACCCGCTGGACGGCACCACCAACTTTATCCACGGCTTCCCGCAATACGCGGTCTCGATCGCCCAGCTGCACCGCGGCACGCCCGTGCAGGCCGTGGTCTACGACCCGACCCGCGACGAGCTCTTCACCGCCAGCAAGGGCGCCGGCGCCTTCCTGAACAACCGCCGCATCCGCGTTACGCGCCGCGACAAGCTGGCCGACTGCCTGATCGGCACCGGCTTCCCGTTCCGCGACCTGGAAGGCCTGGACGAATACATGGAATTGTTCGCGCTGATGACCCGCAACTGCGCCGGCCTGCGCCGCCCGGGCGCCGCCGCGCTGGACCTGGCCTATGTGGCCTGCGGCCGCCTGGACGGCTTCTTCGAGCGCGGCCTGCAGCCGTGGGACATGGCTGCAGGCATGCTGCTGATCACCGAATCGGGCGGCCTGGTCGGCAACTACGCCGGCGAGCCGCGCCAGATGGAACAGGGCGAAGTGCTGGCCGGCAATCCCAAGGCGTTCGCCCAGATGGTGCGCCTGCTGTCGCCGTTCTCGCTCGACAACGCCAAGCCCGCCGCCTGACACCGGCACATGGCCTGACGGCCAGATCAGCCACACCCCGACGCCCGCCGCACCCCGGCGGGCTTTTTGCATGGTGCGCCCCGCGTGCCACCGCACCCAGCACTGCAGACCTTTCTCATTCCCGAGACGGCCATGATCCTCGTCAAGGTCGCCCCACCCTGCCCTCCCCAAAATGAAACCATGCGCCACGCCCCGTGCGCGCGGATCCATCAGGAGAGCCAGCATGTTTCCCGAATACCGCGACCAGATCACCACCCTGAAGACCCAGGATGCCCGCTTCGCGCGCCTGTTCCACCGCCACAACGCGCTGGACCAGGAAATCCACAACATGGAGTCGGGGCTGGTGCCGGCCTCCACCTTCGAGATCGAGCGGCTGAAGAAAGAGAAACTCCTGCTCAAGGACCAGCTCTACGCGATCCTGCGCAACACCGCAGCCTGACGGAGGACCGCAGATGACAGATCGCGACACCATCCAATCCTCCCACACCGCCACCGCGCCACGTGCCCGCGCCACGGCCAGGGGTGACGTGCTGCCCACCAACTCGGCGCTTTCAGCCCAGCGCAACGAAGTCGACAGCGCCGTCGACGCCTCGGTGCAGCTGGCGGCCAGCAGCATGCAGGACATCCTGGCCAGCCGCGCAGGCAACGGCGCCGACATGCTCGACGCCATGCGCACGCTGCTTGACGGCCTGGCGCCCGACGAGGCCGCGCAGCTGCGCAGCCTGATCCTCGAAGGCGATCCCGCCGCGTGGCAGGCCGGCCGCAAGCGCCACCCGGACGACGAGCTGTCCGCGGGCTGGCGCGAAGGCGCGTACCCGTACCAGAACCTGATGTCGCGGCGCAATTATGAAAAGCAGAAGTACCGCCTGCAGGTGGAGCTGCTCAAGTTCCAGGCCTGGGTGCGCGAGACCGGCCAGCGCGTGGTAATCGTATTCGAAGGGCGCGACGCCGCCGGCAAGGGCGGCACCATCAAACGCTTCATGGAACACATGAACCCGCGCGGCGCGCGCGTGGTGGCGCTGGAAAAACCCACCGAGGCCGAGCGCGGGCAATGGTACTTCCAGCGCTATGTGCAGCACCTGCCGTCGGCCGGCGAGATCGTGCTGTTCGACCGCTCCTGGTACAACCGCGCCGGCGTTGAGCACGTGATGGGCTTCTGCTCGCAGCGCGAATACCAGGACTTCCTGCAGCAGGCGCCGGACTTCGAGCGGCATCTGGTGCGCAGCGGCATCCACCTGTTCAAGTTCTGGTTCTCGGTCAGCCAGAAGGAACAGCGCCGGCGCTTCCGCGAGCGCGAGATCCACCCGCTCAAGCAATGGAAGCTGAGCCCGGTCGACCTTGCCTCGCTGGACAAATGGGACGAATACACCCAGGCCAAGGAGGCCATGTTCGCCCACACCGACACCGCCGATGCGCCGTGGACGGTCATCCGCTCGGACTGCAAGAAGCGCGCGCGGCTCAATGCGCTGCGCGCCATCCTGTCGCGCTTCCCCTACGGCAACCGGGACACCACTGCCATCGGGCAGCCCGACCCGCTGATCGTGGGGCGCGCGCTGGCCAATTGAACTTCGCCCCCTACTCCCGCACTTCTTCCGTTTTCCCTTTACCAAGGCCCCTATGTTCAAGCACATCCTGCTGCCCGTCGACGGTTCCGAGCTTTCCCACAAGGCCGTGTCCGCCGCCATCCAGTTTGCCCGCACCGCCTCCGCGCGCCTGACGCCCTACATGTGCGTGGAGACCTACCCCTACATGGTGGGCAGCGACAGCACCCATGAGCGGCGCGAAGTGTTCCAGCAACGCGTGGAAGCACTGGCGCGCCAGGAACTGGTCAAGATCGAGGCCGCGGCGGCAATGGCCGGCGTCCGCTGCGCGGGCCACGTCTCGGCCGCCAGCGCCCCATATCACGGCATCATCAACGCCGCGCGGGACCTCGGTTGCGACGTCATCTTCATGGCCTCGCACGGCCGCAAGGGCATCAGCGGGCTGCTGCTGGGCAGCGAGACGCAGAAGGTACTGACACACAGCGACGTGCCGGTGCTGGTGTTCCGCTGACGGCACGCCGCTGACCCCGCCGCCGGGCCGGATCCGGCCCGCGCGGCGCGGCAACCGCTGCCCCGTGCTGTACCATATCGTCCATATTCGAAAACGCCCCTTCGCGCCCCGGCCCCGGGCCGTCGGATGACCGCCCGGACGCCCCGCGCGGCCGCTATCCGGCTTGCGCAAGGCGGCGATCCGAGCGGAGCGGGCGGCATCACGCAGGCCCACCGCCAGACAGGCTGAATGGCAATGGGATTGCAGAAGAAAACCGACCCGGAACAGGCGCAGGCAGATTCGGCCGCAAGCCGCCACACGCCAATGATGCAGCAATACCTGCGCATCAAGGCAGACCACCCCGACACCCTGCTGTTCTACCGCATGGGTGACTTCTACGAACTCTTCCACGACGATGCCGAAAAGGCCGCGCGCCTGCTCGACATCACGCTGACCGCGCGCGGCGCCTCCAACGGGGTGCCGATCCGCATGGCCGGCATCCCCTTCCACTCGGCGGACCAGTACCTGGCGCGCCTGGTGAAGCTGGGCGAATCCGTGGCGATCTGCGAGCAGATCGGCGACCCGGCCACCAGCAAGGGGCCGGTGGAGCGCAAGGTGGTGCGCATCGTCACCCCGGGCACGCTCACCGACGCCGCGCTGCTGCCGGACAAGGCCGATACCTTCCTGATGGCGGTGCACCAGCAGACCACGCGCCGCGGCGTCAGCAAGACCGGGCTGGCATGGCTGAACCTGGCCAGCGGCGAGCTGCGCCTGATGGAATGCGAAGCAGCGCAGCTGGGCCGCGAGCTGGAGCGCATCCGCCCGGCCGAGCTGCTGTATGCCGATGGCATCGAGCTGCCCGCGCTGGCGTGCGCGCGTACCCGCCTGCCCGAATGGCATTTCGACCAGGACGCCGGCACGCGCCGGCTGCGCGAGCAGCTGGGCGTGGCCAGCCTGGACCCGTTCGGCTGTGCCGGGCTGGGTGCCGCGCTGGGCGCGGCCGGCGCGCTGCTGAACTACGCGGCCACCACGCAGGGCCAGTCGTTGCGCCATGTGCAGGGCGTGAAGGTCGAGCGCGAATCGGAGTACGTCGGCCTGGATTCCGCCACGCGGCGCAACCTGGAACTGACCGAGACCCTGCGCGGCGGCGAGTCGCCGACGCTGTTCTCGCTGCTGGACACCTGCTGCACGGCCATGGGCAGCCGCGCGCTGCGCCACTGGCTGCACCACCCGCTGCGCGACCCGGCGCTGCCGCAGGCACGCCAGCAGGCCATCGGCGTGCTGATCGACCAGGGCACCGATGCCCTGCGCACGGCGCTGCGCCGGCTGGCCGACGTCGAGCGCATCACCTCGCGGCTGGCGCTGCTCAATGCGCGGCCGCGCGACCTGTCCTCGCTGCGCGACACCTTGCGCGCGCTACCGGACGTGCAGGCCTGCATCCGCGATGACCAGGGCAGCACCTTGCTGGCGCAGTCCCTGCACGACCTGGCCGTGCCGCAGGACTGCCTGGACCTGCTGGTGCGCGCCGTGGCCGAAGAGCCGGCCACCGTGGTGCGCGACGGCGGCGTGATCGCGCGCGGCTACGATGCCGGACTGGATGAACTGCGCGACATCTCCGAGAACTGCGGCCAGTTCCTGATCGACCTGGAAACGCGCGAACGCGCCCGTACCGGCATTGCCAACCTGCGCGTCGAGTTCAACCGCGTGCATGGCTTCTATATCGAGGTCACCAACGGCCAGGCCGACAAGGTGCCCGACGACTACCGCCGCCGCCAGACGCTGAAGAATGCCGAGCGCTACATCACGCCTGAGCTGAAGGCCTTCGAAGACAAGGCGCTGTCGGCGCAGGACCGCGCGCTCGCGCGCGAGAAGCAGCTCTACGACGGCCTGCTGCAGGCGCTGCTGCCGCACATCGGCGAGTTGCAGCGGGTGGCGGGCGCGCTGGCGCGCCTGGACGTGCTGACGGCACTGGCCGAGCGCGCGCAGACGCTGGACTGGTCCGCGCCTGAGCGCGTCGCCGAGAACGTGGTCGACATCGTGCAGGGCCGCCACCCGGTGGTCGAAGGCCAACTCGCGGCCGAGTCGGTGGCGTTCATCGCCAACGACTGCCAGCTCAACGAAGCGCGCAAGCTCTTGCTGATCACCGGCCCGAACATGGGCGGCAAGTCGACCTTCATGCGCCAGACCGCGCTGATCGTGCTGCTGGCCTGTGTCGGCGCCTACGTGCCAGCGCGGCGCGCGGTGATCGGGCCGATCGACCGCATCTTTACCCGCATCGGCGCCGCCGATGACCTCGCGGGCGGCCGCTCCACCTTCATGGTCGAGATGACCGAGGCCGCCGGCATCCTGCACCACGCGACCCCGGCTTCGCTGGTGCTGATGGACGAGATCGGGCGCGGCACGTCGACCTTCGACGGGCTGGCGCTGGCCTGGGCGATCGCGCGTCACCTGCTGTCGCACAACCGCAGCCATACCCTCTTCGCCACGCATTACTTCGAGCTGACGCAGCTGCCGCAAGAGTTTCCGCAGGCAGCCAACGTGCACCTGTCGGCGGTCGAGCATGGCGATGGCATTGTCTTCCTGCACGCAGTGCAGGACGGCCCCGCCAGCCAGAGCTACGGCCTGCAGGTAGCGCAGCTGGCCGGCGTGCCGCAGCCGGTGATCCGCGCCGCGCGCAAGCACCTGGCCTGGCTGGAGCAGCAATCGGCCGACGCCACGCCCACGCCGCAGCTGGACCTGTTCGCGGCACCGCCAACGCCGGATGACGACGAGGACGACTTCGGCGCTGCCCCGTCGGCCGTGCCCGCGCCGCTGGCACCCACGCTCGCACCCGAACAGGCCGCGCTGGTCGATGCGCTGGCCAACCTGGATCCCGACACCCTGACGCCGCGCGCAGCGCTGGAGGCGCTGTACCGGCTCAAGGCACTGGCAGGCGAGGCGCTCGACGCCGCATGAACGCTGCACGCCGTGCCCTGCTTGCCATGCTGCTGCCGCTGCTTTGCACGGCCGGCATGGCATCGGCCGCGCCCGCGGGCCGCGCCGGCAAGGCACCGGCCAGGCCAAAGCTGACGCGCATCGCGCTGATCGCCGACCTGCCCCAGTGGCCGGCCGCGGAGGCCAACGCGGCGGCACTGCTCGACTACTTCGGCGAGCGCAAGCTGGACCTGGTCATTCATGCCGGCGGCATCAAGGGCGATACGGAGTCGTGCAGCGATGCGGTGCTGGGCAACCGCCAGCAATTGCTGGACCAGTCGCCGCTGCCGCTGGTCTACGTGCCCGGAGAGACCGACTGGTCCGAATGCCGGCTGCCGGTCAACGGCGGCTTTGACGCGGTCGAGCGCCTGAACCGGCTGCGTGAGCTGTTCTTCCCCGAGGACGCCACGCTCGGCCGGCATCCGCGACCGCTGCACCGGCAGTCGGACCAGGCGCTGTTCCGCAGCTTCCGCGAGAACATGCGCATGGAGGTGGCCGATATCCTGCTCGTCGGCATGAACCTGCCGGGTGACAACAACCACTACCGCGACGAAGGCGGGCGCAACGGCGAGTTCGAGGACCGGCGCGAGGCCAACCGCCAGTGGCTGGCGCGCGCGTTCTCGGTGGCGCGGCAACGCGACCTGAACGGCATCGTGGTGGTGGTCCACGCCGACCCGCATTTTGCCAACGGCTGGGAGAAGAAAGGCCGCCCGACGCTGCTGGACGGCTTCATGCGCCACCGCACCCGCGACGGCTACCTGGAATTCAAGCGCCAGCTGCGCGAGCTGGCCGGTCGTTTCCGCGGCCAGGTGCTGCTGGTGCATGCGGGCGGAAACGGGGCCAACGGGGCGGACAACGGCTTCGGCATCGACAAGCCGCTGCGCGATGCGGCCGGCAAGGTCATGCAGAACTTCACGCGTGTGTCACTGCCCGCCAACACGGTCTCGCAATGGGCCGAACTGGTGATCACGCCGGGCGCGGCCTCACCGTTCGCAGTCATGCTCAAGGACGCACCGGCACCGCGCTGAGACCGCTTGCCGGCCCGACAACGAAAAAGCCGGCTGCGGCCGGCTTTTTCCTGGGGTGCGGAATACGAACCGTGCAGCGCGATCAGTGCAGCGTGCGCGGCGTGTCGTCGTCCTCGTCCTCATCGACGACTTCAACGCCCGAGGCGCCATGGGCGTGGCCGTGCTCGATTTCCTCGGCGGTGGCCTCGCGGACTTCGGAGACCTTCAGCCAGAAGCGCAGCGCCATGCCGGCCAGCGGATGGTTGCCATCCAGCACGACCTTGTCCTCGGCCACGTCGGTCACGGTATAGATGACGGAGTCCTCTTCGTCGCCATCTTCGGGCATGCCTTCGAACTGCATGCCGACTTCCAGCGGCTCGGGGAAGCGGTTGCGCGGCTCGACCTTCACCATATCGGCGTCATAGTCGCCGAACGCGTCTTCCGGCTCCAGCTGCAACTGGGTCTCGAAGCCCGCGTCATGACCGTCGAGCGCTTCCTCGATCTTGGGGAACGTGCCATCATACCCGCCGTGCAAATAAACCATGGCTTCATCTGACTCCTCGATCAGATTGCCTTGCGCGTCCGACAGCTTGTACATCACGGACACCACAGTATTCTTAGCGATTTTCAATTCTTGACTCCATGAACGATTCCGCATTATACGCGCAGGCCCTGCCCCCTGGCCCCGTCGATCCAGACACTCCGCTCGACCTGCTTGGTGGCATGACGCCTGCTGCATTCATGCGGGATATCTGGCATCGCAAGCCCCTGCTGATTCGACAGGCAGTACCCGGAATCGTGCCGCCTGTGTCGCGCGAGGCTCTTTTCGACCTGGCCGACAGCGATGACGTCGAATCGCGCCTGGTGACGCACTTCCGTAACCGCTGGAAACTCGCGCATGGCCCATTTGCGCGCGAAAACCTGCCCGGCGTCAAGGCCCGCCAGTGGACCCTGCTGGTGCAAGGGGTAAATCTGCATGACGCCGCCGCGGCGGAACTGATGGGCCGCTTCCGTTTCGTGCCGGACGCGCGCCTGGACGACCTGATGATCAGCTACGCCACCGACGGCGGCGGCGTGGGCCCGCATTTCGACTCCTACGACGTGTTCCTGCTGCAAGTCTCGGGCCGGCGCCGCTGGCGCATTTCGTCGCAGACCAGCCTTGAGCTGATCCCGGACATGCCGCTGAAGATCCTCGCCGACTTCAACGCGGAACAGGAATGGGTGCTCGAACCCGGCGACATGCTCTACCTGCCGCCGCAATATGCGCACGATGGCATTGCCGAAGGCGAATGCATGACCTGCTCGATCGGCTTCCGCGCGCCGGCCTACCGCGAGCTGGCCGGGCATTTCCTGGCCTGGCTGTCTGAAACGGTCGAAGACAATGAAGACCTCGGCGGCCGTTATGCCGACGCCGGCGAGCGCGCCGCCACGCGGCCCGCGCAGTTACCCGCCGGCATGGCCAAGGCAGTCGCCGAGCGGCTCAAGGCGTTGCAATGGAATAGCCAGATGGTGTCCGAATTCCTCGGCAGCCATCTGTCAGAACCCAAACCTGGCGTTGAATTTGCAGAGATACCCGACATGCCGTTGCGCCGTTATGCGACACTGGCGGCCCGCCATGGTGTGGTACTGCCATCAGCATCGATTGCGCTTTACGACCGCGCGAATTTCTTCCTCAATGGAGAAGCCTACGAGCCGCCGGCCGAACTGATGCAATGGCTGAAAAAGTTGGCCGATTATCGGCAGCTTAGTAGCGAAGATGTTGCGGCTTGCGCGGACCTACCCGATCTGATGGAAACTTTCCATCACTGGACGCTGGAAGGATGGCTGCAATTGGGCCCGCGGCTGTAATAATACGTAACATTGCGAATCAGTAAATTTCGGCGCTACACAAGCCGGGAAAACGCGGATATAATTGTTGGCTGGCTAGTACTGTGGACCATTGCATTTATCGGGACCCGGGAGGGCCTCTATTTTGCAGTTCAAGAGCGATAATTACCGGTAATTATTCATCGCCTGTTTTCCGTTATTACAAGTTAAAGGACGAACAATGAAGAAGTCTCTCCTGATCGCATCGCTGCTGGCCGCTGTTGCTCTCGCCGCTTGCGGCAAGAAGGAAGAAGCTGCCGCTCCGGCCGCTGACACGGCTGCTCCGGCTGCTGCCGCTCCGGCCGCTGAAGCTTCGGCTCCCGCTGCTGAAGCCCCGGCCGCTCCGGCTGCTGCTGCTCCGGCTGCTGACGCTTCGGCTCCGGCTGCTGACGCTTCGGCTCCGGCTGCCAAGCAGTAATCGGTTCCTGACCGATGAAAAAACCGGCCTTCGGGCCGGTTTTTTTATTTGGGCGCTGCTACCGCACTGCGCCCTGCCGAATCCACGCATCCCTCAGGCGCGCACCGCCTGCCAGTCCAGGCCCTCGTCCTGGTCTGCCACCAGCACCTCGGACGGCAACGCACCCAATGCCATTGCCAGCGCCCCCGTTGCCAGCTCACGCGTATTGTTCTGCTTGCTGAGGTGGGCCGCGACCACGCGGTTCAGGCCGGCATGGGCAACTTGCGCCAGGATACTGGCCGCCACTTCATTGGCCAGGTGGCCGAAGTCCCCGCCGATGCGCCGCTTCAGCGAAGCCGGATAGACCGAATTGCGCAGCATCTCGCGGTCATGGTTGCATTCCAGCACCAGCGCATCCACGCCTGCCAGGCGCGCCGTCACGTAAGGCGTCTCCATGCCTGCATCGGTCAACACACCCAGCCTTGCCTGCCCGTCCGACAAGACGAACTGCAGCGGCTCGCGCGCATCGTGCGGCACGGTGTACGGCAGCACCTGCAGTCCGCCGATGGCAAAGGCATGGTCGGCGCCGCAGACGCGCACGTCGGCCGCATCGGCGCCGCGCAGGTGCGAGGTCGCCAGCCAGGTGCCGTGGCTGGTATACACCGCCAGGCGGTGGCGGGCGGCAAAGGCGTAGGCCGAGCCGACGTGGTCGCCATGCTCGTGCGTCACCAGCACGGCGTCGAGCTGGTCCGGCGCGACGCCCAGGCGCTCCAGGCGCCGCGCGGTCTCGCGGATGCCGAAGCCGCAGTCGAGCAGCACGCGCGTGGTGGTGGTGTCTTCGCGGGATTCGATCAGCAGCGAGTTGCCCTCGCTGCCGCTGCCGAGGAAGGCGAAGCGCATCATGGCCGCGCCCTCCCCGCCAGACACCGGCCAGGACGGCCGGCTGGCATGCCAGCAGTCATGCGCCGGCTCAGTGCAGTTGCTCGTCGATCAGCGACAGGATGCGCTTGCCGATTTCGCCGTTCTCAGGCTGGCCGGCATCGTTGAGCACCGTCACCAGCGTGCCGCTGCCCGTGCCCTTGAGCGACACGCGATACTTCTTGGCGGTCTTGGAATCTTCCGGCTTGGTGAACAGCTTGGAGAAGAAGCCACGGCTGTCGGCAACGGTGCGCGGGTCGACATAGCGCACGTAGTACAGGCCCTGGCCGCGGTCGCGGTCTTCAACCGTGAAGTTCACGCGGTCCAGCGACAGGCCGACCGAGCGCCAGGCGCGGTCGAACGGTTCGGGCAGCTGCAGCGCCGGAGCGCCGTTGACCTGGGACAGGTACGACTTGGCCGGCGCGGCGCCATCGGCACCAGCAGCAGCGCCAGCAGCGGCGGCCGTGCCCGCAGCGGCTGCGGCATTGCCCGCCGCCGCCGGGTTCTTGGCCATGCGGTCGGCTTGTTCCTTCTGCACGCCCAGGCGCTGGGCCAGGCGCGACAGGAATTCGGCTTCCAGCTCAGGATCGGCCGGACGCGGGGTCCAGACCGTGCTCGACTTGTCGATGCCGGTCAGCTGCTCCTGCGCACCGCGGTGGCTGATGAAGACCTCCAGCGTGCCGTTCTGCGAACGCTCGACGCGGGTGCGGAACTTGTCGCGCTCCGAGGTCGAGTACAGGCCGTCGAAGACCTTGCCAATGGTGTTGCGGATGATGTCCTGCGGGATCTTGGCGCGGTTCTCGGCCCAGTCGGTTTCCATGATGCCGGTCTCGGGCGAGTCCTGCACCAGCAGGAAACCGCTTTCCTGCCAGAAGCCGCGCAGCTGCTGCCACAGCTGGTCGCCGCGCATGCCGTTGCTGATCACCAGCCAGCGCTGGTTGCCGTCGCGCTCCATGCGGATACCCTGGGCGGAGGGCAGCACGTTCTCGCTCGGGGACTGCTCGCGCACCTTGGTGGCCTGGCTGTACGTCGACAGCGTCGAGGTGCCGTTCGCATCGGGCACCGAATAGCGGCGATCGCCCTCCAGCTTGGTCAGGTCGGGCGGGATATCCAGCGTAGGCGTGCGCTTCGAGGCCGACGACTTGTAGTCGATCTTGTCCGGCTGCATCGCTTCGTTGATGCTGCTGCAGCCGGTGATCACGCCAGCGGCGAGCACGGGCACAACCAGGGCGGCGCGGCGGACTTGCGTCGCGCCGCGGCGGTTAAGCTTCAGTTTCATTGACACGCAATCCTAGTAGGTGGTGCGACAGCAGGACGCCGCGAAAGATCAGGCCAGCAGGCCGGCGGCGGCCAGTGCCTTGCGTACATAGTCGTGGTTGGCCTCGGATAGAGGGGTCAGCGGCAGGCGGATACCGCCTTCCATCCTGCCCATCTGCTGGAGCGCCCACTTGACCGGGATCGGGTTGGCCTCGATGAACATGGCCTTGTTCAGCCCGATCAGCTCCATGTGCAGGCGGCGCGCGGTGACGACGTCGCCCTTGAGCGCCGCGACGCACATCTCGTGCATCTTGCGCGGTGCCACGTTGGCGGTGACCGAGATATTACCGTGGCCGCCCAGCAGGATCAGCGCAACCGCGGTGGGGTCATCGCCGCTGTAGATGGCAAAGCCTTCCGGCGCGTCCTTGATCAGCTGCGCGGCGCGGTCGATATTGCCCGTCGCTTCCTTGACGCCGACGATGCCCGGCACCTGCGCCAGGCGCAGGATGGTCTCGCTGTTCATGTCCGCGACCGTACGGCCCGGCACGTTGTACAGCAGCACCGGCAGCTCCACCGCTTCGGCGATGGTGCGGAAATGCCGGTACATGCCTTCCTGGGTCGGCTTGTTGTAGTACGGCACGACCTGCAGCGACGCATCGGCGCCCACCTTCTTGGCGAAGGCGGTCAGCTCGATGGCCTCCTTGGTGGAGTTGCCGCCGGTGCCCGCGATGATCGGGATGCGCTTGCCGGCCTGTTCCACGGCAACGCGGATCAGTTCGCAGTGCTCCTCGACGGAAACCGTCGGGGACTCGCCGGTGGTGCCCACGATCACGATGCCGTCGGTGCCTTCGGCCACGTGCCAGTCGACCAGTGCGCGCAGGGCCGGGAAGTCCAGGCTGCCGTCTTCATGCATCGGGGTAACGATGGCGACAATGCTGCCGGTAATCTGTGTCATAACGTTAAGGAATTCGGGATGCGAATAAGGGGATTGTACCGGAACCGCAGGCCGCCTCGACCGCCGCCCGGACAGGGGTTGATACCAACTGTTTCAACGTGTGCAGCGGCATTCTCGCCGACAGCGCCGTGCCTGGCTCAGGCGTCGAGCCGGTAGCGTGCCGGCGCGGGCGCATCGGCGCCGCCAGCCGCCTCGCGCACCGCACATATCCGCTGCACGAAGGCTGTTTTCGGCACTTCGACCAGGCCATCCTCATAGGCGACTACGCGCAGGCCATGCTGGCGCGCCACTTCGAGCAATTCGCCCGGCCGCAGCAGGAAATCCGGCCGCGACGGCTTGCCGACGGTTTCATTGCCCGCGGCAAAGGTTTCATAAATCCACATGCCGCCGGGCGCCAGTGCCGCCGCCAGGTGCGGCCACAGCGGCCGGTGCAGGTAGTTGGTGACGACGATGGCGTCGAACGGCGCCTCGCCGGCCAGCGGCCAGGCGCCCTGCTCCAGGTCGGCCACCCGGCCGGTCACGCCGGCCGGCAGGCCGGCGATGGCCTCGCCGTCGCGGTCGACGGCCAGCACCGTGTAGCCGCGTGCCGCCAGCCAGGCGGCATGGCGGCCGCTGCCGCAGGCCAGGTCCAGCACCCGCGCGCCGGGGCGCAGCAGGCGGGCCCAGCGGGCAACCCAGGGGGATGGCGCCGAAAGCCCGGCATGCGATAGCGTCATGGCGTTCCCCTGCACGTCAATGCAGCAGCATCACGATCGGGCGCAGCATCAGCTCGATCAGCGACATCAGCACATTGACCACCGGCGTCATCCAGATCGTGGTGATCACGCCCGCGGCCACCAGCGCCAGCACCACGAAGATGCCGTACGGCTCGATGCGCGACACCGCGCGGGCAATGCCCTGCGGCAGCAGCGCGGTCAGCACGCGGCCGCCGTCCAGCGGCGGCACCGGGAACAGGTTGAAGGCCGCCACCACCAGGTTGACGCGCACGCCCGCCAGCGCCATCTCGCCGAAAAACGGCTCGCGCACGCCGCCCCAGGTCAGGCCGATGGCCAGCAGCACCCAGACGAAGGCCTGCACCACATTGCTGGCCGGCCCGGCCAGCGCCACCCACATGCCGTGCCAGCGCGGGTTGCGCAGGCGCTCGAACGCCACCGGCACCGGCTTGGCATAGCCGAACACGAACTGGCCGCTGGTCATGATGTAGAGCAGCAGCGGCACCGCGATGGTGCCGATCGGATCGATATGGCGGATCGGGTTCAGGCTGACGCGCCCGAGCGCATAGGCCGTGTCGTCGCCGAAAAGCTTGGCCACGTAGCCATGCGAGGCCTCATGCAGCGTGATGGCGAACAGCACCGGCAGGGCATAGACCGCGAAGGTCTGGATAAGGGAGGAATCCATGGCCCCTATTGTAACGGCCCGGCGCCGCCCAGGCGCACGCTCGTGCACCCGCCAGGCGGGGTGGCAGCGCCCGGGGAAGTCAGAGCCCGAAGCGCCCGACGTCGCCGCGGCCCGCGCGGATCAGCTCGGGCTCGCCGCCGGTCAGGTCGATCACCGTGGTCGGCTGCGCCGGCGCCGGGCCGCCGCACACCACCAGATCAAGCTGCTTCTCGAGCCGCGCGCGGATTTCCGCCGGGTCGTTGAGCGGCTCTTCGTCGCCCGGCATCTGCAGCGTGGCCGAGATCAGCGGCTCGCCGGTCTCGCCCAGCAGCGCCAGCGGAATCGCGTGTTCAGGCACGCGCACGCCGATGGTCTTGCGCGCCGGGTGCGACAGCCGCCGCGGCACCTCCTTGGTCGCCTCCAGGATGAACACGTACGGGCCCGGCGTGGCGCCCTTGAGCCAGCGGTACTGCCGGTTGTCGACGCGCGCAAAGTTGCCGAGCTCGGACAGGTCGCGGCACATCAGCGTCAGGTGGTGGCGGTCATCGATGCCGCGCAGCCGGCGCAGGCGCTCGACGGCGGCCTTGTCGTCGAGCCGGCAGGCCAGCGCATAGCTGGAATCGGTCGGCAGCGCAATCAGGCCGCCCTTCTGCAGGATCTGGGCGGCCTGCTTGACCAGGCGCGACTGCGGATTGAGCGGATGGATCTCGAAGTACTGTGACATGGACCAGGGTGGCGGATTCGGACAGATCGGAGCGGAATCTGGGGGGTACCCCGGCCAGGCCGGGCTTGCACCTACCAGTCGCGCCAGACCGGCGTCACCGTCGACGGCAGCGGCGGCAGCTTGCCCAGCTCAACGCGCCCTTCGCCAGGGCCGTGGAAGTCCGAGCCACGCGAGGCCAGCAGCCCGTAGTGGCGGGCCACCGCGGCATAGCGGCGGTACTGGTCGGGCGTGTGGCTGCCAGTCACGACCTCGACGGCGCCACCGCCCAGGGCGGTGAATTCATCGAACAGCGCGTCGTGCTGAGTATCGGTGTAATTGTAGCGGCCCGGGTGCGCCATCACGGCGATGCCGCCGGCGGCGCGGATCCAGCCGACTGCGTCGGCCAGGCTGGCCCAGCGGTGGCCGACATAGCCGGGGCGGCCTTCCGACAGGTACTCGCTGAAGACCTCGCCCACGGTGGCGCAACGGCCCTGGTCGACCAGCCAGCGCGCAAAGTGCGTGCGCGAGATCAGGTCCGGGTTGCCCACGTGCTGCAGCGCCCCTTCATAGGCGCCTGTGATGCCCACTTTTGCCAGCGCCTCGGCAATATCGCGCGCGCGGCGCGCGCGGCCCGAGCGGGTATCGGTCAGGCCGTCGATCAGTTCCGGGCAGTGCGGGTCGATCTGCAGGCCGACGATATGCACGGTCTGCCCGGCCCAGGTCACCGAGATCTCCACGCCCGGCACATAGCGCATGCCGAATTCCTCGGCCGCGGCACGCGCCTCGGCCTGCCCGCCCAGTTCGTCGTGGTCGGTCAGGGCCCAGAACGCGACACCCGCGTCGCGGGCGATTTCCGCGATGGCGCGCGGCGCCAGCGTGCCGTCGGACACGGTGGAATGGCAATGCAGGTCGGCATTGATGGCGTGGGCGTTTTGCATGGGGCCATTCTACTCCCGTCGTCCCCTCCATGCGTGACGCCGGCGCCCCCTGGAAAGCCATGCCAAAGCCCTGCCGGCAACGCTGGCGTGGGCGGAAACGGGCGATGTGCGGGGTATAGTCGGGCCTTGCACCGTCTTTTTGCGGGCACCTGGCGTGCCCGCCATGCCCAATGTCCACCGCTACCCCTCTCGCACCAACCCCCGTCACCACCACCGATGTCCTGATCGTGGGCGCCGGCCCGGTCGGGCTCTTTGCCGCGTTCCAGGCCGGCGTGCTCGGCCTCAGATGCGAGCTGATCGATGTGCTCGACCGTGCCGGCGGCCAGTGCACCGAGCTCTATCCCGAAAAACCGATCTACGACATCCCCGCCGTGCCGGGCTGCCTGGCGCAAGACCTGGTCGACCGGTTGCTGGAGCAATGCGCGCCGTTCGCTTTCCCGATGCACTTCGGCCAGCGCGCGGAGAGCCTGTCCGAAATCCCGCGGCAGCCGGCACCTGACGGGCATGCCGCCCATGAGCGCCTGCTGGTCACCACTGACGGCGGCAAGCGCTTCGATGTCTCTGCGGTGCTGATCTGCGCCGGCGCGGGCGCGTTTGCGCCGCAGCGTGTATCGCTGCCGGAAGCGCCGGCACTGGAAGGCCGCCACGTGCACTACGCCGTGCGTGATGTGTCGCGCTTTGCCGGCAAGCGCGTGGTGGTGGCCGGCGGCGGCGACTCGGCGCTGGACTGGGCGCTCGCGCTGCGCAAGGTGGCCGCGCGCGTGACTCTGCTGCACCGGCGCGAAGGCTTCCGCGCGGCCGACGGCACCGTCGCGGAAATGCGCGAGGCAGTGGCGGCCGGCGAGATGGATTTCGTGGTCGGCATGCTCGGCGCCCTGCGCACCGAAGGCCAGGACGGCCCGCTGACCGAGGTCGAGGTGCGCACCCGCGACGGCAGCACGGTGCTGCCCGCCGATGAACTGGTGGCGCTGTACGGCCTGGTGTCCGAGCCGGGCCCGATCGCGCAGTGGGACATGGACATGCGCGCCGGCCGCATCCTGGTCGACACCACCACTTATGAAAGCTCGCGCCGCGGCATCTTTGCCGCGGGCGATATCGCCTACTACACCAACAAGCAGAAGCTGATCCTGTCAGGCTTCCACGAGGCCGCGCTGGCGTTGCGCCGCGCCTACCACTACGCCTTCCCGGAAAAGGCGCTGGTGCACGTGCACACCAGCAACAATGCCGCGCTGAAGGAAAAGCTGACGCACGCCTGAGCGGCGGCGCCAGCGCTCACACCGCGCTACAGAACGATTCCACCAGCTCCGCCACCGCCGCGGGCTGGTCGTGATGCAGCATGTGGCCGGCATCATCGACCACGGCTTCACGGAAGTCGCGGAAGGCGCGGAAGCGCTCCTTGAATTCGTCGATGGCCTGCTTGTGGGCGATATTGCGCAGCGTTTCAGAATCGCGCGCTTCCACATGCAGCACTGGCGCGCTGACCTGCTCCCAGATCGCCATCACCTCATCGAGCCGGTACAGCATCGGGTTGACCAGCTTGTGCGCCGGATCTCCCAGGATCTCCCAGCGGCCCTCCGCATTGCAGCGCGACCAGTGCGCGGCCAGGAAGGCGGCACGGTCGTCGGGCAAGCGCGGGTTGGTCTTCTGCAGCCGGGCGGCAACGCCGTCCACGCTGTCATACGTCTTCAGCGCCGAGCCGGTGCGCAGTTCGTCGAGCCAGCGCGCATAGCGCTTCGGCGCATGCAAGGGCCGCGTCGCCGTCATACCGAAGCCCTCCAGGTCCACCACGCGGCGCACGCGCTGCGGGCGGATGCCGGCATACAGGCAGATCACGTTGGCGCCCATGCTGTGGCCGACCAGGTCGACCTGGCCGTCGGGCTCATAGTGGTCGAGCAAGGCCTCCAGGTCGGCGATATAGTCGGCGAACCAGTACGACTGCGTGCCCGGGTAGCGCGTGGGCCAGTCGCTCTCGCCAAACCCGCGCCAGTCCGGCGCAATCACATGCCAGTCGCCGCGCAGGTGGTCGACCAAGAACTGGAACGACGCGGACACGTCCATCCAGCCATGCAGCATGAACAGCTTGCGCGCGCCGGGCTGGCCCCAGTGGCGCACGTGGTAGCGCAGTCCGCGCAACGTGATAAATTCAGACCGCGAGGTTTCCTTGATTGTCATTGTCTCCACCCTTGCGCGCGGGTCTTCCTGCCGCCGGGCGCGGCGCCACGGGGGCTGGCGAGGGAAGCCCACGCAAAATAGAACGATCGTTCGCTTGCGCGCATTATAGCGGCCGCCGCCATTCCGGGGGCCCCGTGGCCGCGCGAGCCGGACCTACCGGAGACCTTGGATGGCCGCAGCTGCGTTGCCGGCAAGCCGGCGCGACGACTATCGCGCCCTGTATGAATCCTTCCGCTGGGAAATCCCCCCGCATTTCAATATCGCCGAGGCCTGCTGCGGGCGCTGGGCGCGCGACCCGGCCACGATGGACCGCATCGCGGTCTATACCGAGCATGAGGACGGCCGCCGCAACGCGCATACCTTTGCCCATATCCAGGCCGAAGCCAACCGCCTGTCGGCGGCGCTGCGCGCACTGGGCGTGGCGCGCGGCGACCGCGTGGCAATCGTGATGCCGCAGCGGATCGAGACCGTGATCGCGCATATGGCGATCTACCAGCTCGGCGCCATCGCCATGCCGCTGTCGATGCTGTTCGGGCCCGAGGCGCTGGCCTACCGTATCGCACACAGCGAAGCCAATGTGGCGATCGCGGACGAGACTTCCATCGACAATGTGCTGGCCGCGCGCCCGGAATGCCCGACGCTGGCCACCGTGATTGCCGCCGGCGGCGCGCATGGCCGCGGCGACCACGACTGGGACGTGCTGCTGGCCGCGCAGCTGCCGACTTTTGTCGCCGAGCAGACCAAGGCCGACGAGGCCGCGGTGCTGATCTACACCAGCGGCACCACCGGCCCGCCCAAGGGCGCGCTGATCCCGCACCGCGCGCTGATCGGCAACCTGACCGGCTTTGTCTGCTCGCAGAACTGGTATCCGCAGGACGACGACGTGTTCTGGAGCCCGGCCGACTGGGCCTGGACCGGCGGCCTGTGGGATGCGCTGATGCCGGCGCTGTATTTCGGCAAGCCCATCGTCGGCTACCAGGGCCGCTTCTCCGCCGAGCGCGCCTTCGAGCTGCTGGAGCGCTACGCCGTCACCAACACCTTCCTGTTCCCGACCGCGCTCAAGCAGATGATGAAGGCCTGCCCCGAGCCGCGGCAGCGCTACGACATCAGGCTGCGTGCGCTGATGAGCGCCGGCGAGGCCGTGGGCGAGACCGTGTTCGGCTGGTGCCGCGATGCGCTGGGCGTGATCGTCAACGAGATGTTCGGCCAGACCGAGATCAACTACATCGTCGGCAACTGCACCGCGCAGAACGACGACAAGCAGCTGGGCTGGCCGGCACGACCGGGCTCGATGGGGCGTCCCTATCCGGGCCACCGCGTGCAGGTGATCGACGACGAAGGCCAGCCCTGCGCGCCGGGCGAGGACGGCGAGGTCGCGGTATGCGCCACCGACAGCGCCGGGCATCCGGACCCGGTGTTCTTCCTCGGCTACTGGAAGAACGAAGCCGCCACCGCGGGCAAGTACGCCGAGCGCGACGGCCTGCGCTGGTGCCGCACCGGCGACCTGGCGCGCGTCGATGCCGATGGCTACCTGTGGTACCAGGGGCGTGCCGACGATGTGTTCAAGTCCTCGGGCTACCGCATCGGGCCGAGCGAGATCGAGAACTGCCTGCTCAAGCATCCGGCGGTGTCCAACTGCGCCGTGGTGCCCTCGCCCGACCCCGAGCGCGGCGCCGTGGTCAAGGCCTTCGTGGTGCTGACACCGTCGGTGGCGCGCTCGTTCGACGGCGACGCGGCGCTGGTCACGGAGCTGCAGGCGCATGTGCGCGGCCAGCTGGCGCCGTATGAATACCCGAAGGCGATCGAATTCATCGACCAGCTGCCGATGACCACCACCGGCAAGATCCAGCGGCGCGTGCTGCGCTTGCTGGAGGAAGCGCGCGCGGGCAAGCGCGCCTAGGCAGGAAAGACCCGCTCGCAGAGGAAATCGACCAGCGCCCTCACCTTGGGCGAGGGATGCCTGCTCGCCGGCCAGAGCACGTGAAAGGCCTTGGCTGGCCCCACATGGCCAGCCAGTACCTGGCACAGGCTGCCATCGGCGAGCTGCTCGCGGATGGCGAAATCCGGCAGGCAGGCAATGCCCAGGCCGCGCAGCGCAAAACACAGGCGCGTCTCGATGTTGTTGCAGATCATCGATGTCGGCAGCGCCAGCTCGGGCTCGCCCGGCGCGCGCCGCAGCGGCCAGGCCTCGAGCTTGCCGGTATGCGGGAAACGGTAATGCAGGCAGGCATGGCCGGTCAGGTCGGCAGGCAGCTTCGGCGTGCCACGCTGCGCGAGGTAGTCGGGCGATGCCACCAGCATCGCCTGGAACGCACCCAGCCTGCGTGCCGACAGGCGCGAGTCGGCGGGCTCGCCGGTGCGGACCACCGCATCGAAGCCCTCCTCGATGACATCGACCAGCTGGTCGGTGAAATCCAGGTCCAGCTCGATGTCCGGATACGCGCGCATGAAGTCGCCCAGCACGGGCAAGACCAGTGAACTGACCAGCGGCAGGCTCACCCGCAGGCGGCCGCGCGGTGCCGCGGTGGCTTCGGCCAGCTCCAGCTCCGCCGCTTCGATCTCGGCGAGCACGCGGCGGCTGCGCTCCAGGAACAGCGTGCCTTCGGCGGTCAGCGTCACGCTGCGCGTGCTGCGGTGGAACAGCCGTACGCCGAGCCTTTCTTCCAGCCGCGCCACGCTCTTGCCGACGGCGGAGGCCGACACCCCAAGCAAGCGCCCCGCCGCGACAAAACTGCGGGTCTCGGCCACCTGCACAAACACTGCGAAGCCACTGAGGCTGTCCATGATGCCCCCGATTGCGGACACAAAGTTCCGGAGAAAAAGGAACTGTAGCCCACTTTTTCTTTAATGGCCGGGTCCTTATCGTGAGCGGGTCGTTCATTGAACAAGGATTCGCTGTGTCCCTCCCCACGATTGCACCGCCCCCGGGCGTGTCCCCTGCATTCCCCGCGCCCGTGAGTGCGCGCATCGACGCCGTGGTCCGGCAGGCGCTGGAGCAACGGCGACTGGTCGGCGCCGTCGTGCTGGTCAGCCGTGACGGCGAACTGGTCCACCGGCAGGCGGCAGGCCTGGCCGATCGGGAAAGCGGACAGCCGATGCGCATGGATGCGGTCTTCCGGCTGGCTTCGGTAAGCAAGCCGATCGTCTCCGTGGCGGCACTGGCGCTGGTCGCACAAGGCCGGCTCGAGCTTGACCAGGGTATCGACCGCTGGCTGCCTGAATTCCGCCCGCGCCTGGCCGATGGCCGACCGGCACGTATCACGGCGCGGCAACTGCTCAGCCATACCGCGGGGCTGGGCTATCGCTTCTTCGAGTCCGGCGAAGACGGACCCTATGCCCGCGCCGGCGTCTCCGACGGCATGGACGACGCCACCATCAGCCTGGCGGAGAACCTGCGGCGCATCGCCAGCGTGCCCTTGCTGTACGAACCGGGTACCGCGTGGGGCTACTCGCTCGCGACCGACGTGCTGGGCGCGCTGATCGAGCGCGTCCATGGCACGCCGCTGGACACCGCAGTGCGGCAGCTGGTGACCGGCCCGCTGGGCATGGCCGACACCGGCTTCGTGGCACACGACGTGCACCGCGTGCCGACCCCGTACGTGAACGACAGCCCGCACCCGCACCGCCTGCGCGAAGGCGAAACCGTGCCCGTGCTCGAAGGCACGGTTGGCATTCCCTACAGTCCCGCACGCATCTTCAATGCGCGGGCCTTCCCCTCCGGCGGGGCGGGCATGGCGGGCACGGCGCAAGACTTCCTGTGCCTGCTGGAGAGCTTGCGCCAGGGCGGCGGCGCGTTGCTGCCATCCGCCCTGGTCGAGGACATGGCGCTCGACCAGACCGGCGGCCTGGACCTGCCCGATGCGCCGGGAACCGGCTTCGGGCTGGGCTTCTCGGTGCTGCGCGATCCGCGCCGGGCGGGCTCGCCGGAAGCCGCCGGCACCTGGCGCTGGGGCGGGGCCTACGGCCACGCCTGGTTCGTCGACCGCAGCCAGGGGCTGAGCGTGGTGGCGTTCACCAACACGCTGTACGAGGGCATGTCCGGCCGCTTTGTCACCGACCTGCGCGACGCGGTCTACGGTGTCGCCCCCACAGCCGCGTAACCATCCAAGCAACACATCAGTCCTTATCCAGGCGCCAACATGACCACAGCCACCAACACGCTTGCGAACGATGCACAGCCGGACACGCGGCCTGCGCGGCTACCGCTTCCGGCACTGCTTGCGCTTGCTGTCGCAGGCTTCATCACCGTCCTGACCGAGGCCTTGCCGGCGGGGCTGCTGCCGCAGATCGGCGCGGGCCTTGCCATCTCCGAGCCGCTTGCCGGCCAGTTCGTCACCATCTACGCCTTCGGTTCACTGGTGGCCGCCATGCCGCTGACGGCGGCTACGCAAGGGCTGCGGCGGCGGCCGCTGCTGCTGCTTGCCATCGCGGGCTTTGCCGTCGCCAACGCCGTGACGGGCTGGTCCGGCAGCTATGTCCTGACGATGGCGGCGCGCTTCCTTGCGGGGGTCTCGGCCGGACTGCTGTGGGCGCTGCTGGCTGGCTATGCCGCGCGCATGGTTCCCGATCACCTCAAGGGTCGTGCCATTGCTGTCGCGATGGTTGGCATCCCCCTGGCCTTGTCGCTGGGCGTGCCATCCGGGACCTTCCTCGGTGCGTTCATGGGCTGGCGCGCGTGCTTCGGCATCATCAGCGTGCTGACGCTGGGACTGATTGCCTGGGTGCTGGCGAGCGTGCCGGATTTTGCCGGCCAGCCCGCCGGCCAGCGGCTGCCGATCGCGCGCGTGTTCACCGTGCCGGGCGTGCGTCCGGTGCTGTTCGTGACGCTCGCCTTCGTGCTGGCGCACAACATCCTCTACACCTATATCGCGCCGTTCCTGCGAGCCGGCAACGCCGGGGCACGGCTTGACCTGGTCCTGTTCGTGTTCGGCGTGGCCTCGCTCGCCGGCATCTGGATCACCGGCGTGCTGATCGACCAGTGGCTGCGGGCGCTGACGCTGGCCAGCACGCTGCTGTTCGGGCTTGCGGTGCTGGCGCTTGGGGCCGGGGGCGGGCACCCGGCCGTGGTCTATGCCGCGGCCGCGATCTGGGGCCTGGGCTTCGGCGGCGTCTCAACGCTGTTCCAGACGGCGCTGGCGAAGACCGCCGGCAAATCCGCGGACGTGGCCCAGTCGATGCTGGTCACGGCCTGGAATATTGCCATCGCCGGCGGCGGCGTCATCGGCGGGCTGCTGCTCGATGGCGTCGGCATCGGCGCATTCCCGCCCGTGCTGGCTGCCCTGCTCGCCGCAACCTGGCTGGTGGTCTGGTCGGCGCGCAGGCATGGCTTTCCCGCGCGCGGCTGAGGTGCGGGACGGCAAGCCTAACCGGCCGATGCCTCCAGCCAGGCCAGTTCGTCTTCATCGAAGCCCGCAGCGCGCCGCGCCTCAAGATTGAATGGCCCGCGCAGCTTCGGCGCGCGGTACTGCCCGGCCAGCTGCGCGTAGGTGGCAACGGGCTCCAGGCCGCGCTGCGCGCACAGCCAGCGGTACCAGTGGTTGCCGATGGCGACGTGGCCGACCTCGTCGCGCAGGATGATGTCGATGATGGCCGCGGCGGCGTGGTCGCCTGCGCCGGCCAGCCTGGCGCGCACCGGCGGCGACGCATCGAGCCCGCGCGCCTCCAGCGTGCGCGGCACCAGCGCCATGCGCGCAAGCACGTCGCCGGCGGTCTTGTCGGTCATCTCCCACAGGCTGTTGTGGGCAGGGAAGTCGCCGTAGGCCGCGCCCAGCGTGCCAAGGTGGTCGGCCAGCAGCGAGAAGTGGTACGCCTCTTCATCGGCCACGCGCAGCCAGTCGCGGTAGTAGCCGGGCGGCATGCCGGCGAAGCGCCAGGCCGCGTCCAGTGCCAGGTTGATGGCATTGAACTCGATATGGCACAGCGCATGGATCATCGCCGCGCGCCCGGCCGGGGTATGCAGCGAGCGGCGCCGCTCGACGTCCTGCGGCGCCACCAGCGGCGGCCGCGCGGGGCGGCCGGGGATGGCCTGGCCGGCATCGGCCTGGATCGCCTCGCCGGCGGCAAGCGCCTCGTCCGGCAATGTCGTCACATGGCGGTAAAGTGCCCGCGCCGCCACGGACTTTTCCCGAGGATCCGTCATGCACAACACCGCCAGCGCCTGGTGGCGCGGCGAAAGTGACTGTTCGGGCAAGGCGGCGGCGGGTGTTTTTTCTGGCATGAGCGTAAAATCCGGGTCTGCCGCCATTGTAGGGCCTGGCCGGTGCCCGACTGCCGGGCAAGCCGCGCAGTCGCCGTGGCGCCGCGCGCCCGCACTCCACCCTGGCCCTTTAAAGTCCGGCGGCAACCCCCACTTCAACAAAAGCCTTTCGTGCAGGAGACCCCATGGCGCTTTACCAGCTCGGCGACGTCAAGCCCAATATCGACAGCGATGCCTACGTGGCCCCCGAAGCCACCGTCATCGGCAACGTGACCCTCAAGTCCCGCGCCAGCGCCTGGCCCGGTGTCGTGATCCGCGGCGACAACGAACCGATCGTGGTGGGCGAGGACACCAACATCCAGGAAGGCTCGGTGCTGCATACCGACCCGGGCTGCCCGCTGACCCTGGGCGACAAGGTCTCGATCGGCCACCAGGCCATGCTGCATGGCTGCACCGTAGGCGAAGGCTCGCTCATCGGGATCCAGGCCGTGGTGCTGAACCGCGCCGTGATCGGCAAGGAATGCCTGGTCGGCGCCGGTGCCGTGGTGACCGAGGGCAAGGTCTTCCCGGACCGCTCGCTGATCCTGGGCGCGCCGGCCAAGGTGGTGCGCCAGCTGACCGACGCCGACGTCGCCAACCTGTACCGCAACGCCGAGACCTACGCCACCCGGCAGGCCATGTACAAGCAACAGCTCAAGCGGATCGGCTGACGACCGCGGCGGCACTTACCGAATCATCGACAGATTATTGTGACCGATACCACCACCCCCGACACCCTGCAGAAATTCCTGTTCGACGCGGCTCCCGTGCGCGGCGAGCTGGTGCGCATGGAAGCCACCTGGCAAGAAGTGCTGGGCCGCCACAGCTACCCCGCACCGGTGCGCCGGCTGCTGGGCGAGATGATGGCCGCCGCGGCGCTGCTGTCGGCCAACCTGAAGTTCAACGGGGCGCTGGTGATGCAGCTGCACGGCGACGGCCCGGTGCGCATGCTGGTGGTGGAATGCCTGTCCGACCTGTCGATGCGCGCCACCGCCAAGCTGGCCGAGGGCGCGCACATCGCCGACGACGCCACGCTGGCGCAGATGGTCAACGCCCACGGCCACGGCCGCTTTGCCATCACGCTGGATCCGAAGGACAAGCTGCCGGGCCAGCAGGCGTACCAGGGCATCGTGCCGCTGGCCGACGCGCATGGCCCGCTGGGCTCGATCAGCGCCGTGCTCGAGCACTACATGCAGGCGTCCGAGCAGCTCGACACGCGCCTGTGGCTGGCGGCGGACGACCACGTCGCCGCCGGCATGCTGCTGCAGAAGCTGCCGGCCTACGGCGGCACCGCGGAAGTCGGCGAGACCGGCGCGCCGCTGGCCAGCCATGCCCGCGCGCAGGACCTGGACACCTGGGACCGCGCCGTGCAGCTGGGCGCCACGCTCAAGGCCGACGAACTGCTGGCCGAGACCCCCGACACCCTGCTGCGCCGCCTGTTCTGGGAAGACCTGCAGGCCGCCGGCCTGCGCGTGTTTGAGCCGCTGACGCCGCATTTCCATTGCTCCTGCTCGCGCCCCAAGGTGGCCGGCATGCTGCAGTCGCTGGGCCAGGAAGAGATCGAAGGCATCATCGCCGAGCGCGGCCAGGTCGAGATCCACTGCGACTTCTGCGGCCTGCGCTATGAGTTTGATCCGGTCGACTGCGCCCAGCTGTTCTCGGCCACCCATATCGCCACCGGCGCCGGTGCCGGCGCGCACCAGCACCACTGAGCGGCAGGCGCGGGGCGGCATGGCGGAAACAACCGCCTTGCCGTCCTGTCCAACGGCTGTACGATGGCAGCATCCAGCTGCCCCAAGCAAGCCTGAGTACAGCCATGTCCGCCCGAGCCACCCCCTCCCTGCCTGAATCTCCCGCCATCGTGCCGGCCGTGCTGCGCTGCCTTGCCGCCTGCGCCGCGACCGGCGCACTGCTGCTGGCCGCAGGCTGCGCAGAGCTGCCGCGCGACGTCAACGGCTCGCCGCCCACGGCGCGGCTGGCGCCCAACGCCATCCCGCCAGCGCCGCTGACCGCCGACGACAAGCAGAAGCTCGACACGCTGAACCAGCAGATACTGCGCGAGCAGGCCGCCGCGATCGCGCTCGACCAGCAGGCCGCGGCCGCGCGCGCGGCTTATGGCTATCCGAACACCAGCTGGAACCTGTATTACGGGGGATGGGGTGGTGGCCACTGGGGCGGCGGCGTCAGCGTCGGCATGCCCGGCTGGGGCTGGGGCGGTTATCCGTACGGCTGGTGGTGACAGGCAGGCGGCGGGCTGGATGCAAGCCCACCGACAGCGAGAGGCAAGGCGCCCCTTAGTGGCCGCCTCTTCCGGCGACCGAATTCGCCGGCGGCGGCAACGGCGGCGTCGCGCTGACCTTGGGCGCCGGCGCGACAAACTGCACGAAGACCTCGCCTTCCCTCACCATGCCCAACTCATAGCGGGCACGTTCCTCGATCGCGCCGGTGCCGTCCTGCAGGTCGGCGACTTCCCCTTCCAGCTTGGCGTTGCGCAGCTTGAGCGTCTGGTTGCGGGTGCCCTGCTCGGTCAGTTGCCGGTTCAGGTCCCACACGCGCAGCCAGCCGCCCTTGCCCAGCCAGAGCGGGTACTGGATGGCAAGCAGCAGCACAAACAACAGCAGCGAGATCAGGCGCATGAAAGATGGCGGACAGGAAATTCCGCACAATGATCTGCGAACTCAGCCCGGAAGGCAATTGCCAGGCAGATTTCGATACAAAAACGGCGGCGGCCAGGGAATCCCGGCCGCCGCCATTCCATCCGCTTGCTGCCGCTCCCGCGCAAGCGGGAACGGCAGGGCAAGGTGTCAGCGCAGGTTGTAGAACGCGCCCTTGCCCGGGTAGCTGGCGATATCGCCGAGGTCTTCCTCGATGCGCAGCAGCTGGTTGTACTTGGCCATGCGGTCCGAGCGCGACAGCGAGCCGGTCTTGATCTGGCCGGCGTTGGTGCCCACGGCGATATCGGCAATGGTGCTGTCTTCGGTCTCGCCCGAGCGGTGCGAGATCACGGCGGTGTAGCCGGCGCGCTTGGCCATCTCGATGGCGGCGAAGGTTTCGGTCAGCGTGCCGATCTGGTTGATCTTGATCAGGATCGAGTTGCCGATGCCCTTCTCGATGCCTTCCTTCAGGATCTTGGTGTTGGTGACGAACAGGTCGTCGCCCACCAGCTGCACGCGCGTGCCCAGCTTCTCGGTCAGCGTCTTCCAGCCGTCCCAGTCGCCTTCGGCCATGCCGTCCTCGATCGACACGATCGGGAACTTGTCGCACAGGTTGGCCAGGTAGTCGGCGAACTGGGTCGACGACAGCTTCAGGCCTTCGCCTTCCAGCTGGTACACGCCTTCGCCTTCGTGGTAGAACTCGCTGGCGGCGCAGTCCAGCGCCAGCAGCACGTCTTCACCGGCACGGTAGCCGGCCTTCTCGATGGCCTGCACCACAGTGTTCAGGCATTCCTCGTTGGACGAGAAGTTGGGGGCGAAGCCGCCCTCGTCGCCGACCGCGGTGGACATGCCCTTGTCGGCCAGGATCTTCTTCAGCGCGTGGAAGATCTCGGCGCCGCAGCGCAGGGCTTCGCGGAAGCTGGTCTGCGACACCGGCATGATCATGAATTCCTGGATGTCCAGGCTGTTGTTGGCGTGCGCGCCGCCGTTGACGATGTTCATCATCGGCACCGGCAGTTGCATCGCGCCCGAACCGCCGAAGTAGCGGTACAGCGGCAGGCCGGCTTCTTCAGCGGCGGCCTTGGCAACGGCCATCGACACCGCCAGCATGGCGTTGGCGCCCAGCCGGCCCTTGTTCTCGGTGCCGTCGAGGTCGATCAGGGTGCGGTCCAGGAAGGCCTGCTCGGAGGCATCCAGGCCCATGATGGCTTCGGAGATTTCAGTGTTGATGTGCTCGACGGCCTTCAGCACGCCCTTGCCCAGGTAACGTGACTTGTCGCCGTCACGCAGTTCGATGGCTTCGCGCGAACCGGTCGAGGCGCCCGACGGCACTGCCGCACGGCCCATCACGCCGGATTCCAGCAGCACGTCGCATTCGACGGTGGGGTTGCCGCGCGAGTCGAGAACCTCGCGACCGATGATATCTACGATTGCACTCATGAATTCCTCTCTGACTGTTGATTCTTGCTGCTGCTGATTACTTCAACCTGTGCCCGTGTCAGGCGCATGTCAAACTGCCCGGCAACCCTCAGGCAGCGCCTTCCACCACGATCATGTTCATCTTTGCCGCGTGCTCGCGCGCCTTGCGGGCGGCGCGATAGGCTTCGCCGTCATGGAACGACCTGGCGGCTTCATAGCTGGGGAATTTCAGCACCACGACGCGGGTCGGCGCCCACTCGCCCTCCAGCGGCTCGGTCTTGCCGCCGCGCACCAACACTTCGGCGCCATGAATCTGCATGGCCTTGCTCGAAAGCACTTTGTATTCTTCGTACTGCTGGGGGTCGGTCACGTCGACGTAGGCGATGATATAGCCCGCGGCCATGGAATATCTCCCGATTTTTTGTATTGTCTTTCGATATGGTTTGTCACCACCGGCATTGCGGTGGTGACAAGACCGGGCCTGCTCAGGCGCAGGCCGGCCAGCCGAAGTTGTCTTCCAGGAAACCGGCGCGCTTGACCAGCGTGTCCAGTTCCTTGAGCACGGCCAGCAGTTCCTTCATGCGCGACAGCGGCACCGCGTTGGGGCCATCGGACATGGCCTTGCTCGGGTCCGGGTGCGTTTCCATGAACAGGCCCGCCACGCCGGTGGCGACGGCGGCGCGCGACAGCACCGGCACGAACTCGCGCTGGCCGCCCGAGCTGGTGCCCTGGCCGCCCGGCAGCTGCACCGAGTGGGTGGCGTCGAACACCACCGGGGCACCGGTCTCGCGCATGATCGCCAGCGAGCGCATGTCGGACACCAGGTTGTTGTAGCCGAACGAGACACCACGCTCGCAGGCCATGAAGACATCGTCAGGCAGACCGGCTTCGCGCGCGGCATCGCGCGCCTTGTCGATCACGTTCTTCATGTCATGCGGCGCCAGGAACTGGCCCTTCTTGATGTTCACCGGCTTGCCGCTCTGGGCGCAGGCACGGATGAAATCAGTCTGGCGGCACAGGAAGGCCGGCGTCTGCAGCACGTCCACCACGGCAGCGACGGGCTTGATCTCGTCGATCTCGTGGATGTCGGTCAGCACCGGCACGCCGATCTCGCGCTTGACGGTGGCCAGGATCTCCAGGCCCTTTTCCATCCCCAGGCCGCGGAACGACTTGCCGGACGAACGGTTGGCCTTGTCGAACGACGACTTGTAAATGAACGGGATGCCCAGTTCGGCGGTGATGGCCTTGAGCTCGCCGGCCGTATCCAGCGCCATCTGCTCCGACTCGATCACGCACGGACCGGCGATCAGGAAGAACGGCTTGTCGAGGCCGGCCTCGAATCCACAGAGTTTCATGACTGTCTCTCCTGCTTGCCGCCGGGGCTTACGCGCCCTTGCGCTGCTGGCTGGCCAGCGCGGCTTCGACGTAGGCCTTGAACAGCGGGTGGCCGTCACGCGGCGTCGAGGTGAATTCCGGGTGGAACTGCACGCCGACGAACCAGGGGTGCATCGACTCGGGCAGCTCCATCATTTCCGGCAGGTTCTCGGTCGGCGTGCGCGCCGAGATCACCATGCCGGCCTTTTCCAGCGTCGGCACGTAGTGGTTGTTGACCTCGTAGCGGTGACGGTGGCGTTCATTGACCTCGGCGCCGTAGATCGTCGCTGCCTTGGTGCCTTCCTTGACCGGCACGCGCTGGGCGCCCAGGCGCATGGTGCCGCCCAGGTCGGAATCGGCCGAGCGCTGCTCGACCTTGCCTTCGCGGTCCACCCACTCGGTGATCAGCGCGACCACGGGGTGTTCGGTTTCCAGGTTGAACTCGGTCGAGTTGGCATCGGTCATGCCGGCCAGGTGGCGGGCAAACTCGATCACGGCCAGCTGCATGCCCAGGCAGATGCCCAGGTACGGGATCTTGTTCTCGCGGGCGTACTGGATCGCGCGGATCTTGCCTTCCGTGCCGCGCTTGCCGAAGCCGCCCGGCACCAGGATGGCGTCGAGCGGGGCCAGCACTTCGAGGTGGCCCGATTCCAGTTCCTCGGAGTCGATGTACTCGATGTTGACGCGCGTGGCGGTGTGCATGCCGGCGTGGCGCAGGGCCTCGATCAGCGACTTGTACGACTCGGTCAGGTCGACGTACTTGCCGACCATGCCGATGGTGATCTCGTGCTCGGGATTTTCCTGGGCGTTGACCAGCTTCTGCCACATCGACAGGTCGGCGGGCTTGGGATCCAGGCGCAGTTCCTCGCAGATCAGGCGGTCCAGGCCCTGCTCGTTGAGCATCTGCGGGATCTTGTAGATGCTGTCCGCATCCCACACCGAAATCACGGCGTCTTGCGGGATATTGGCGAACAACGAGATCTTGGCGCGCTCGTCGTCCGGGATCGGGCGGTCGGCGCGGCACAGCAGCGCGGTCGGCGAGATGCCGATTTCACGCAGCTTCTGCACCGAGTGCTGGGTCGGCTTGGTCTTGAGCTCGCCAGCGCTGGCAATGAACGGCACCAGCGTCAGGTGCACGAAGGCGCAGTGGTTGCGGCCCATGCGCAGGCTCATCTGGCGCGCGGCTTCCAGGAACGGCAGCGATTCGATGTCACCCACGGTGCCGCCGATTTCCACCAGCGCCACGTCGGCCTTGCCGTCGTGCGACGCCGCGGCGCCCCTTTCGACAAAGGCCTGGATCTCGTTGGTGATATGCGGGATCACCTGCACGGTCTTGCCCAGGTATTCGCCGCGGCGCTCCTTGCGGATCACCGATTCGTAGATCTGGCCCGTGGTGAAGTTGTTCGACTTGCGCATCTTGGCCGAGACGAAACGCTCGTAGTGGCCGAGATCGAGGTCGGTTTCAGCACCGTCTTCCGTGACAAACACCTCGCCATGCTGGAAGGGGCTCATCGTGCCGGGATCGACGTTGATGTAGGGATCTAGCTTGAGGAGGGTGACTTTGAGGCCGCGCGACTCAAGAATGGCCGCGAGCGAGGCAGCAGCGATGCCCTTGCCGAGAGAAGAGACGACGCCACCGGTGACGAAGACGAATTTGGTCATAAACCGAGCTTGCCGGGGAAATCGGGATTATACATGAGAGCCCGATTCCCGCCGACCCGGAAATTGTGACAGCACCCCTCCTCGGCGGGGCTGCAACAGGCCTTCCCGGTGCGTTGCGGCGCATGCGCCGCACCCCGCCTCAGCGCCCCTCGCGGCGCATCGCGCCGATCAGGTCGCGCACCAGCTGCGCCGTCTCCTGCGGCCGCTCCATCGGGTACAGGTGGCCGCCCTCGATAAAGCGCAGATTCGGGCCGACCAGCTTGCGGGTGGCACCCAGCCCACACTGGCGCACCTCGCGCGAACGCGTGCCGGCGACAAAGCCGACCGGCACCGGCGCGCCGCGCGCCACCTTGCGCCCCAGGCTGGTCGGCAGCGTGCGGTAGATCCAGTATTCGACCTCGCGGTCAAAGCGCAGCCGCCGCTCGTTGTCCTTGCCGGTCGGCTCGGTGCCGTGGATGGCGTAGTCGCGCAGCACCTCTTGGTCCCACACCGCGAAGTTGGGCTTGGCGCGGAAGTGTTCCCAGACCGCCTCGGCGTCCGGCCAGTGGGTGCGCCGGTTTTTGGTCACCGCCGCCGGGCCGGGCTTTTCGTCCATGCCGAACATCTGGGCGGTCTTCAGCAGCGACGCGCGCCAGCCGGCAATGATCGGCGAATCCAGCATCACCACGCCGCGCACGCGCTCCGGGCGCCGCAGCGCCGCCATCAGCGACAGGAAGCCGCCCAGCGAATGGCCCACCAGCCACACCGGCTCGTGGTACTGGCGGTCAATCTCGCCGAGCAGCTCCTCCACCAGGTGCGGCCAGCCGCGCGTCACCGGGAATTCAGGCTTGTGCCCGTAGCGGTCCACGGCGCGGAATTCGAAGTCGCCGTCCAGTTCGCCGAACAGCTTGCGGTAGGTGGTCACCGGGAAGCCGTTGGCATGGGAAAAATGAATGATCTCGCGCATCGCTTGTTTCCTCGCCCGGCCTCAGTCCTGGGTACGCGACGGATTGCGCTTGGCGCGCACCGGCTGGCCCCAGCGGTCGGCCTCGCCGGGACGCGCCAGCGAGAATTCCGCGGGCGCGCCGGGATCCCACTCGGGATTGTGGATCTCGCCGAAGACCTGGCGCAGGCGCTGCCCCCAGGTGTCGCGGATCATGCGGAAGTAGGCGTTGCGCTCGTCGATGTTGACGAAGCGCGTCACGCACAGCGTATCGGCCTCATAGACCAGCAGGTCCAGCGGCAGGCCGACCGAGATATTCGACTTGAGCGTCGAATCCATCGAGATCAGCGCGCATTTGGCCCCCTCGGCCAGCGGCAGCGACGGGTGCACCACGCGGTCGATGATGGGCTTGCCGTACTTGGCCTCGCCGATCTGGAAGTAGCAGTTCTCGGGCGTGGCCTCGACAAAATTGCCGGCCGCGTAGATGTTGAACAGCCGCACGCGTTCACCGCGCACCTGGCCGCCGAAGATCAGGCTGACATTGAATTCGATGCCGGCATCGCGCAGCGCATGCGCATCGCGCTTGTGCACCTGGCGCACCGCCTCGCCGACGATGGAAGCGGCCTCGAACATGTCGCGCGCGGTCCACAGCGAGCGCTTCTCGTCATGGTTCTCGGCCAGGATCTGGCGCACCGACTGGCTGATCGCCAGGTTGCCGGCGGTCATCAGCACCATCACGCGGTCGCCGGGCTCTTCGAACACCGTCATCTTGCGCGACGTGGAGATGGCATCTACCCCCGCATTGGTGCGGGAATCGGACAGGAATACCAGGCCGGCATCCAGCCGCATGGCTACACAGTAAGTCATGGTCTTGTTTTGGTGTGCTTTGCGGCGGCCGGAAGTGGCCAGCCGATGGCCTGCATACCCGGGATTCTAGCGCCCGTATTGCGGCACCGCGCCCTGTCTGGAATCAGGCACCTAATCAGGTAAAAAGCGGCGTGATGCTCACATCAACTTCAAGCGTCTCGCCGGAACCCCCTTCCAGGATGCCCCTGACTGGTGCAGCCGACGCATAATCGCGCCCCACCGCGAGGCGTATATGACGCTCGTCGGTCAGGCAGCCGTGGGTGATGTCGACGCTGCACCACACCTCGCGCGCCGGGTCCAGGCATACGTCGGCCCAGGCATGGCTGGCCATCTCGATCGCGGCCGGATCGTAGAAGTATCCGCTCACATAGCGTGCCGGGATACCGAGCGCCCGGCACGCCGCCACCATCACCTGCGCCTGGTCCTGGCACACGCCGCTGCCCAGGCTGAAGGCCTCGGCCGCCGAGGTGCCGACGTCAGTGGTGTTGGGCTTGTAGCGCACCCGCTCCGCAATCCCCTGGGCCAACGCCAGCAGCGCCGGAATCTCGTGCCCGGCCGCCAGGAACGGCGCGGCAAACGCCTGCATCTCCGGCGGAGCCGAGGTCAGTGGCGTGCTGCCGAGGAAGTACAGCGGCGACACCCGGGACTCGCCGGGGGGCGGAGCGTCGCAGAACGCATGGTGGCCGTCCCGGTCGAGGTCGCCATGCGGCGGCAGCACTTCCACCTCGCCGCTGGCTTCGATCGAGATGGTGCCGGTCGGTCCGGCCACCGTGAAGTTGTGCACGATATTGCCGAATCCGTCGCGCGCCGCCGACGGATTGCCAGGCGCGACCAGTTGCCAGCGGTGCACCGTCTGCAGCGGGCCCGAACGCGGCTCGAGCCGCACTTCGTGCACGCTGCGGCGCACCGGCTCGGCGTAGCGGTAAACAGTATGGTGGTGGATCTTGTATTTCACGGTATCAGGGCGCGGCGGCGGCACATGGAGGCTGCCGGCGGCCCATTTCAGGCAGCCAGCAGCGGCACGAGGAAGTCCCGGCTGATGCCATTGCCGAGATCGCCGATGCGCTCCAGGAAGCTGGTCAGGTACGCGTGCAGGCCGACCGCGAAAATATCGTCGATGCGCGCGTACTTCAGGTCGGCGTGGAGTTTACCAGCCTGGCGCTCGGTTTCCGCCGATTGCTGGTTGCGCACCGTATGCAGGATGGCCACCACCTCGTCCATGCTCGACACCAGCGAGCGCGGCATGTCGGGCCGCAGGATCAGCAGCTCGGCCACGCGCTGCGGCGTAATGACCGCGCGATAGACCTTGCGGTAGACCTCGAAGCCCGAGACCGAGCGCAGCACCGCGGCCCAGTGATAGAAATCGTTCTGGTCGCGGTTGGCATCGCTCTCGTCGCTGCCCGATGCCTGGAACTTGACGTCGAGGATCCGCGCGGTGTTGTCGGCGCGCTCCAGGAACGTGCCCAGCCGCATGAAGTGGAAGGCATCGTCCTTGAGCATGGTGCCGAACTGGACCCCGCGCGCCAGGTGCGAGCGGAACTTGACCCATTCGAAGAACGCCGACGGGTCCTCCTTCAGCACGCCGTCGGCGATCAGGCGCTGCACCTCCAGCCAGGTGGTGTTGACGGTCTCCCAGACCTCGGTGGTCAGCGAGCCGCGCACCGCGCGCGCATTCTCGCGCGCCGCGCGCAGGCAGCTCATGATGGACGAGGCGTTGGTCATGTCGCGCACCATGAAGTCGATCACATCGTCGCGCGACAGCAGTCCGTACTTGTGGTCGAAGACATCGGTCAGCTCCGAGATATCGAGCATGGCCCACCAGCCCTGCTCGGCCACCTCGGCCGATTGCGGCAGGAGCGAGGTCTGGTAGTTGACGTCGAGCATGCGCGCGGTGTTCTCCGCGCGCTCGGTATAGCGGGCCATCCAGAACAGGTGGTCGGCGGTGCGGCTCAGCATGTGGGCTCTCCTGGCGTGGCGGCGGTCGCCATGGCGGTCGTTGCGGCGGTCATCATGTGGTTCGCGTTCATCGTTCCAGCACCCAGGTGTCCTTGGTGCCGCCCCCTTGCGAGGAATTCACCACCAGCGAGCCCTCGCGCAGCGCCACGCGGGTCAGCCCGCCAGGCACCATGCGCACCTCCTTGCCCGACAGCACGAACGGGCGCAGGTCGATATGGCGCGGCGCGATGCCCGACTCCACATAGGTCGGGCAGGTCGACAGCGCCAGCGTCGGCTGCGCGATGTACTGCTCCGGGCGCGCCTTCACCACTTCGCGGAAGGCATCGATCTCGGCCCGCGTGGCGGCCGGGCCGACCAGCATGCCGTAGCCGCCGGCGCCGTGGGTCTCCTTGACCACCAGTTCTTCCATATGGTCCAGCACGTACTGCAGGTCGTCCGGGCGCCGGCACATATAGGTCGGCACGTTGCTGAGGATGGCCTCTTCGCCCAGGTAGAAGCGGATCATGTCGGGCACGTACGGATAGATCGACTTGTCGTCGGCCACGCCCGTGCCGATGGCGTTGCAGATGGTCACGTTGCCGGCGCGGTAGACCGACAGCAAGCCGGCCGCGCCCAGCGAGGAATCGTGGCGGAACACCAGCGGGTCGAGGAAGTCGTCGTCGACGCGGCGGTAGATCACGTCGACGCGCTGCGGGCCCTGCGTGGTGCGCATGAACAGGTGGTCGTCCTCGACGAAGAGATCGCTGCCTTCGACCAGTTCCACGCCCATCTGCTGCGCCAGGAAGGCATGCTCGAAGTAGGCCGAGTTGTACATGCCCGGCGTCAGCACCACCACGGTGGGATCGGCAATGGCCTGCGGCGACACCCCGCGCAGCATGTCGAGCAACAGGTCAGGATAGTGGGCCACCGGCGCCACGCGGTTGCGCGCGAACAGGTCCGGGAACAACCGCATCATCATCTTGCGGTTTTCCAGCATGTACGACACGCCCGAGGGCACGCGCAGGTTGTCTTCCAGCACGTAGAACTCGCCCTCGCCGGCGCGCACCACGTCGATGCCGGCCACGTGCGCATAGATGTCGTGCGGCACGTTGACGCCGAGCATCTCGGGCCGGTACTGGGCGTTGTTGTAGATCTGGTCGGGCGGGATCACGCCGGCGCGGATGATGTCCTGGCCGTGGTAGATATCGTGGACAAAGCGGTTGAGCGCGGCCACGCGCTGGCGCAGCCCTTTTTCCAGCAGCGCCCATTCGTTCGCCGGGAAGATGCGCGGGATCACGTCGAACGGAATGGTGCGTTCGGTGCCGCTGTTGGCTTCATCCTTGTCGCCGTAGACGGCAAAGGTAATGCCCACGCGCCGGAAGATCAGGTCGGCCTCGGCGCGCTTGTTGCCCATCGTGCCTTCAGACTGCCGCGCCAGCCAGTCAGCGAAATGCCGGTAATGCGGGCGCACCGCGCCTTCAGGCAACGCCTGCCCCGCCTGGATAACCCATTGCGCCCCGTCCGTGCGCCAGTCCAGCATCTCGTCGAAATACCGCCCCGCCATGATGGCCGTTCCTCCATGTCGCGGGCTTCCGGTGCTACCGCTTCACTGCGACTTCGTGGTCGCTACCGGCTGCCCTGGTTTTGCCCTGGCTTTCCCGTCCCCAGCCCGCCGCGCCTGCCCGTTCGGGACGCTCACGGCGATACTGTCGAGTCACTGGCCCTTTCAGCATACCCGTACCGGCGAAACCCGCAAGCTGGCGGGTGCCGGCCGGCACGGAAAGTGAACTAGCAAGATGTCTGCCAGCGCACGCAAAAACGGCCGCCAGCCAGGCTGGCGGCCGCTTGCGGGCTGCACGGGAACGGGGCCGGCCGGAACGGTCGGCGAGGTCAGCAGGTCAGCGCGCCGCGCCGGCGCCCTGCGGCACCGTGGCCTGCAGGATGGTGGCGACCAGCGCCTCGGGCGACTGGCGGATGTCGAGCACCAGCGCGTCGCTGGGCTCTTCCAGCGTATCGAACTGGCTTTGCAGCAGGTCGGGGTTGAAGAAGTGTTCCGTGCGCGCGGACAGGCGCGTGCCGATCAGCGATGCATCGCCCTTCATGAAGACGAAGGTCACGCCGCCGTCGGGCGGGGTCAGCCGGTCGCGGTAGGCCTGGCGCAGTGCCGAGCAGGTGAACACATGGGTGCGGCCTTCGGCCCGGGCCGCGTCGATGGCGGCGCGCATGGCCGCCAGCCATGGCCAGCGGTCTTCGTCGGTCAGCGGGACGCCAGCGTGCATCTTGGCCTTGTTGGCGTCGCTGTGGAATGCATCGGCGTCATGGAAGCCGCAGCCCAGTCGCTGCGCCAGCAACTGGCCGACCGTGGTCTTGCCGCTGCCGGAAACGCCCATCAGGATATAGATCATGTCTGCTCCGTCGGTCTTGGTATCGGATGGTGTCGCCATCCTTGTCTGTCCTTGTCGGTCCAGCTGGACGTCCTTGCGGCGGCGCAAAGACGTCGGGGGGGCGCTGCCGCCCCGCAGGGAACTTCAGGGGAAAATCGGCCTCAGGCCTGGCTATTGTGCGACGGTTTGCGCCGCTGCGGTACGTTGGCGCCCGCCTGCGCCGGCCCCAACATCCGCCTCGGACAGGTCAAGTGCGCTGCCGCCCTCTTCCGCGATGCGCGCGTGGCGCCGGAACAGGCCGAACAGGCCGCGCCCCAGGCTGAATTGCGCGAAATCGTCGTCCGGCGCCGCGGCCAGCTCGCGCGCCGCGAATTCACGTTCGTCGCCCAGCCACTGCAGCGTGCCGGCAACGGCATCGACACGGATGCGGTCGCCGTCGCGCACGCGCGCGAGCGCGCCGCCGGCCAGCGCCTCGGGGCCAACGTGGATCACCGCCGGCACCTTGCCCGACGCGCCGGACATGCGGCCGTCGGTCACCAGCGCCACCTTGTGGCCGGCGTCCTGCAGCGCGCCCAGCACCGGGGTCAGGCGGTGCAGCTCGGGCATGCCGTTGGCGTTCGGCCCCTGGAAACGCACCACCGCGACCAGGTCGCCGGTCAGCTCGCCCGCATCGAAGGCCGCCTGCAGCGCCTCCTGCGCATCGAACACCCGCACCGGGGCTTCGACCACGCGGTGCTCCGGCGCCACCGCCGAGACCTTGATCACGCCGCGGCCCAGGTTGCCCTGCATCAGCCGCAACCCGCCCTCGGCCGAGAAAGGCTCCGCGACCGTCGCCAGCACCTGCGCGTCGCCGCTGTGCGCCGCGCCGTCGCGCCAGCGCAGCACGCCGTCGGCCATCACCGGCTCCTGCGCATAGCGGGCCAGCCCGGGGCCGGCCACGGTCTGCACGTCCTCATGCAGCAGGCCGGCCTGCAGCAGTTCGCGGATGACGAAACCGGCGCCGCCCGCGGCATGGAAGTGGTTCACATCGGCCGAGCCATTCGGGTAGACGCGCGCCAGCAGCGGCGTGATGCGCGACAGCAGGTCGAAATCGTTCCAGTCGATGACGATGCCCGCGGCGCGCGCCATCGCCACCAGGTGGATGGTGTGGTTGGTGGAGCCGCCGGTCGCCAGCAGGCCGACCATGGCGTTGGCAATGGCGCGCTCGTCGACGATGCGCGCCAGCGGCAGGTATTCGTCGCCGCGCGCGCGCAGGGCGATCGCGCGTTGCGCGGCCGCCGCGGTCAGCGCATCGCGCAGGCCGCTGTCCGGGTGCACGAAGGCCGCGCCCGGCAGGTGCAGGCCCATGATTTCCATCAGGAACTGGTTGCTGTTGGCGGTGCCGTAGAAGGTGCAGGTGCCGGCGCCGTGGTAGGCCTGGCATTCGGCTTCGAGCAGCGCATCGCGCCCGACCTGGCCGGTGGCGTAGAGCTGGCGCACGCGCGCCTTCTCCTTGTTGGGCAGCCCGCTGGCCATCGGGCCCGCCGGCACGAACACCATCGGCAGGTGGCCGAACTGCAGCGCGCCCATCAGCAGGCCGGGCACGATCTTGTCGCACACGCCCAGCATCAGCGCCGCATCAAAGGTGTTGTGCGACAGCGCCACCGCGGTGCCCATCGCAATCGCATCGCGCGAGAACAGCGACAGCTCCATGCCCGGGTTGCCCTGCGTGATGCCGTCGCACATCGCCGGCACGCCGCCCGCCACCTGCGCCACCGCGCCCACCGCGCGCGCGGCCTCGCGGATCACGGCGGGGTAGCGCTCGTACGGCTGGTGCGCCGACAGCATGTCGTTGTACGCGGTGACGATGCCCAGGTTGGGGGCATGGTCGACGCGCAGCTTCAGCTTGTCGTTGGCCGGCAATGCGGCAAAGCCGTGCGCCAGGTTGGCGCAGGACATGCCGCGCAGCGGCCCCAGTTCAGCCTGCGCGCGCTCGCAGCGGGCAAGGTAGGCGGCGCGGCTGGCGCGGCTGCGCGCGACGATGCGCTCGGTGACGGCAAGAAGCTCGGCATGGACGGCAGAAGGCATGGCGGAGACGTTCCTTGTGGGCTTGGTGGCGGCGCGGCAATGCCGCGCCATCGCATGTAGATTTTCTACAGATCGCCGCCATTATACCGAGCGCGAGCACGCCGTCGACCCGCTCATGCATCACAATTGCGCAGAAATTCCCGGAATCAGGGCAAACCCCGAGGGCGGGCGACGCACCATTTCGGGCAAGATGCGGCGCCATCCGATGTAGAATCTCTACATATCCGCAACCCCCGACACTGCCTCCCGCCGCCATGCGCGACCGAATCCTAGCCGTCTACGACACGCTCCGCCCTTCTGAACGCCGCCTGGCCGACTATGTCGCCCGGCATGGCGCCGCCGTGATCCGGCTGTCGATGCCCGAGCTGGCCGAGCGCGCCGGCGTGTCGCAGCCCACCATCGCGCGCTTCTGCGCGGCGCTGGGCTACGACGGCTTCCGCGAATTCAAGCTGCAGTTCGCGCAGAACGTTGGCGGCGGCACGCCCTTCGTGCACCAGGACGTCGCGGCCGACGACCGCCCCGCGGACATCGCCGGCAAGGTCTTCGACCGCACCATTGCCACGCTGATGAGCGTGCGCAATGCGCTGTCGGCCGACCAGATCGAGCATGGCATCCAGCTGCTCGCCGGCGCGCGCCGCATCGAGTTCTACGGCTGCGGCAACTCCGGCATCGTCGCGCTGGATATCCAGCACAAGTTCTTCCGCCTGGGCATGCCGACGGTTGCGTATTCCGACCCGCACGTGTTCAGCATGTCGGCCGCGCTGCTCGCCCGTGGCGACGTGGCCGTGCTGGTCTCCAACAGCGGCCGCACCTGGGACATGCTGACCGCTGCCACGCTGGCGCGCAGCAGCGGCGCCAGCGTGCTGGCAATCACGCACAGCGGCTCGCCGCTGGCGCGGCTGGCTGACGTCTGCGTGTTTTCCGACGTCGAGGAAGACAGCGAGGTCTACACGCCGATGACCTCGCGCATCAGCCACCTGGTGCTGGGCGACGTCCTGGCCGCCGGCGTGGCGCTTGCGCGCGCCGACACCGTCGCCCCCCGCCTGCAGCGCGCCAAGGCGCATCTGCGCGAACGACGCATTGCCGGTGCGGAGCCGGCCCGGCCAGTACCGCCGGCACGAAACCGCGCCAGGCCCGCCGCAGCCGAGCCAGCCACGCCCGCGCTGCCCGCCACCCGCACGCGTCGCCGCAAGGCCAGTTGACGCTAACGCGGCGCCGGCGGTCGCGCCCGCCAGTAGCGCGGCTGCGCCTGCCGGAACACCGACAACGCAAAGCCCCCGGGCGCAGTGTCCATGGTCACCGCGCCGGTTTCATCGGTCCGGTAGCGCAGGACGCCCGCGCGGCCGTAGCGCTCCCACACCTCGCCGCTCGGGTGGCGATAGCGGTTGGCATAACCCAGCTGGAACACCGCCGCCGACGGGCGCACTGCCTCCAGCCAGGCTGCACCGGATGAGGTGCCGCTGCCATGGTGGGCCACCACCAGCACGTCGGCACGCAGCACCTCGGCCGGCAACCTGTCGATCAACGCACGCTCCTGCGCCACGCCGATGTCTCCGGTCAGCAGCAGGCTGTGCGCCGCCGCATCCACGCGCAGCACGCAGCTGCGCGCATTGCTGGCAATGGCTGCCTGCTGCGCCTGCTCCGCGAGCGGATGCAGCACGGTAAAGCGCACGCCGTCCCACTCCCATTGCTGGCCCGCCGCGCATGGCGACCAGTCATTGGCCGCCGACCCAAGCAGAACGTGACCGGCAGGCGCTCCGGTGCTGCGCGCGGACACGGCCACCGCCGCCGTGATGTCCGCCACGCCGCCGGCATGGTCGGTGTCTTCATGGCTGACCATCAGGTGGTCGATCCGGCCAACCCCCTCGCCCCGCAGCAATGGCACCACCACCTGCGCACCGGCGCTGGATCCCGACGCATAAGACGGCCCGGTGTCATACAGCAGCGCATGGGCGCGCGTTCGCACCAGCACCGCCGTGCCCTGCCCCACGTCCAGCATCACCGCGCGGAACTCGCCATGCGCAACCGGCGGGCCGCGCGCCAGCAGCATCGGCAACATCAGCAGCCCGCCGTGCAGGCGCGCGCGCGCGGTGGCGACCGGCGCGACCAGCAGCCCGACACCGAGCGCCGCCAGCACCAGCGCCAACGGCCCCGCGCTGGCCGCTTCCCACATCGCCCATGGCAGCGCCGAAAGCCAGCCCAGCACCGCGGCCAGCGCCACCATAGCCAGGTGGGCCACCGCCAGCACCGGCCCGGCCAGCGCCATCGGCAAGGCGGCGCCGAGCAAAGCCAGCGGCGTCACCAGCAGGCTGACGACCGGGATCGCCACCGCATTGGCCAACGGCGACACCACCGATACCTGGCCGAACAGCAGCAACGTCAGCGGCACCAGCCCGATGGTCACGGCCCACTGCGTGCGCGCCCCGGCGGCGAGCACGGACCGCAGGCGTTGCCAACGCCCTTCCGTCGAAGCATCCCGGCCGGGCCGGGCCGCGAAGAAGATCACGGCCACCGCGCCGAAGGACAGCCAGAAGCCGGGCAACATCACCGCCCACGGATCCAGCAGCAATGCCGCCAGCGCCGCCCACGCCAGCACCACCGAGGCGGGCGGCGCACGCGCACTCCATACCGCAATGGCCGCCACGCAGAGCATGGCCACGGTGCGCAGCGCCGGGACCTGCATGCCGGCCAGCAGGCCGTAAGCCAGCGCACTGGCCACGGCCGCCACCAGCGCGGCCTGCCGGGCCGGCAGCCACAGCGGCAACGGCCGGCGCAGCCAGCGGCCGAGTCCGAACGAATGCCGCCACAACAGCCCGGCAAGCGACGCCGCCATGCCGGCGATCATGGTGATATGCAGCCCGGAGATCGCGACCAGGTGGCTGACGCCGGTGCGCCGGAACAGTTGCCAGTCGTCCGCATCGATACCGCGCTGGTCGCCAATGACCAGCGCGGTCAGCACCGCGCCAAAGCGCGCATCGGCCGGCAGCGCCGCGCGCAGGTGATCGCGCACGGCGGCGCGCACGGCCTCAATGCGCCATGCCAGCCGCTCCGCGGACGCGTCCTGCGGCGGCCCTTGTGCGCGGCGCACATAGCCGGTGGCGCCATAGCCCTGCGCCAGCAGCCAATAGGCGTAGTCAGAACCAAAAGGATTGGCGAGTCCGCGCGGACGCCGCAGGCGCAGGGTCAGCGTGAGGCGCTGCCCGGGACGCAGGTCGGGCGGTGCGCCACGCCAGTTGAGGATCACGCGGCGCGGCAGAGGCTGGCCCGCATCACCCTGCTCCACAGTCAAGGCAAAACGCGTCCCGGTGGCGGCATCCGCCGGCAGCCCCGACACCACGCCGCGCACGTCGAGGTCGCGCGCCTCCAGCGTGGCCGGCAGCCAGTCGCGCATGCGCAGTTCGGCCCGCCAGGCCGCCCAGCAGAAGGCGGCGCCGAACGCCAGCCCGGCAAGCGCCAGGCCATGCAGCACGACGTGCAGGCGCCTGCCCCACAAGGCGATGCCGAGAGCGACCAATGTCAGCGCCACAGCACCGAGGCGCAGGCCATCCTGCGGCGGCAGCATTGACTGCTGCTGCAGCGTCCAGCATCCCGCGACGAAAGCCACCACGAACCAGCGCACCACAACTCTCCTGCGTGTTCTGCACAGAGACGGTTGTACCGCCGCAGTGGGGCTGGAACCTTGTCAGGCTGTCAGGAGGAAGTGAAGTTGTGTGACTGGATTCAGTACAGCACGCCGGTGATTCGGATGGGGTGAGAGCGGGCGCATCGACGAAGTCTGACCGGCGAAGTCCTGTCTACCTCAGGCCCGGTCGTGGCGCCATGCTTTCGGCAAAGGTTCCTAGCCGCGGCATCGCATCCACGGCGTTGCGCCATGTCGCGTGCGCCAGCGTCATCGCATCGATGCCGCGCAATTCAGCCATCACACGCGCCACGCCCGCCACCTCCGCCGGCGTGTTGCGCGCCTTGTGCTGTTCGCCGAACTGATCGTCAGACAGCCACGCCGGCGCCATGTCGGGTGCGTCGGTTTCCAGCACCAGCGCCTCCAGCGGCAGCTCCGTCGCCAGCCGGCGGATCTGCCGCGCACGGCTGAAAGTGACGTTGCCGCCGAAGCCGAGCTTCAGGCCCTGCTCGACAAAGCGCCGCGCCTGTTCATTGCTGCCGTTGAAGGCGTGGGCAATGCCGCGCTTCACGCCCAGCTTGCGCAGTTGCGCGCCAACCTGGTCCTGCGACTTGCGCACATGCAGCAGCACCGGCAGGTCAAATTCGCGCGCAATCTTCAGTTGCTCCGCGTAGAGCCAGGTCTGGTGCTCAGCATCCAGCCCCGCGACGAAGAAGTCGAGCCCGATCTCGCCGATGCCGACAAAGCGCGGGTCGCCCATGCTCGCCGCCACCTCGCGCCGCAGCGTGTCAAGGTCGGCCTGGCCGGCGCCGGGCGAGCACAGCGGATGGATGCCGAGTGCATAGACGCAGCGCACATCGTGGCGCGCCAGCGCGCGCACGGCCTCGAAGTTCCACGCTGCCACCGCCGGCACCACGATGCCGCGCACGCCGGCGGCCTCGGCCGCGTCGGCCACCTGCTGGCGGTCAGCGTCGAACTCGCTGGCGTCGAGGTGGCAGTGGGTGTCGATCCACATGGGCCGGCCCGCTCAGCGTTCCTGGTGCAGGTGCCCGTCGCGCAGCCGCAGCACGCGATCGCAGCGTCCGGCCAGGTCCAGGTCATGGGTGACGATGATGAAGCTGGTGCCGAGCGTGCGCGACAGTTCCAGCATCAGGTCATAGACGCCGCCGGCGGTGTGGTCGTCGAGGTTGCCGGTGGGTTCGTCGGCCAGCACGCAGGCCGGCTGCCCCACCAGCGCGCGCGCGATCGCCACGCGCTGGCGCTCGCCGCCGGACAGCTCGCCCGGGCGGTGCTTCGCGCGCCCGCCCAGGCCCACGCGCTCCAGCATGGCCTGCGCCACGCCGCGCGCGTCATGCTGGGTCAGGCCGCGGATGCGCATCGGCATGGCCACGTTGTCCAGCGCGGTGAATTCCGGCAGCAGGTGGTGGAACTGGTAGACGAAGCCCAGCTGGCGGTTGCGCACCACGTTGCGCTCGCGCTCGCGCAGCGCCGTGAAGGGCTTGCCGAGCAGCGCGACGCGGCCGGAGTCGGGCTCATCCAGCCCGCCCAGCACATGCAGCAGCGTGCTCTTGCCCGAGCCCGAGGCGCCGACGATGGCAACTTTCTCGCCGGCATCGACGCGCACATCGACGCCGCGCAGCACGTCCACGTCGAGTTCGCCCTGGCGGAAACGCTTGGTCAGGCCCTCGGCCACCAGCACCGGCGAGCCGGTGCGCGGCTGGTCCGCGGCGGGCGTGGGGGTCTCGGCATGCAACACGGCTTCACTCATAGCGCAGCGCCTCCGCCGGGTTGACGCGGGCGGCACGCCAGCTGGGATAGAGCGTGGCCAGCGTGGCCAGCACGAAGGAGATGATGCCGATGGTGGCGATGTCGTTCACGCGGGGATCCGAAGGCAGTTCGCTGATGAAATAGATGTCGCGCGGCAGGAACTGCACGTGCAGCAGCCGCTCGATGAAAGGCACGATCACGTCGATATTGGTGGCGATCAGCGTGCCGCCGGCCACGCCCAGGACGGTGCCGATAAAGCCGATGGCCACGCCCTGCACGATAAAGATCTTCATGATCGAGCCCGGCTGCGCGCCCATGGTGCGCAGGATGGCGATATCGGCCTGCTTGTCGGTGACGGTCATCACCAGGGTCGACACCAGATTGAACGCGGCCACCGCGATGATCAGCGTCAGGATGATGAACATCATGCGCTTCTCGGTCTGCACCGCGGCAAACCAGTTGCGGTTCTGCTTGGACCAGTCGCGCAGGTAGAGCTCGCCCGACATGGTGCCGGCCAGCTCGTTGGCCACCTGCGGCGCGCGCTGCATGTCCTGCAGCTTCAGGCGCACGCCGGTGGGGCCGCTCAGGCGGAACAGGGTCTCGGCGTCATGCATGTTGACCAGCGCCAGCGCGCTGTCGAACTCGAAGTGCCCGGACGAGAACACGCCCACCACGGTGAACTGCTTGAGCCGCGGCAGCACGCCCGCCGGCGTGATGGTGCCCTGCGGCGCCACCAGCGTGACCTTGTCGCCGACCTGCACGCCCATGGCGTTGGCCAGCTCGTTGCCCAGCGCGATGCCGAAGCCGCCTGGCTCCAGCGCCGTCATGCTGCCGGCCCGGAACTGGCTGCCGATGTCGGAGACCTTGGGCTCCTGCGACGGCTCCACGCCGCGCAGCAGCACGCCGCGCACGGCGTCGTCGCGGGTCAGCATGGCCTGGGCCGCGACATAGGGCGCGGCGCCGGTCACTTCCTTGTTCTGCAAGGCCTCGGCCGCGGTCTTCTGCCAGTCCGGCAGCGCCGACGGGCCGATCACTTCGATATGCGCCAGCACCGACAGCATGCGGTCGCGCACTTCCTTCTGGAAGCCGTTCATCACCGACAGCACCACGATCAGCGCGGCCACGCCAAGGGCGATCCCGAACATCGAGATCATCGAGATGAACGAAATGAAGGTGTTGCGGCTGGCGCGCTTGCTTGCGCGGGTGTATCGCCAGCCGATCTGCCACTCGTAGGGAAAGTTCAAGAGGATTCCTGTTGTTTCGGGAAAGCGCCGGTGCCCGGTGGAGGGGCGCCGGCGGCACGCATGCGGGCCATCGGGTGCGCCGCCTGCCTCTCGCAAGACTGGCGCCGGCCAGCCGGGAGTTTACAATCTCGCCACCATGATGACGCACCTGACCCTGATTGTGCCCTTTTCCGTCCCGCCGGGCGCCGGCGACGACGGCCGGGACGATGTCGTCCCCGGCGCGCTGCTGCGGCAGTTGGAGCTGCCCGCGCTCGGAAAGTTGCTGACCCGGGCCGAGCCCGGCCCGCGCGAGCGGCATGACGACCCCTTCCTGCGCAGCCTGCCGCAGGAGCGCTGGCTGGCCGGCAAGGCGGGGTTGGACCCGGTCCGGGTGCCGCTGGCGCCCTATATGCGGCTGGCCGACAGTGGCGGCGCCGTCCCCGCCACCCCCGATGGCCAGTCCTGGACCTGCCTGCAGCCGGTGCACATCCACGCCGCGCGCGATCACCTGGTGCTGATGCCGCCCGCCCAGCTGGGCATCCGGCCGCAGGAAGCCGCGGCCCTGCGCGCCGCCATCGACGAACTGCTGCTGGAATCGGGCATCGCGCTGGAATCACCCTGCCCGCAGCGCTGGTACCTGCCCGAAGCCGTATTCGGCCCGCTGGAGGCGACCACGCCGCTGCGCGCGGCGGGCCGCAATATCGATATCTGGATGCAGGCCGGCAAACGCGCCCGCGACTGGCGCCGCCTGCAGAACGAGATCCAGATGACCTGGTACGACCACCGCGTCAACCAGGCCCGCGAGGCCGCCGGCGAGGCGCCGGTCAATTCGGTCTGGCTGTACGGCGGCGGCGCGCTGCAGCCGGTGCCGCGGCTGGCCGATACGGTGCTGAGCAACGATCCCTTCCTGAGCGGGCTGGCCCTGGCCGCGGGCAGCCGCGTGCTGCCGGTGCCGGCCGGCCTGGCTGGCGCCAGCGCGGTGCAGGGCACGGTGCTGGCCATGCTCGACAGCGCCACCGAAGCGCATATCGCCGAAGACTGGGGCCTGTGGCTGGACTGCATGCATGCGCTGGATGCCGACTGGTTCGCGCCGGCACTGGAAGCACTGGTGGCCGGCCAGGTCGGCGCCATCACGCTGGTGCTGGCCGGCGAGAATCACTTTGCCGAGTTCACCGTGCGCCGTGCCGACCTGCGCAAGTTCTGGCGCGGAATGGGCCAGCGCGGCGACTGGCGCGCACTGCTGTCCGACCTCGCCTATGCCGCATAAAGCCGCCTGACACGCGCCGCCCCTACTGAAACATCACCTGCCGCCCCGCCCATGACCCGGATCGCCATCCGCCAATACTCTCCCGAACACGCCAGCTCGCTGGCGGCCGCCGGCCTGCACCCCACGCTGGCGCGCATCCTGGCCGCGCGCGGCGTGGCGCGCGCGGCCGAGCTGGCCACCGACCTGCCCGAACTGGTGCCGCCCGCGGCCATGAAGGGCATCGGCCACGCCGCAGCCTACCTGGCCGACGCCATCGCCGCCGGCAAGCGCCTGCTGATCGTGGCCGACTATGACTGCGACGGCGCCACCGCCTGCGCGGTGGGCGTGCGCGGGCTGCGCATGCTGGGCGCGCGGGTGGAATACATCGTGCCGAACCGCTTCGAGTACGGCTACGGCCTGACCCCGGAGATCGTGGCGCTGGCGGCCAGGCAGCAGCCGGACGTGATCGTCACGGTCGACAACGGCATCGCCAGCGTCGACGGGGTGGCTGCGGCCAATGCGCTGGGCATCGACGTGGTGGTGACCGACCACCACCTGCCGGGGTCGGAGCTGCCGCAGGCCGCGGTGATCGTCAACCCGAACCAGCCGGGCTGCGAATTCCCCAGCAAGAACCTGGCGGGCGTGGGCGTGATGTTCTACGTGCTGCTGGCGCTGCGCGCCGAACTGCGCCAGCGCGGCGTCTATACCCAGGCCACGCAGCCGCCGCTGCAGACGCTGCTGGACCTGGTGGCGCTGGGCACGGTGGCCGACGTGGTCAAGCTGGATACCAACAACCGCATCCTGGTGGCACAGGGCCTGCGCCGCATGCGCGCAGGACGGATGCAGCCGGGCGTGGCGGCGCTGTTCCGCGCCGCCGGGCGCGAGGCGGCGCGCGCCAATACCTTCGACCTGGGTTTCGGGCTGGGTCCGCGCCTGAACGCGGCCGGCCGGCTGGCGGACATGTCGCTGGGCATTGAATGCCTGCTGACGGAAGATGCCAACCGCGCATGGGAGATCGCGCAGGAGCTGGACAGCATGAACCGCGAGCGGCGCGACATCGAGGCCGGCATGCAGCAGGAGGCGCTGCAGATCCTGGAGCAGCCGCTGGCCGGCCCGGACCCCTCAGCGCGCTTCACCGTCAGCGTGTTCAACGACACCTGGCACCAGGGCGTGATCGGCATCGTGGCGTCGCGTCTGAAAGACAAGTTCCACCGCCCCACCATCACCTTCGCCCCGGGCGACGAGACCACCGTCAAGGGCTCGGGCCGCTCGATCCCCGGCTTCCACCTGCGCGATGCGCTTGACCTGGTGTCCAAGCGCCATCCCGGCATGCTGCTCAAGTTCGGCGGCCACGCCATGGCGGCCGGGCTGACCGTGCGCGCCGAGCGTTTTGCCGAGTTCCAGGAGGCCTTCGAGGCGGTCGGCCGCGAATGGCTGACCGACGACCAGCTGGCGCGCGTGATCGAGACCGATGGCGATATCGAGGACCAGTGCTTCAGCCCGGAATTCGTCACCCTGCTGGAGCAGCAGGTATGGGGCCAGGGCTTCCCAGCGCCGACCTTCTGCGGCGAGTTCGACGTGCTGCGCCAGAGCGTGCTCAAGGGCAAGCACCTGAAGCTGCAGCTCGGGCGCGGCAGCCAGCGCCTCGACGCGATCTGGTTCAACCATGCCGACTCGCTCGGCGCCAGCGCACAGGTGGCCTACCGGCTCGACAACAACACCTTCAACGGCGTCACCCGCGTGCAGCTGGTGATCGAACACGCGCAGTAGCGTGCTCCCGGGGGCTCCCCCCCGTTCAGCCCCGCGACGGCAGGTAGGCAGCGGGATCCACTGGCTTGCCGTTGCCGCGCACCTCGAAGTGCAGCTCGCTCGGGCTCGCGCCCATGCGGCCCACGTCCTGCCCTGCCGAGACCTGGGCGCCTTCCGTGACCAGCGGCTGGTCCAGGTTGCCGTAGACGGTCAGCCAGTCGTCGCTGTGCTTGACGATCACCAGCATGCCGTAGCCGCGCAGGTTGCCGACGTGGATGGCGCGCCCGGCGGCGGCGGCGCGCACCGCGCCGTTGGCCGGCACAGCGATGCTCAGGCCCTTGCTGGCCGGCGGCGCGAAGCCGGCGGTGACGCGCCCGTCGGCCGGCCATTGCAGGCGGATGCTGCTGGCGGGCGGCCGGGAGGCCGGGCCGCTGTCGACACGCGGGGTATCGGTCACGGCCTGGCCGGCCGAAGCACTGCCTGAGGCACCACCCGGCGGCCGCACGCGGATCAGCTGGCCCACCTCGATCTGGCTGGGGCTGGTGATGTCGCTGTTCCAGCGGGTCAGGTCGCGTACGCTGCGGCGGTGCTTGCGCGCGATCGAATACAGCGTGTCGCCGCGCTCGACGCGGTAGTAGCCGTCCGGCACGGGACCGCCCGTGGTGCCGCAGCCGGCCGCGACCGCGGCCGCGGCGGCCAGCAGCAGGCCCAGCGCGCGGCGCCGGCCTGGTTCGATGTCATGTCTGGTTTGCGTCATTCGTCCCTGTTCTTTGTCGTGCCGGGGGCGGCTTGCGACCCGTATTATCGCCGCGTGCGACGCCCGGCACCGGCGGATAGACCGCGCCGCGGCCAATCCGTTCGGTCCGCGGCCCGCCGAGGCGGTCCGGAAGCCCCGGGTTGCCGCGCCGATCCGCTATAATTCGAGGTTTTCGAAGCGCAGGAACATCATGGAAGCAGAACGCCTCAACGCCATCTCCGGTGCCATCTCCGATCTCCGTTCGCGAACGGAAGATCTACGGGGGTATCTTTGACTACGATGTCAAAGTAGGAAGGCTGGACGAAGTCAACGGTTTGCTGGAAGACCCCGACGTCTGGAACAACCCCAAGCGGGCCCAGGACCTCGGCAAGGAAAAGAAGGCAATCGAGGGCGTGGTAAGCGTGCTCAGCAAGCTCACCGACGACCTCAGCGGCGCCGAAGAGCTGTTTGAGCTCGCCAGGGAAGAAGGCGACGACGACACCCTCGAAGCGATCGAGGCCGACGTCAAGGGCTTCGAGGAGATCGTCGCGGGCATGGAATTCCGCCGCATGTTCTCGGGCGAGATGGACCAGGCCAACGCCTTTATCGACATCCAGGCCGGCGCTGGCGGCACCGAAGCGTGCGACTGGGCCTCGATGCTGCTGCGCCAGTACCTGAAGTACTGCGAGCGCAAGGGCTTCAAGGCCGAGGTGCTGGAAGAGTCCGAAGGCGACGTGGCCGGCATCAAGAGCGCGACCATCAAGATCGAGGGCGAATACGCCTTCGGCTACCTGCGTACTGAAACCGGCGTGCACCGCCTGGTGCGCAAGTCGCCGTTCGATTCGTCGGGCGGGCGCCATACCTCGTTCTCGTCGGTGTTCGTCTACCCCGAGGTCGACGATTCGTTCGAGGTCGAGGTCAACCCGGCGGACCTGCGCGTGGACACCTACCGCGCCTCGGGGGCGGGCGGCCAGCACATCAACAAGACCGATTCGGCCGTGCGGATCACGCACATCCCTACCGGAATCGTGGTGCAGTGCCAGAACGACCGCTCACAGCACCGCAACCGTGCCGAAGCCATGTCGATGCTGAAATCGCGCCTGTACGAGCACGAGATGCGCAAGCGCCAGGCCGAGGCCGACAAGCTCGAAGCCGGCAAGACCGACGTGGGCTGGGGCCACCAGATCCGCTCCTACGTGCTGGACCAGAGCCGCATCAAGGACCTGCGCACCAACGTGGAAATGTCCAACACCCAGAAGGTGCTGGACGGCGACCTGGACCCGTTCATCGAGGCCAGCCTCAAGCAGGGACTGTAAGGCCGTACCGGGCCGCCCGCGGCGGCACAGCAACATCACCGCAATCGCTGGATCATCGCTGTACCGCCGCAGCTGCGGCCTTTCCGACCGGGGCACCATGAGCGAAGCCAATCACCTCTACATCATCACCGGCGCCTCGCGCGGGCTGGGCGCGGCACTGACCAATGCCCTGCTCGTGCCGGGCAACCGACTGATCTGCGTGGCGCGCAGCCGCAACAGCGAGCTCGAGCGCATCGCCACCATGAGCGGCGTGCCGGTGGCCTGGCACCTGCAGGACCTGTCGCAGGCCGGCCCCGCCGCAACCTGGCTCGCCAGCGTGCTCGATACGCTCGACATCCCGCCGACCAGCGCCACGCTGATCCTGAACGCGGGCGTGGTCGAACCGATCGGCCCGGTCACGCGCCTGCAGGAGAAAACCCTGGTGCCGCACCTGCTGACCAACCTGGCGGCGCCGATGACGATGACCGCGGCGTTCCTGGAGCGCACCGAGAAGTTCGACTGCCCGCGCAAGGTGCTGGCGATCTCCTCCGGCGCGGCGCGCCGCCCGGTCGAAGGCTGGAGCGCCTACTGCGCCGGCAAGGCCGGGCTGGACATGTTCATGCGCTCGGTCAACGCCGAGTACGCCCAGGCCGAAGCCCCGCGCACCGTGCGCGCCGTGGCGCTGGCCCCGGGCGTGATCGACACCGGCATGCAGGCCACCATCCGCAATGCCGACTTCGCCCAGGTGCAGCGCTTCCGCGAGCTGAAAGCCAATGAACAGCTGGCGTCGGCCGAGGAAACCGCCGGCCGCATCGTCGCCTACCTGCACCGCCCGGATTTCGGCAGCACCGAGCTGGACGATCTCCGCAACTACTAAGCCGCACCCATCAAGCCATCTGAATCCGCGCGCGGCACGCCGCGCGCGATCCGACAAGACATCATGACTGAACCGAACCGCGCCCAGGCCAAGCCAGCCGCCGCAGATACTCCCGCCGTCGACGAGAACAAGATCATCGCGGAGCGGCGCGAGAAACTGGCCGCGCTGCGCCAGCAAGGCGTGCCCTTCCCCAACGATTTCCGCCCCACCCACCAGGCCGCCGCGCTGCAGGCGCAATACACCGAGACCGAGCAGGCCACGCTCGAGGCCGCGCCGGTCGAGGTCGCCATCGCCGGGCGCATGATGCTCAAGCGCGTGATGGGCAAGGCCAGCTTTGCCACGGTGCAGGACGGCAGCGGCCAGATCCAGTTCTACATCACCCGCGACAAGGTCGGCGAAGAGGTCTACGCGGCCTTCAAGCACTGGGACCTGGGCGACATCATCAGCGCCCGCGGCGAACTGTTCCGCACCAACAAGGGCGAGCTGTCGGTGCAGGTGCGCGAGCTGCGCCTGCTGTCCAAGTCGCTGCGTCCGCTGCCGGACAAGTTCCACGGCCTGGCCGACCAGGAAATGAAGTACCGCCAGCGCTATGTCGACCTGATCGTGTCGCCGGAAACACGCAACACCTTCCGCGCCCGCACCAATGCGATCTCGTCGCTGCGCCGCCATATGGCCGATGCCGGCTTCATGGAAGTGGAAACGCCGATGCTGCACCCGATCCCGGGCGGCGCCGCGGCCAAGCCCTTCATCACGCACCACAATGCGCTGGACATGCAGATGTTCATGCGCATCGCGCCCGAGCTGTACCTGAAGCGCCTGATCGTCGGCGGCTTCGAGCGTGTGTTCGAGATCAACCGCAACTTCCGCAACGAAGGGGTGAGCCCGCGCCACAACCCCGAGTTCACCATGATGGAGTTCTACGCGGCCTACACGGACTACCGCTGGCTGATGGACTTCACCGAGGACCTGATCCGCAAGGCCGCGATCGATGCGCGCGGCAGTGCCGTGCTGACCTACCAGGACCGCGAGCTGGACCTGTCCAAGCCGTTCCATCGGCTGACGATCTGCCAGGCGATCCAGAAGTTCGCACCGCAGTACACCGATGCGCAACTGGCCGATGCCGGGTTCCTGCGCACCGAGCTGAAGAAGTTCGGCGTCAACACCAACGCGCCGCAGTTCCTCAACGCCGGCCTGGGCACGCTGCAACTGGTGCTGTTCGAGGAAACCGCGGAAAACCAGCTGTGGGAGCCGACCTTCATCGTCGACTACCCGGTCGAGGTCTCGCCGCTGGCACGCGCCTCGGACACGGTGCCTGGCATCACCGAGCGCTTTGAACTGTTCATCACCGGCCGCGAGATCGCCAACGGCTTCTCGGAGCTGAACGATGCCGAGGACCAGGCCGACCGTTTCCGCAAGCAGGTCGAGCAGAAGGACGCCGGCGATGAAGAAGCCATGTACTTCGACGCCGACTACATCCGCGCGCTGGAATACGGCATGCCCCCGACGGGCGGCTGCGGCATCGGCATCGACCGCCTGGTGATGCTGCTGACGGATAGCCCGAATATCCGCGACGTCATCCTGTTCCCGCACCTGCGCCGGGAAGACTGAGCAAGCGCTTTGGCAAGATGAAGCCCCACCGAATCGGTGGGGCTTTTTCCTTGGGGCGCCGCCAATGTCATGCCAAGCCGCCGAATGTTACAGCCTGGCCCCGTGATATGCGCCCCAACCAACCATAAGGCATTGATATAAAAGATATTTTCCGCCTACATATATTTACAAAAACAAACGGAAAACCCCACCCGCTTCGGCCACACTGGTTCCATCCCAACGCGGCCTTCGCCGCACCGGAGCCATAGCAATGCAAAGCCAAGCCACCCCGAACGACAACACCCCTGCCCCGCTGCCGCCGCAACGCCGGCTGCATCCGCTCGTCGGTGCGGCAGCCGTCGCCGTGGTGATCGCCAGCCTGACCGCGGTCGCCGCCGTCACTGGCGTGCTGCCGATCGGCAAGGCCAGCCCTGACCTGCCGGCGCAGGCCGGTGCGCAGGCAGACCCGCAAGGGCCGCTGCCGGTCACGGCAGCGCCCGCCCCGGGCAGCACAACCCGGCCGCCGGTCTACAACGACGGCCAGCAGCGCCCGGCCGGCCAGGATGCCACCGGTTCGTCGCAAGCCGCGCCACGCACCGCCCCGGCACGCCAGGCCGCGCAGCGCGACAGCGAGCCGCGCGCCAGCCAGCGTGCCGACACCGAGCGCCAGGCTGCCAAGGGCAGCCCCTACGCCGGCCGTATCGTCTCGGTGACGCCGATCCAGACCCAGAAGCCCAACACCAGCGGCCTGGGCGCGCTCGGCGGGGCCGTGGTGGGCGGGCTGCTGGGCAACCAGGTCGGCAAGGGCAATGGCCGCATCGTCGGCACCGTGGTGGGTGCCGTGGGTGGCGGCGTGGCCGGCAACCAGATCGAGAAGACCGTCAGCAAGGACACGCACTATGAAGTGCGCGTGCGCATGGATGACGGCAGCCACCGCACCTTCACCTACGAGAAAGACCCCGCCGTGCAGCCAGGCGAGCGCGTGCACCTGGAGAACGGCGCGCTGATGCGGGGCTGATCCGGCTCTCGCGCAGCAGCAAAGCAAAAGGCCGGCAATTTGCCGGCCTTTTGTCGCCATCCCGATACTGCGTCGCTTATTCGGCTTCCTGGATCCAGGCCTGCTGGATCGCCTCCAGGATCTTCTCGCCCGAGCGCTCGGGCGCGTCGGCAAAGCCGTCGAGCTCCAGCACCCAGCGGCGCAGGTCAGTGAAGCGCACGCCCGCCGGATCGACATCCGGGAACTTGTCATACAGCGCTTCGGCAATGGCGTAGGTATCGGTCCACTTCATGGGATTGTTCTCCGCTGAGATTTGCCGGCCGCTCAGTGGCCTTCCTTGGCGTGGTTGATGGTGTACTTCGGGATTTCGATGGTCAGGTCTTCATCATCGACGATGGCCTGGCACGACAGCCGCGAATTCGGCTCCAGCCCCCAGGCCTTGTCGAGCAGGTCTTCTTCCTTCTCCTCGGCCTCGTTGAGCGAATTGAAGCCCTCGCGCACGATCACGTGGCAGGTGGTGCAGGCGCACGACTTCTCGCACGCATGCTCGATCTCGATGCCGTGCGAGAGCAGCGCGTCGCAGACGCTGACGCCCTTCTCGGCTTCGATCACCGTCCCTTCCGGGCAATATTCAACGTGGGGCAAAACAACGATCTGTGGCATGTGGTGTCCTGATGTCTGTATGTCGGTGCGGGCCCGGTGATCAGCCCAGCTCCTGCACCTTGCGCCCGGCCAGCGCGCTCTTGATCGAACGGTCCATGCGGCGGGCGGCGAATTCGTCGGTACCGTGCGACAGCTTCTCCACCGCGGCGTGGATGGCGTGGTGGTCTTCGCCGGTGGCGATCTCGCGCACCGTAGCCATCAGCGCCTCGACCGCGGTGCGCTCTTCCGCCGACAGCAGGTCGCCATCGGTTTCCAGCGCGCGCTGCGTGGCCTCGACCAGCCGGTCGGCTTCCACGCGCTCTTCGGCCAGCGCGCGGCTCTTCATGTCGTGCTCGGCCTCGCGGAAGCTTTCCTGCAGCATGCGCGCGATATCGTCGTCGGCCAGGCCGTACGACGGCTTGACCGTGACCGAGGCTTCCACACCCGAATGCGTTTCGCGCGCGGTCACCGACAGCAGGCCGTCGGCATCGACCTGGTAGGTCACGCGGATGCGCGCCGCGCCCGCCACCATCGGCGGGATGCCGCGCAGCTCGAAGCGCGCCAGCGAGCGGCAGTCGCTGGCCAGCTCGCGCTCGCCCTGCAGCACGTGGATCGCCATCGCGGTCTGGCCATCCTTGAAGGTGGTGAATTCCTGCGCGCGCGCCACCGGGATGGTGCTGTTGCGCGGGATGATCTTCTCGACCAGGCCGCCCATGGTCTCAACGCCCAGCGACAGCGGGATCACGTCGAGCAGCAGCCAGTCTTCGCCCGGGGCATGGTTGCCGGCCAGCAGGTTGGCCTGCATCGCGGCGCCCAGCGCCACCACGCGGTCCGGGTCGAGGTTGGTCAGCGGGGTCTGGCCGAAGTAGTCGCCCACGGCCTTGCGGATCGACGGCATGCGCGTGGCGCCGCCGACCAGCACCACGCCCTTGACCTCGTCGGGCGCGACGCCCGCGTCGCGCAGCGCCTTGCGCACCGGCGCCAGGGTCTTCTGCACCAGGTGCGCGGTGACCTGGTCGAAGATCTCGACAGTCAGCGTCAGGTGGACGATCTCGCCGGACTCCAGCACGGCGTCGATCACGGTGCTGTCGCTTTCCGACAGCGCTTCCTTGGCCGCGCGCGCACGCACCATCAGCAGGCGCATGTCCTGCGCCGATAGCGGCTGCAGGCTGGCCTGCTCGACGATCCAGCACAGCAGGCGCTGGTCGAAGTCATCGCCGCCGAGGGCCGAGTCGCCGCCGGTGGCCAGCACCTCGAACACGCCCTGCGTGAGCTTGAGCACCGAGATATCGAAGGTGCCGCCGCCCAGGTCGTAAACCGCGTAGATGCCTTCCGAGGCATTGTCCAGGCCGTAGGCAATGGCCGCGGCAGTGGGCTCGTTGAGCAGGCGCAGCACTTCCAGGCCGGCCAGGCGCGCGGCGTCCTTGGTCGCCTGGCGCTGGGCCTCGTCGAAGTAGGCCGGCACCGTGATGACGGCGCCGACCAGGTCGTCGCCCAGCGTGTCTTCAGCGCGCTGGCGCAGCGTGGCCAGGATCTCGGCCGAGATCTCCACCGGGCTCTTTACGCCGGCGGCGGTCTTGATCTGCAGCATGCCCGGCGCGTCGACAAAGTCATACGGGCTGTGCTCGATATTGGCCACGTCGCGCAGGCCGCGGCCCATGAAGCGCTTGACCGAGACGATGGTGTTCTTGGGGTCGCGCACCGCTTCTTCCTGGGCCCGGTAGCCGATATGGGCGGTACGGTCCGGCAGGTAGCGCACGACCGACGGCAGCAGCGCGCGGCCGCGCTCGTCGCCCAGCACTTCGGGAATGCTGCTGCGCACCGCGGCCACCAGCGAATTGGTGGTGCCGAGGTCGATGCCGACGGCCAGGCGGCGTTGGTGGGGCGCCGGCGACATGCCGGGTTCGGAAATCTGGAGCAGTGCCATGGTATTTCTTTGCTGTCTTGTGCGGCAGTGGAAACCGCCATGCGGGTGGCATTGGGGAGCGGTTTTCGCGCCGGGCGCCATTGTGTCACGGCCCCGGCAAACGTGCCGGTCAGTGTTCCAGCCGGTCGATGGCCTCGCTGGTATCGTGCTCGATCTTCTCGATAAACATCAGTTGCCGCACCGCGCCGCCAGCCGCCTCGTTGTCGCCGGAATCCAGCAACGCGCCCAGTGCTTCGTGGCGCTCACGCTTTTCCTGGCGCAGCTCGCGCAGCAGCGCATCGAGCCGGTCCACTGCGCGCTCTTCCACCGCTTCCTGCAGCGCTTCGCGCCATTCCATCTGCTGCATCAGGAAGGCCGGAGTCATGGCCGTGTTGTTCTCGGCCTGCACATCGACGCCGCGCAGCTTCAGCAGGTAGGTCGCGCGCCGCAACGGCTGGCGCAGCGTACGGTAGGCTTCATTGGCATGCGCGGCCCATTGCATGGCCACGCGGCGCTCGGCGTCGCCCGCCTTGGCAAAGCGGTCCGGATGCGCCTGCGACTGCACGGTGCGGTACGCCGCATCCAGCGCGGCGTCATCGACGCCGTACTGCGCCGGCAGGCCGAACAGCGCAAAAAAATCGTCTTTCAACTGCTTCCCCAAGAAAAAAGAGCGGCCGCGCCGCCCCTTTGTCCATTGCCGCCACGGTGCCGCTCAGGCGGGCTTGCGTGCCCCCTCGGCCGGCGGTTCGTTGCGGTCGCACTTCAGGCAGTTCACCCGCATGCCGATCATGCCGGCGCGGCCCTGCTCGCTTTGCGTCCATGGCCGCGACTGCCATGGCGGGTCGTGCCGCATATGCTGGCCGTGCCCGCATTCGAGTTCGGCCACCCAGTGGCCTTCCTCGTCCCGGCGGAACCCGACGATGCTGCGCTCCACCGGGGCTTGCTTGCGCTGGCGCGCCTCAGACCGTGAAGGACTCGCCGCAGCCGCACTCGTCCTTGACGTTGGGGTTGTTGAAGCGGAAACCTTCGTTCAACCCTTCACGTGCGTAGTCGAGTTCGGTGCCGTCGATATACGGCAGGCTCTTGGCGTCGACGATGACCTTGATGCCGTGCGATTCGAACACCGCGTCTTCCGGCAGCAGCTCGTCGACGTATTCCAGCTTGTAGGCCAGGCCCGAGCAGCCGGTGGTCTTCACGCCCAGGCGCAGGCCCACGCCCTTGCCGCGGCGTTCCAGGTAGCGGGCCACATGCTTGGCCGCCTTCTCGGTCATGGTGATCATCGTTGCGTCTTCCTTCGTCGATGCCGTGGTCAGTGCGACAGAATCAGGCAGCCTTCTGCTCGGCGCCGTGCTTCTTCTTGTAGTCTTCGACGGCGGCCTTGATCGCGTCTTCGGCCAGGATCGAGCAGTGGATCTTCACCGGCGGCAGCGCCAGTTCTTCGGCGATCTGGGTGTTCTTGATCTCCAGCGCCTGGTCCACGGTCTTGCCCTTGACCCACTCGGTCACGAGCGAGGACGAGGCAATGGCCGAGCCGCAGCCGTAGGTCTTGAACTTGGCGTCTTCGATCACGCCCGCCTCGTTGACCTTGATCTGCAGCTTCATCACGTCGCCGCAGGCCGGCGCACCGACCATGCCGGTGCCGACCGCATCGTCGTTCTTGTCGAACGAACCGACGTTGCGGGGGTTTTCATAGTGATCGAGAACCTTGGTGCTGTATGACATTTTGCTTACCTCTTGCGTATCTTTGCGGGGGTATTGCGTTTTGTTCTGATGATCTGTGCGGGCGCGTCAGTGCGCGGCCCACTGGATCGAATTCAAATCGACGCCGTCCTTGAACATTTCCCACAGCGGCGACAGGTCGCGCAGCTTGCCGATCTTGCTCTTGAGCAGTTCGATGGTGTAGTCGATCTCCTGCTCGGTGGTGAAGCGGCCCACCGTGAAGCGGATCGAGCTGTGCGCCAGTTCGTCGTTGCGGCCCAGGGCGCGCAGCACATACGACGGCTCCAGCGAGGCCGAGGTGCAGGCCGAACCCGACGACACCGCCACGTCCTTGATCGCCATGATCAGCGACTCGCCTTCGACGAAGTTGAAGCTGACATTCAGGTTGTGCGGCACGCGCTGTTCCAGGTCGCCGTTCAGGTAGACCTCTTCCATGTCCGACAGGCCGTTCCACAGGCGGTCGCGCAGCATGCGGATGCGTTCGTTCTCGGTCGCCATCTCTTCGCGGGCGATGCGGAAGGCTTCGCCCATGCCGACGATCTGGTGCGTGGCCAGCGTGCCCGAGCGCATGCCGCGCTCATGGCCGCCGCCGTGCATCTGCGCCTCGATGCGCACGCGCGGCTTGCGGCGCACGTACAGCGCGCCGATGCCCTTGGGGCCGTAGGTCTTGTGGGCCGAGAACGACATCAGGTCGCACTTCAGCTTGCCCAGGTCGATCGCCACCTTGCCGGTTGCCTGCGCGGCGTCGCAATGGAAGATGATGCCCTTCTCGCGGCAGATCTCGCCGATCTGCGCGACGTCCTGGATCACGCCGATCTCGTTGTTGACCAGCATCACCGACACCAGGATGGTGTCCGGGCGCAGCGCCTGCTTGAACACTTCCATGTCAAGCAGGCCGTTTTCCTTCACGTCCAGGTAGGTCACTTCAAAGCCCTGGCGCTCCAGCTCGCGCGTGGTGTCGAGCACGGCCTTGTGCTCGGTCTTCAGGGTGATGATGTGCTTGCCCTTGCCCGAATAGAAGTTCGCGGCGCCCTTGATCGCCAGGTTGTTCGATTCGGTCGCACCCGAGGTCCACACGATCTCGCGCGGGTCGGCGCCGACCAGTGCGGCCACCTGCTCACGTGCTTCTTCCACCGCGCGCTCCGCTTCCCAGCCGTACGCGTGGCTGCGCGAGGCGGGGTTGCCGAACTGCTCGCGCAGGTACGGAATCATCTTGTCCGCCACGCGCGGGTCCACCGGCGTGGTGGCCGAGTAATCCATGTAGATGGGGAAATGTGGGGTGCTCATCGTTATGACTGCCTTGTTAGGGACCGCTGATCGCTGTTTTGCTGTCGTTGCCTGGGCGCGCTCAGGACTGCGCCAGGCTGAAAACTGAATTCACCATTCTGGCCCGGACCGGCTTTTCCTGCTTGTCGGCCTTGCCGCGCGCAGCGGCCGCGACCGGCTGCGCGGCGTCCTCGCGCATGTCGTGCAGCACGGCCGGCTGGCGCTCGCGCTGCTGGTCCACCAGGTTCTTGAGGGAAACGGAGTCGAGGTACTCGACCATCTTCTGGTTCAGCGTGGCCCACAGTTCATGGGTCATGCAGCGCCCGGAGCCGTCATCTCCGTTACAATTGCCCTTGCCGCCGCACTGGGTGGCATCCAGGGGCTCGTCCACGGCGATGATGATGTCCGCCACGGTGACGTCTTCGGCCTTGCGCGCCAGACTGTAGCCGCCGCCCGGGCCGCGCACGCTTTCGACGATCTCGTGCCGGCGCAGCTTGCCAAACAACTGCTCCAGGTAGGACAGCGAGATCTTTTGCCGCTGGCTGATGCCGGCGAGCGTGACCGGTCCCTGGTCCTGGCGCATGGCCAGGTCGATCATCGCAGTGACCGCGAAGCGGCCTTTGGTGGTCAGTCTCATGGTGCAGGGCTCTGGGGGTGAAGCTAATACTTGATCGTTTCCGTCAAGTATAAAGGTACCCGACTAATTCAGTCAACTACCCCTGCCGCAGCGCACCACGCCCCGATCACGCTTCGCGCCCGCCCGCGGCCGTCTCCGGGCCTGCCGCGCGCGGCGGAATCACCAGCGACAACGGGTGCTTCAGGATGCGCCGCCGCACGGCCGCGCTCAGTTCGGCGCGGTCCACGCGCCGCAGGTTGCGTGACCGCAGCGCCATATTGAACGCCAGCGCGAAGCTCACCGCCACGTTCAGCATCCCCATCAGCGCAATGCCCGCCACCGCCAGCCACAGCGACGGCATGCGCAGTGCATCCAGCCCCAGCACGCCGATGGCGGCGCCGACCGAGCCCGTCGACAGCGTCACATGGCGCACTTCCATATGGGGCCCGAAGAAGCTCAGGATTTCCGGCCCCAGCCCCAGCAGCAGGCCCAGCGACACGTTGGCGGCTATGCCCGACAGGTTGCGCTTCCAGAAATCCGCCAGACGGGTGGCGCCGCGCGCACCCAGCACGTACTGGAGGCGCCGGTTGTAGGCCATCACGTCGTGCACGCGATGCAGCGCGAACCAGTTGTCGGCCCAGCCGGCAATCAGGCTGGACAGCCACAGCAGCACGCCGGTGAAGGCGGCATAGAGCGGCGTCGGGCCCAGGATCGAGAACGACTCGATGGTGGCAATCGCCTTGGCCGGCGTGATCAGGTTGGCGCCGAGCAGTTTGTGCGCCAGCCACTGGATCCCCAGCGCCACCGGGAACACCACCGCCAGGTTGCCGACGATCGCCGCCGCGTTGGAGCGGATCATGGCAATGGTGTCGTCGACGAATATCTCGCGCCCTTCCGGCCGCCCTGCCCCGTCCAGCCGGTGCGCCAGCGCCGGCCCGGTCATGGCCGGCTGCTTGGTCGCCAGCGTGAAGTGCGCAAAGTGGATGGCCAGGAAGCTGCCGGCGTAGTTGAGCGAGGCCAGCAACCCTTCACTGAACTTGTCCAGGTGCAGGCCGTAGATCAGGAACTTCAGGTACACGGTGGCGACCGAGACCAGGCCGCCGCCGGCCGCGGCGCGCACCAGCTCGGCGTATTCCTTGCGGTCGCGCGTGATGTAGTGCTCGCCGGTCTCGGCCGAGCGCTCCACCACCTTGCGCGCCAGCTGCGCGAACGAGGTGCCGGCCAGGTGCGAGATGCTGCGCCGGGCCTGGGTCGATCGGATCAGCTCCGCCACCAGGTGCGCATGCATGCCGGGCCGGCGGGGCTCGACCCAGGCCGCCAGCAGCAGCTCGATGCGGCTGAGCTGCACCTTCATGCGCTCGATCTGGAACACCACCTCGACCGACACGCCGTTTTCCTCCAGGTCCTCATACACCTGGCGGATCGCGGCATGGCAGCCGTCCAGCAGCGCGCGGAAGTAGTTCAGGCGGTGGCCAAAGCTGTTGTCGTCATGGCGCAGGCCCTCTTCACGCAAGGCCTGGATGGCCTCGTCCAGGCGGAAGAACGGTGTCTCTTCCACCCGCCCGGCCAGGCGCGAACGGATCGCCTGACTCAGGCCGGTGGCGCGCACCTGGCTGACCAGCACCGCGATGCTGGTGGCCAGCGTCTGGCCCAGCGCATCGCGATAGTGCGCCATGCCCGCCGCTTCGCCCCCGGCGCTGCCGGCCTGCAGCACGCGCGCCAGCCGCGCCAGCAGCCCATCGTCGATGGCCTCGACCCACTCCGCGTCCTCATCCCCGACGAACACCAGCGCAAACAGCCCCGCCATGTCGCTGCGGTTGGGCGGCGGCGGCAGGAAGCGGTTCTGCAGCCGGCCCACCATCTCGCTGACGAAGCCCGGGTGCAGGGCCACGCCGGTATCGCAGAACAGTCCGGTGGGGTCGTTCTCGCGCACCAGGCTGCGCACCGTCAGGGCGAAACGCCCGGCCCAGTCGGGATGCCGCTCCAGCACCTGCAGCAGGTAGCGCAGCCGCACATGCTCGGGGTGGCGGCGGTCCGTGCCAGGTTCCTGGCTGTCAGTATCGGCGCCCAGCCCGCCATCGCGGCGGATCCAGAAGCCCAACTCGATCAGCCAGCCGTTGCGCTCGGCCAGCGGCGCCTCAGGATCGGCAGCGGCCAGGATGGCGTCGAGCTGCAGGCTTGCATTGCGCGATTCGCGCCATTTGCGGAACAGTTTGCGAAGCATGGATTCTCGTGGGATCGGTCCGCCGGGCGCGGCGCCGGAGGCGTCGCGGCGCGGGCCGCAGAAAGGACGATGGAGCGGGCGCCGGGATCAGCCGGCGTTGCCTTGCAGGCGCTGGCGCAACTCGGCCACCAGGCCGTCGCAGGCATCTTCGATGTAGTCGAGCACGCGCTCGAAGCCATCGCCTTCGCCGTAGTAGGGGTCCGGCACCTCGTCGGCGTCGTGGCGGGTGGCGAAGCTCATCAGCAGGCGCAGCTTGGCGCCGGCATCGGGGCGCAGCCGCGCCAGGCCGGCCAGGTTCTCGCGGTCCATCGCCAGGATCAGGTCGAAGCGGTCGAAGTCAGGCAGGCCGACCTTGCGCGCGCGCAGCGCGGACAGGTCATAGCCGCGCTGCAGCGCGTGGCGCTGGGTGCGGGGATCGGGCGCGCGGCCCAGGTGGTATTCATGCGTGCCCGCCGAATCCAGTTCCACCAGTGCGTCCAGCCCCGCCGCAGCCAGCTTGGCGCGCAGCACGCCCTCCGCCGTCGGGGAACGGCAGATGTTTCCCATGCAACACATCAGGATGGCGTATGTCTTCATCGGATCACGGCTTGGCGGGAGTGGAACGGCGGGCGCACCGGCACACGGCAAGGCCGCCGGCCGGACAGCCGCAATTCTACCCGCAGCCCTTCAGGCCAGCTGCTTGGCCAGCCGCTCGCCGTGCGCAAACCCGGCCACTTCCGCGGCCTCGCGCGATTTGTAGTGCTCGGTGATGCGCGAGGTCTCGGTCAGCGTGCCGGCGGCGCGGATATTGGTGCCGGGGCGGCAGACGCGCACGGTGTAGGACCATTCGCTCTGTGAGCGCTGTTTGACCTGGACCTGCACCTCGTGGGTTTCATAGACCTTCTTCTTCCATTCACCGATATCGCTCATTGTGGTTCTCCACGGAAAATGGGTGATGCCTGGCTAGTTGACCTCGCCGGCGTCGATCGCGCGCATGGCGCCGGCCTCCGCCAGGGCGATGGCCCCTTCGGGCGTGGGCGCGTCGCCCGCAATCGCCTCGTAGCTGGGGCCGGATGGCTCGCCGAAGGCATCGGCGATGCGCATCTGCGCCGCAAACCCGCCGGCGGCATTGGGGACCGCGCTGACCACGACCGCGTAGCCGCCGTATTCAAACTGGCGTTCCATCTTGCCTCCTTTGCGGCAGCCTTCGCGCTTTCACCCTTCATGACCGGCGCCGCCGCGAATTTCACTATAGGCGAAGCGCGCGTGGCGGTGCGGCGTATCAGGCAGGCGGCAGCGCGCCCTCTCCACTGGCGCCGAACACCTGCGCCTTGAGCTTGGCCAGCTGGTCGCGCACCTGCGCCGCCTGCTCGAACTCCAGGTTGCGGGCGTGATCGAGCATGAGCTTCTCCAAACGCCTGATTTCCTTGGAGACCTGCTTCTCGCTCATGTCCTCGTAGCGGGCCTGCTCCTGCGCCGCCAGCAGCTCGGCCCTGGCATCGTTGACGCTATAGACGCCGTCGATAATGTCCTTGATGCGCTTGACCACGCCGCGCGGCGTGATGCCGTTGGCCTCGTTGAAGGCGATCTGCTTGGCACGGCGGCGCTCGGTCTCTCCAATCGCCTTCTTCATCGACTCGGTCATGCGGTCCGCGTACAGGATCGCGGTACCGTTGACGTTGCGCGCGGCGCGCCCGATGGTCTGGATCAGCGAGCGCTCGGCGCGCAGGAAGCCTTCCTTGTCCGCATCGAGGATCGCCACCAGCGACACCTCGGGAATATCCAGGCCTTCGCGCAGCAGGTTGATGCCCACCAGCACGTCGAAGGTGCCCAGGCGCAGGTCGCGGATGATCTCCACGCGCTCGACCGTGTCGATGTCCGAGTGCAGGTAGCGCACCTTGACGCCGTTCTCGGACAGGAACTCGGTCAGCTGCTCGGCCATGCGCTTGGTCAGCGTGGTCACCAGCACGCGTTCGCCAACCTCCACGCGGGCGTGGATTTCCGATAGCAGGTCATCCACCTGCGTGGTCGCCGGGCGCACCATGATGATGGGATCGACCAGCCCGGTCGGACGCACCACCTGCTCCACCACCTGCCCGGCATTGTCCTGCTCGAACTGCGCCGGCGTGGCCGAAACAAACATCACCTGGCGCATCTTGCGCTCGAATTCGTCGAACTTCAGCGGCCGGTTGTCCAGCGCCGAGGGCAGCCGGAAGCCGTACTCCACCAGCGTGGTCTTGCGCGCGCGGTCGCCGTTGTACATGCCGTTGAGCTGGCCGATCAGCACGTGCGACTCGTCCAGGAACATCAGCGCGTCGGGCGGCAGGTAGTCGACCAGCGTCGGCGGCGGCTCGCCCGGCTTCGCGCCGGACAGGTGCCGCGAATAGTTCTCGATGCCCTTGCAGAAGCCCAGCTCGGACAGCATTTCCAGGTCGAAGCGGGTGCGCTGCTCAAGCCGCTGCGCCTCCACCAGCCGGTTTTCCTTGTGGAAGAACTCCAGCCGCTCGCGCAGCTCCGACTTGATCGCCTCGATCGCGCGCAGCACGGTCTCGCGCGGGGTCACATAGTGGCTCGACGGATAGACCGTGAAGCGCGGGATCTTCTGGCGCACGCGGCCAGTCAGCGGGTCGAAGAACTGCAGCGACTCGACTTCGTCGTCGAACATCTCCAGCCGCACCGCCATCTCGGCATGCTCGGCCGGGAAGATGTCGATGGTGTCGCCGCGCACGCGGAAGGTGCCGCGCTGGAAATCGGTCTCGTTGCGGGTGTACTGCATCGCGATCAGGCGCGCGATCACATCGCGCTGGCTGATCTTGTCGCCGGCCCGCAAGGTGAGAATCATCTGGTGGTATTCGGTCGGGTTGCCGATACCGTAGATCGCAGAGACGGTCGCCACGATGATCGTGTCGCGGCGCTCCAGCAGGCTCTTGGTCGCCGACAGCCGCATCTGCTCGATATGCTCGTTGATCGACGAGTCCTTCTCGATAAACAGGTCGCGCTGCGGGACGTAGGCCTCGGGCTGGTAGTAATCGTAGTAGCTGACGAAGTACTCGACCGCGTTGCGCGGGAAGAACTCGCGAAACTCGGCGTAGAGCTGGGCCGCCAGCGTCTTGTTGGGCGCGAACACGATCGCCGGCCGTCCCATCCGGGCGATCACATTGGCCATGGTGAAGGTCTTGCCCGAACCCGTCACCCCCAGCAGCGTCTGGAACGACAGGCCGTCCTCGACCCCCTCCACCAGTTGCCGGATGGCCTCCGGCTGGTCGCCGGCGGGCGGGAACGGCTGGTAGAGCTGGAACGGGGAGCCGGGGAATGTGACGAATTTGTCTTCGTCCAGGGCCGGCGCGGCTTCTGCAAGGTTCGACATAGGGGGCGAATTTACGGGCGGGATTAGGGAAATACCTCAGGAATACGGGGCGAATACGCTAGAATCTTGGGGTTGCCAGCCCCCGCTTCAAGCCGGAAGCGTCACGGGGGCCTGTCAGCCCCCAGCGCAGTCCGAAGCATTCTACGCCTTCCCGTTTTCTTACATAGCCGACCACGAGATTCCAAATGAGTTTGTTTTCTGCCGTCGAGATGGCCCCGCGCGACCCGATCCTGGGCCTAAACGAAGCCTTCAATGCCGATACCCGCCCGACCAAGGTCAACCTGGGCGTTGGCGTGTACTTCACCGACGAAGGGAAAATCCCCCTGCTGCGCGCCGTCCAGGAGGCAGAAAAGGCACGTCTGACCACCGCCACGCCGCGTGGCTACCTGCCGATCGAAGGCATTGCCGCCTATGACCAGGCCGTGCAGACGCTGCTGTTCGGCAAGGAATCGCCGCTGATCACGGAAGGCCGCGTGGTGACGGCCCAGGCACTCGGCGGCACCGGCGCGCTGAAGATCGGCGCCGACTTCCTGAAGCGCCTGTATCCGGACGCCAAGGTCGCCATCAGCGACCCGAGCTGGGAAAACCACCGCGCACTGTTCGAATCCGCCGGCTTCCCGGTGGTCAACTATGCCTACTACGATGCCCCCAGCCACGGCCTGAACTTTGCCGGCATGGTGGAATCGCTGAAGTCGTTCCCGGCCAACACCATCGTCGTGCTGCACGCCTGCTGCCACAACCCGACCGGCGTGGACCTGTCGCCCGAGCAGTGGAAGCAGGTGGTGGAACTGGTCAAGGAACGCAACCTGATCCCGTTCCTGGACATGGCCTACCAGGGCTTTGCCGACGGCATCGACCCGGACGGCGCCGCCGTGCGCCTGTTCGCGGACTCCGGACTGCCCTTCTTCGTGTCGAGCTCGTTCTCGAAGAGCTTCTCGCTGTACGGCGAGCGCGTCGGCGCGCTGTCGATCGTCACCACCAGCAAGGAAGAAGCGCAGCGCGTGATGTCGCAGGTCAAGCGCGTGATCCGCACCAACTACTCCAACCCGCCGACGCACGGCGGCACCGTGGTCGCGACCGTGCTGAACAGCCCGGAACTGCGCGCCATGTGGGAAGAAGAGCTGGCCGAGATGCGCGACCGCATCAAGCTGATGCGCCATGCGCTGGTCGACAAGCTGGCCGCCAAGGGCGTGCCGGGCGACTTCTCCTTCGTCAAGGCGCAGCGCGGCATGTTCTCGTACTCGGGCCTGACCTCGGCCCAGGTGGACCGCCTGCGCAACGAGCATGGCATCTACGCCGTCGGCACCGGCCGCATCTGCGTGGCCGCGCTGAACAGCCGCAACATCGACGCCGTCGTCGATGCGATCGCAGCTGTGATGTAAAAGGCTTTTGCAATCGCCATCCCGCAACAGGTGGCGACTGGCGCAAGCGTCACAAAGCAATGCACAAAAAGCGGCTTCGGCCGCTTTTTGCATTTGTTTACGATTTATCAGCCAATGTCATCAAGAAATCAGCCTTTTACCTTATTGTTTTCCGCAGCAACAGATGTACTTTAAGGTATATGCTGCAGAGCAAGATCGTTAGCACGGTCGTTCGGTTAAAGGCATAATCGGCGCCACGATCCCCCGGTGTATTGTCAGTACATTAGTACTTGGTAGTACGTACCTCTTAGCTAGACCCAGGCAGAAAAGGCATGCTCTACCAATTGCATGAGTTCCAGCGCTCGATCCTGCACCCGCTGACCGCGTGGGCCCAGGCGACCGCCAAGACCTTCACCAACCCCCTCAGCCCGCTCTCGCTGGTTCCCGGCGCACCCCGCCTGGCTGCCGGCTATGAACTGCTGTACCGGCTCGGCAAGGAATACGAAAAGCCGGCATTCGACATCAAGTCGGTGCGCTCCAACGGGCGCGACATCCCCATCGTCGAGCAGACCGTGCTTGAAAAGCCGTTCTGCAAGCTGGTGCGCTTCAAGCGCTATGCCGACGACCCGGAGACCATCAAGCTGCTCAAGGATGAGCCGGTGGTGCTGGTGGCCGCGCCGCTGTCGGGCCACCATGCCACGCTGCTGCGCGACACGGTGCGCACGCTGCTGCAGGACCACAAGGTCTACGTCACCGACTGGATCGACGCACGCATGGTGCCGGTCGAGGAAGGCGCGTTCCACCTGTCGGACTACATCTACTACATCCAGGAATTCATCCGCCATATCGGCGCCGAGAACCTGCATGTGATCTCGGTATGCCAGCCCACCGTGCCGGTGCTGGCCGCGATCTCGCTGATGGCCTCGGCCGGCGAGAAGACGCCGCGCACCATGACCATGATGGGCGGCCCGATCGACGCCCGCAAGAGCCCCACCGCGGTCAACTCGCTGGCGACCAACAAGTCGTTCGAGTGGTTCGAGAACAACGTCATCTACACCGTGCCGGCCAACTACCCCGGCCACGGCCGCCGCGTCTACCCGGGCTTTTTGCAGCATGCCGGTTTCGTGGCGATGAACCCGGACCGGCACCTTTCCTCGCACTATGACTTCTACCTGAGCCTGGTCGAGGGCGATGCGGATGACGCCGAAGCCCACGTGCGCTTCTACGACGAATACAACGCGGTGCTCGACATGGCCGCCGAGTACTACCTCGACACCATCCGCGAGGTGTTCCAGGAATTCCGCCTGGCCAACGGCACCTGGGCCATCGACGGCAATCCGGTGCGGCCGCAGGACATCAAGAGCACCGCGCTGATGACCGTCGAGGGCGAACTGGACGACATCTCGGGCGCGGGCCAGACCGCCGCGGCGCACGACCTGTGCGCCGGCATCCCGAAAATCCGCAAGCAGCACCTGAACGCGGCACACTGCGGCCACTACGGCATCTTCTCGGGCCGGCGCTGGCGCGAAGAGATCTACCCGCAGCTGCGCGACTTTATCCGCAAGTACCACCAGGCCTCGGCCACCAGGTAAGAAAACGCCCGCGATTGCGGGCGTTTCTTCTTGCGGGGCCGGGATGCTCAGTGCTTCTTCAGGTAGCTGAGCAGCATTTCCGAGTGCAGCTCGGCAAAGCGCTCATGCTCCTGCTGCGAGGCCACGTCGCGGCCGATCACGGCACTGATGGTATAGCGGTTGGACAGCACGTAGTAGCCCAGCGCGGAAATCGTCAGGTAGAACTGCGGCACGTCGATATCGTCGCGGAACACGCCTTGTTCCTGCCCGCGCCGGATCACGTCGGCCAGCACATCCACCACCGGGTTGATCAGCTGCTGCAGCTGCGCCGACTTTTTCAGGTGCCGGGCCTCGTGCAGGTTCTCGCTGTTGACCAGGCGGATGAACTCCGGGTGCTCGTAATACCAGTCCCAGACGAAACGCGCCAGCGTGCGCACGCCCTGGACCGGGTCTTCGTCGACCAGGTGCAGCTGCTCCTCGTCGGCGCGGAAATTAGCGTATTGCTTCTCAAGCACCGCCAGGAACAGGCCTTCCTTGCTGCCGTAGTAGTAGTACAGCATTCGTTCGTTGGTTTCCGCGCGCCGGGCAATCTGGTCGACGCGGGCGCCGGCCAGACCCCCCTTGGCGAATTCCTCGGTGGCCGCAGCGAGGATGCGTCGGCGCGTCCCTTCCGGGTCGCGTTTGGTCTTGGGCTCAGTTGACATGGGGTGGCTGGTCGATCGTTGCGCGGATTATGGCATAGGCCGGAATGCGGCAATCCGGCGGTGCGCGCATCATCGCCGTTTCTGCCCGCCGGCGAAATCGGGGATAATCCTTGCGGCGCGATGGCTCGCAGGGGTCCACAGAGATCCCGGTGCCGCAGGGTCGCTGGCCTATTGTCCGCCGCCGGGTTCGGCTGTTATGTCGCCAAACCCTCACAGCGCCCCGTAAATATCGTGTCTTGACCGTTCTGATCCGGCCTTGGTCCCTGTCTTGTCCCCTGATTTCCTGCCCGTAGTCGTGAATCCCGCCGTCAAGTCCCTTGCCGACCGCATCGAAGCGCTGCTGCCACAGACCCAGTGCACAAAATGCGGCTTCAACGGCTGCCGCCCCTACGCCGAAGCCATGGCCAGCGGCGAAGCCGCCTGCAACCGCTGCCCGCCCGGCGGCGCGGAAGGAATCGTGCGCCTGGCCGCGGCGCTCGGCACCGAACCACTGCCGCTGGACCCGGAGCGCGGCAGCGAACAGCCGCGCGCGGTGGCCCGCATCGACGAGAGCCTTTGCATCGGCTGCACGCTTTGCATCCAGGCCTGCCCGGTCGATGCGATTGCCGGCGCCGCCAAGCAGATGCATACGGTGATCCCTGACTGGTGCACCGGCTGCGACCTGTGCGTGGCGCCCTGCCCGGTCGACTGCATCGACATGGTCCCGGTCACCGGCGCGCGCACCGGCTGGGCCGCGTGGTCGCAGGCGCAGGCCGATGCCGCGCACGCGCGCTACCTGGCGCGCAATGCGCGGCTGGTGCGCGAGCGCGAGGAAAACGACGCGCGCCTGGCCGCCAAGGCCGCCGCCAAGCTGGCCGCGGTGCAAGCCGAAGCGCCGGAGAACGATGCCGAGCGCGCCGCGCAGGAACGCAAGCGCGCCATCATCCAGGCCGCCATCGAACGCGCCCGGCAGAAGCAGCAGGCCGCGCAGCCGCGCAATACGGAGAACGTCTCGGCTGCGGTGCAGGCCCAGATCGACGCCGCCGAAGCACGGCGCGCGCGCGCGGGACTTGCCAGGCCTGGATCCGACCAGAACGCCAATACCGACCCGGAAGAAAAACAATGAACGCCGCCAAGTGCCGTGCCATCTTTGAGACGCTGCGCGAAACCAACCCTGCCCCGGCCACCGAACTGGAATACAGCTCGCCGTTCGAGCTGCTGATCGCCGTGCTGCTGTCGGCGCAGGCGACCGACGTCGGCGTCAACAAGGCCACGCGGCGGCTGTTCCCGGTAGCGCATACCCCACGCCAGATGCTGGACCTGGGCGAAGCCGGCCTCAGCGAGTACATCAAGACCATCGGGCTGTACAAGACCAAGGCGAAGCATGTGATCGAAACCTGCCGCATCCTGGTCGAGCGCCACGGCGGCAAGGTCCCGCCCGAGCGCGAAGCGCTGGAGGCGCTGCCGGGCGTGGGCCGCAAGACCGCCAACGTGGTGCTCAACACCGCGTTCGGCGAGCCCACCATCGCGGTGGACACGCATATCTTCCGGGTAGCGAACCGCACCGGGCTGGCGCCGGGCAAGACCGTGCAGATCGTCGAGCAGAAGCTGCTCAAGTGCGTGCCGCATGAGTTCCTGCACGATGCCCACCACTGGCTGATCCTGCACGGCCGCTACGTGTGCAAGGCGCGCAAGCCAGAGTGCTGGCACTGCGTGATCGAGCCGCTATGCGAGTTCAGGGAAAAGACGCCGGCGCCGCAGCTGTAACCCGGGCCTGATGTCCTAGTCCGGCTCGTGCGCCAGCACCAGGGCCAGCTGTAGCGCGGTGCGCGCGACGACCTCCACCTCGGGCGCGTAGCCGTGCGTGATCCAGCGCAGGGCGATGTGGACCACCCCGCCCGCCACCCCCGCCGTCAGCAACGGATCGAGCTTGCGTCCCGGCGGCAGCAGCGCTTGCGCGAGCAGCCCGCCGAATTCATCCAGCGAATCCGCCAGCGCCCCGTCGACCAGCTTGCTGACGCCGCGGATTTCCACCAGGAACACCCGCGCTGAACGCGGCTCGCGCCGCAGCGCCCCGAAATAGGCGCGCAGCATGGCCAGCGCGCGTTGCTGGCCCTCGCCTCCGGCCCCCTCGCCCGCCAGGGCGAGGGTGTGCAGCAAGCGGTGGGTCACCGTTTGAAACGATGCCAGCAGCAAGGCCTCGCTGTTGGCGAACGACTCATAGAAATACCGTTCGGTAAGGCCCGCGGCCTCGCACACGGCCTTGACGGTGGCGTTCTGGTAGCCGCGCTCGCCGTAGACCTGCACGGCCGCGGCAATCAGCTGCACACGGCGTTGGGCACGTCGTTCTTCGGCTTCGGCGCCGCGGTAGCGACGCGCGGGGGTGAGCTCGGTCGTCATGCGCGCCATTATGACATTCCCTATTGTCAGATTCCTTGCCGGATCGCTTCTGACAATCTATGTTGTCAGAAGCGCCACTCGCCCGAATCCCCCAATGACCGCCTCAAGTCCCGATGACGCAGTCCTTGATGTCCTGATCGTAGGCGCCGGCCTGTCCGGCATCGGCGCCGCGCGCCAGCTGCAAATGCGCTGCCCCGGCAAGCGCTACGCCATCCTGGAGGCGCGTGAGGCCATGGGCGGCACCTGGGACCTGTTCCGCTACCCCGGCATCCGCTCGGATTCGGACATGTACACGCTGGGCTACCGCTTCAAGCCCTGGCGCGGCGCCAAGGCCATCGCCGACGGGCCGTCGATTCGCGCCTACATCCGCGAAACCGCCGAAGAGGCCGGCATCACGTCACATATCCGCTTCGGCCATCGGGTCATCAGCGCGGCATGGGACAGCGCCGCAGCCTGCTGGACGGTCGAAGCCGAACGCAGTGCGGACCGCAGCCGGCTGCGCCTGCGCACACGCCTGCTCTATGTGTGCGCAGGCTATTACAGCTATGCCGAGGGCCACCGGCCCGAATTTGCAGGCGAAGCGCAATTCCGCGGCAGCATGGTGCATCCGCAGTTCTGGGACGAATCGCTCGACTACGCCGGCAAGCGCGTGGTGGTGATCGGCAGCGGCGCCACGGCGGTCACGCTGGTGCCGGCCATGGCGAAAAGCGCCGCGCACGTGACGATGCTGCAGCGCTCTCCCACCTATATCGTGACGCGCCCCGGCGAGGACGCCATCGCCCACAAGCTGCGCCGCGTGCTGCCGGAGCGGCTGGCCTACGCCGCCACGCGCTGGAAGAACGTGCTGCTGGGCATGATGTTCTTCCAGCTGGCGCGGCGCCGGCCGGACCGCGTCAGGCAGCGCCTGATCGGCATGGCGGCAGCGCAACTGGCGCCGGGCTATGACGTCGGCACCCACTTCACGCCCCGCTACCGGCCCTGGGACCAGCGCCTGTGCCTGGTGCCCGACGGCGACCTGTTCCGCGCGATCCGCGACGGGCGCGCATCGGTGGTGACCGACACCATCGACCGGTTCACCGAGAACGGCATCGTGCTGGCCAGCGGCAAGACGCTGGCCGCGGATGTCGTGGTGGTGGCCACCGGCCTCAAGCTGAACATGCTGGGCGACATTGCACTCACCGTGGACGGCCAGCCGCGCCGCCCCGCCGAATGCCTGGCCTACAAGGGGATGATGCTGAGCGATGTGCCCAACCTCGTGCTGGCCTTCGGGTACACCAATGCCTCGTGGACGCTCAAGGCCGACCTCACGGCCGAGTACGTCTGCCGCCTGCTGCGTCATATGGATCGCCACGCCCACCGCATTGCCGTGCCGCGCGCCCCGGCTGACGTTGAGCCGACCCCGTTCCTGGATTTCACCTCCGGCTACGTGCAGCGTGCCGCCACCGTGCTGCCCCGGCAAGGGCATCGCAAGCCATGGCGCGTGCACCAGAACTACCTGAAAGACCTGCTGGCGATCCGGCACGGGCGCATCGCAGACGGCGTGTTGCAGTTCGATGTCCCGCCTCCCTCTCCCCTGGCACACCGGGCGCACCGGGACGGCCAGGACACCACCGACAACAACAACACGGTGCCGGCCGTTGCCGCCAGCGAGGTGCAATCATGACCATCGTCCTGACCGTTTTCGCGGTGCTGATCGGGCTGATCCTGGCGCTGGGCGCGTCGCTGTATCTGTACACGTGGCGCACCGCGCGGCGCATCGAAGCCGCCATGCCGCCGCACGGCCGCTTTGTCGACGTGCCCGGCGCGCGGCTGCACGTGGTGGAGCGCGGCCAGGGCCCGGCGGTGCTGCTGGTGCATGGCCTGTCCGGCCAGCTTGAGAATTTTGGCTACGGCATGATCGGGCCGCTTGCCGAGCATTTCCGCGTGATCGCCGTCGACCGCCCCGGCGCGGGCCACTCCATACGCAAGCCGGGCAGCGCCGCGGACCTGCCGGCGCAGGCCGCAGCGCTCGCCGCGCTGTGCGACAAGCTTGGCCTGGAGCGTCCGCTGGTGGTGGGCCATTCGCTGGGTGGCGCGATTGCGCTGGCACTGGCCATCCACCACCCCGAGCGCGTGGGCGGGCTGGCACTGATCGCGCCGCTCACGCACCCGCCCAAGGCGATCTCGCCGGTGTTCCAGGCCATGACCGTGCCCAGCGCGTGGCTGCGCCGGCTGATGGCATGGACGCTGGTGGTGCCGATGTCGATTCGGCGCCGCGAAGCCGTGATGGACATCGTGTTCGGCCCGGACCCGGTGCCGGACGACTTCCCGACGCGCGGAGGCGGGCTGCTGGCGCTGCGGCCGCGCCACTTCCTGGCCGCGTCCGAAGACCTGATCGGCGCCGCGCAGAGCCTGCCGGCGCTGCTGCACCGCTACGGCACGCTGCGCGTGCCGGTCAGTGTCCTCTACGGCCGCGAAGACCGCATCCTGGATTTTGCCGAGCATGGCGAAGCGCTCGCCGCCAAGGTTCCGGGCGCCACGCTGACATTGGTCAGCGGCGGGCATATGCTGCCGGTGACCGCCATCGACACCAGCGTCGATTTCGTCCGCGACGCCGCCGCCCGGCTGCAAGTCCCCGCGCCGGCCCAGGCGCAGGTCGCCTGATCCACGGAGCCCCGCCCATGGCCACCACCACCGCTTCCAACCCCTACAAGCACAATGTCTTCGCCGCGTTCCAGGCCGTTCGCAAGCTGATGGCGAACGGCAACGACACGGAGCAGGTGTTCCGCATCATGCGCGCGCTCAACGGGCCGTCCATGCCCCGCAACTTCAACCGGCTGCTGAGCACGCCCGACGGGCGGCGCATGGTCTACCAGCGCATCGAGCTGGCGGAGCGCCTGTCCGATCCCGCCTACGTGGCCAGGTTCGCACCGGGCACGGTGGGCGCGGCCTATCGCGCGTTCCTGGAACAGACCGGCTACAGCGCTGACGGGCTGGCCAAGGTCTCGAACCTGGACCAGGAACCGTTGATCGAGGACGCCTACATGTGGTTCGGCCGGCGTACCCGCGACATCCACGACATCTGGCATGTGCTCACCGGCTACCGGGCCGATGAAAGCCTTGGCGAAGCCGCACTGGTGGCATTCAGCTATGCGCAGACCGGCGGCAAGGGCTGGGCCTTCATCGCCATCGCGGCGTCGCTGAAAAGCCTGCGCGTGAGCGGCAGCCTGGCCTTTGCGCGGGCCGTGCTGGAAGGCTACCGGCTGGGCCGGCGCGCCCGCTGGCTGTTGGGCGAGGACTATGAAAAGCTGCTGCACGAACCCATCGGCGCGGCCCGCGCGCGGCTTGGCATTGCCGAACCCCAGCGCTACCTGGCCTGCAATCCCGATCCCCTGCAGGAGTGGACGGCCTGAAGCGCTGCTGCGTGCCCCCCAAAAAAAAGCGACCACGGCCGGGTCGCTTTTTTGATGGTGCGCAGCGCGATCAGACGATACGGCAGGCTTCGTCGAACGACAGGCGCGGGCCGCGCGGGAACAGCTTGTCGGCCTCGCCGTAGCCCAGGTTGCACAGGAAGTTGACCTGCCACTTGCCATCGGGGAAGAAGGCTGCGTTGACCTTGTCGGCATCGAAGCCGCCCATCGGGCCGCAGTCCAGGCCCAGCGCGCGCGCCGCCAGGATGAAGTAGCCGCCTTGCAGCGAGCTGTTCATCAGCGCGTCGCGGGCGATCTTCTCGTCGTTGCCGGCGTACCAGGAACGGGCGTCGGCATGCGGGAACAGCTTGGGCAGCTGGTCGTGGAAGGCGGTGTCGAAGGCGATGATGGCCGTCACCGGCGCCGAACGGGTCTTGTCGACGTTGCCGGCCGACACGCAGTCCACCAGACGCGCCTTCTCGGCAGCGCTCTTGACGAACACGATGCGCGCCGGGCTGCTGTTGGCAGCGGTCGGGCCGAACTTCATCGCTTCATAGATCTGGTGCAGCACGGCGTCGTCCACGTGGCGGTCCTGCCACACGTTGTGCGTGCGGGCTTCGGTGAACAGCTGCGCCAGCGCGGCGTTGTCGATCTGGGACATGCGCTTCTTTCCTGTACGGGATTTGAGGGAAGGGGCGATTGTACCCAACGCTTTGTGCGCGCCACGACAGCGCCTTTGAGCAACCCGTTCAATTCCCTTGCATATCGGCGCGGGCCGGCGCCGGCGCACTGCCCCTGCGGGTCAGCCACAGCACGCCGGCCAGGATCAGCCCGCCACCCACGGCCTGCGCCGTGCCGATATGCTCGCCCAGCAGCAGCGCCGCCAGCAACACGGTGACCACCGGCTCCAGCGTCGACAGCATCGACGCCTGCGCCGCGCCCAGTCGCTGCAGGCCGGCGAAGAAGGTCAGGATCGCCAGCACCGTCGACAGCAGCGCGATGCCCGCCAGCGCCAGCCAGCCGCCGGCAGTGGCCGGGAACTGCGGCGGCGCGCCCGCCCCCATCCGCAGCAGGCCGACGGCGCCGTAGACCAGCGCCGCCGCGGTGCAGATCACCGTGGTGGTGGCAATCGGGTTGACGCCAGCGGTCACGCGCGCGCCGACGATGATATAGACCGAGTAGATCACCGCCGCCGCCAGCCCCAGCGCGATCCCCAGCGGCGAGCCCTCGCCGCCGCCGACGGTCAGGCCGGCGCCGACCGAGCACAGCACCAGCGCGATCACCGCGGCGGTGGTCAGCCGCTCCTTCAGGAAGATGGCCGCCAGGATCGTCACGAACAGCGGGTACAGGTACAGCAGCAGCGCCACCAGGCTGGCCTGCGCATGGTTGAGTGCGCTGAAGAAGCAGAACGACTGGCCGACATAGCCGATGCCGCCCATCGCCGCCAGCGCCAGCACGCGGCGCCACGGCGGCAGGCCGATGCCGCGCGTGCGCATCACCCAGGCCAGTGCCGCGGCGGCCAGCACGAAGCGCACCAGCAGCAGCCCGTAGACATCCGCGCCGGCCGCGTAGGCAAAGCGCGCGAAGATCGCCATGGCGCCAAAGGCGCTGGCCGACAGCGCGATCAGCAGCACGCCGGCCAGCTTGTCGCGGGCATGGTCCGGGGCGGTTTGGGCGGAAGCGGTCATCGGGCGGGCGGGAAGTCGGCGATCCCGCATTCTACTTGGCGCCGTCTGCAGCAACCGGACCGCCAGCGCGGGCCGCGGCCCTCGTTTACAATGTCGCCACCATGTTTAATCCCTCACGAGAAGAAGTCCGCCGGTTCTTCTGCGATGCCTGGCAGAAGCAGCTCACAGGCGGCGTGCTGACCCCGCTGGAAGCCATCGCTGTAGACTGGATCGGCGAGCACCCCGAGTACCACGGCCTGCTGCGCGACACCGAAGGTGCGCTGTCGCAGGACTACACACCCGAGCAAGGCCAGACCAACCCCTTCCTGCACCTGTCGATGCACCTGTCGATCTCCGAGCAGGTCTCGGTCGACCAGCCGCGCGGCATCCGCCAGGCCTATGAGGCGCTGGCACGCCGCCTGGATTCCCCGCACGAAGCGCAGCACCAGGTGATGGAATGCCTGGGCGAAATGCTGTGGCAGGCACAGCGCACCGGCCAGCCGCCCGACGGCGACCACTATGTCGATTGCGTCAAGCGCCGCGCCAACCGCTAAGTCCGGTACGCGTCACGCATCAAGTGCAGCGTACAATTCGTCACAACCCTCCGATGGGTGCGTGGTAGTCTTTGCGGGTCCGCATTTTCCCTAGCCGCGTTGCCGTCACATGGCGGCGCGGTGCCCGCAAGCCATGTCCCGTATTACCCTCCCCCGCCGGCGCCGGCTCGCGCCCGCCGGCCGCGCCGTTGCCCCGCTCTGCCTGTCGCTGATGCTGGCCTGCCCCCTCGCCGGCCACGCCGGCGTGGCGCTGTTGCAGCCGCCGCGCGTGATCGACGGCAACCAGCCGCTCACGCTGACGCTGGTGGTCAGCGCCGACGACGCCACGCGCCGCTACCGTATTCCCGACACGCTCGAAGTGACCGCCTCGGGCGACCTGCAGGCGCCGGTGCGGCTGGTGCTGTGGCGCGAAGTCTCGGGCCCGGCCGTGGTCAACCTGCGCCGCGGCGAGCACCGCGCGATCCGCTACACGGTGGCGCTGCCGCCGGCCCTGCGCGGCCAGGTGCGGCTGGATGCCACCGGCATCGACGCCGCGCCGGTGCTGTTGACGCTGAACCGCCTGCCGCGGCCCGGTGAATCCGCCACCGCTGAGCCGCCGGTTGCCGGCAAGGCGCTGGCAGCGAACGGCTTGGAGCCGGCCACCGAAGCCGCCGTACCGGTGACCCCGGTCACCACCGCCGACGCTGCCGCACCCGCTCCGGCCGACCTGCGCGACAGCGCCCGGCTATCGTTCCATGACCCGATGTATTTCATGGTCGGCGCGCATGACGGGGCCAACGCCAAGTTCCAGCTGAGCTTCAAGTACCGCCTCTTCCAGGGCGAAGATCCGGCGTCGAAGCGTCTGTTCGACAACCTCTACGTGGCCTACACCCAGTTCTCGCTATGGGACCTGTCCGAGCAGTCCAAGCCGTTCCGCGACACCAACTACCGGCCCAGCCTGTTCTATTACCTGTCGGATACCGGCGTGCGCAACAACGCCATCAGCCGGCTGTCGCTGGCGGCCGGCCTGGAGCATGAATCCAATGGCCGCAACGGCGACGACTCGCGCAGCATCAATACGGTCTTCGTCAAGCCGACCTTCTACTTTGGCGACCAGAACGACTGGCACTGGCGCGTCGCGCCCAAGCTCTACGCCTACGTGGAAAAGGGCGACAACCCCGACATCGCCCACTACCGCGGTTTCATGGACCTGGGCATTGCCTACGGGCGCCCGGACTCATGGGAGTTCTCCGCCACGCTGCGCAAGGGCACGCGCAAGTGGTACGGCAGTGTCGACGCGCAGCTGACCTACCCGATGGCGCGGCTGATCCCCGGCACCGCGGGCTACCTGATGGCGGGCTACTTCGTCGGCTATGGCGAGAGCCTGCTGGACTACAACCACAAGCTGCCGTGGCAGTTCCGCATCGGCTACGCGCTGTCCCGCTGAACCCACTCAGCCGGCCAGCGGCTTGCCGCTGGCCTTGAGCCGCGCATTGGCCACCGCGGCGGCAAACTGGCCGTGGCCATGCCAGCCGGTGGCGCGGCCCAGCTTCTTGCCGTTCCGGAAGAACATGAACACCGGGATGCCATGCAGGCCAAAGCGCCGGCCCAGCCCGGGATGCGCGTAGACGTTGGCATGCAGCCAGCGCAGTTCCAGCGCGCGGATCGGTTCGGGGTTGGCCAGCATGGCCTTCTTGGCCATCTCGCAGTTGAAGCAGTCCTCCCCCCAGAAGAACACGCACACCAGCGCATCGCCCGCAGCGGCGATGGCGGCGTCGATGCTGCCGTCATCGACCTCGCGCATGCCGAATGCCTCGAAGGCGCGGTGGTCGAGGTGGGGGGCCGGGAATGTCGCCGGGCCAGCGCCTGGTTCAGTGGTCATGCTCGCTCCAGAATGACAAACGCCCGGGCCAGCCGGCACCGGGCGTCAGGTCGCGATCCAGGACGGCACGCCGCCGCCCCAGGCGGCCTTATTTCGGTGCCGCCACCGTCACCAGAGCCGGCCGCAGCACGCGCTCGGCAATGGTGTAGCCGCGCTGGAGCACGGTCACCACGGTATTGGGTTCCTGGTCCGCCGGCACCATCGAGATGGCCTGGTGGCGGTGCGGGTCAAATTTTTCGCCCACCGGGTTGAGTTCAACGATCTTGCCTCGCTCAAAGGCGGCGGCCAGCTGGCGCGCGGTCAGCTCGACGCCTTCGCGCAGCTTGGCGATATCGCCCGAGCCGTCGGCCAGCGCGGCCTGCAGGCTGTCCATCACCGGCAGCAGGTTGTCGGCGAAGTTCTCGATGGCGAACTTGTGCGCCTTGGCGACATCTTCCTGCGCCCGGCGGCGGATGTTCTCGCCCTCGGCAACGGCGCGCATATACAGGTCGTAATGCTCGCGCGCCTTGGCTTCCAGGGCGGCCAGCTGGGCCGCCACGTCGTCCACGGCAGCGGTTTCCGGCGCGCCGGCCTCCTGGCTGGCGTTGGCCGCCTCATCGCCAGCGGGCGTAGGCGTCTGGGTGGTTGGCGTCTGCTTCTGTTCTTCCATGTCGATCCGTATCAATGCATTGTCGCGGCCCGCCATGGGCCTGGCCGCGGGTGGTAAATCGGCGCGTGTTCCGTGCAGGTGGTGGCAAGGCGCAGGTTTTCAAGAGTGGCGCTGGCGTGACGCGGAAACACACGGTTACAAAGGCCAGGCATATGCAATCGACGCCTTATTGCTTTGCTGCATCGCAATCACTAAGATTCCCAGTAATAAAAATGACAAAAATGCCGGGGGTTGTGGAGATGGTTCATCTTTGTGCCTCTTCCGGAAGGTTGGCCATGCATAAGCTGCCAGTCGTGACACTCTGCCTTGTGGCCGCATTGGCGGTCATGACCGTCTTTATCTGCCTTTCCGGCGCATTCACCCCGCGCGATACGGAGTATGGCAGCGGCAAGGCGGTGTTCAAGCACTACATCGTCCCTATCGTCAGCCAGGAAGTCACGCAGGAATAAGCGCCACCTGACCCTGGTCCAAGCGCGCGGCGGCAGCGGGGGCTTCCCGGTGCCGCCGCATTGTCATTTCAGCTCTTCAGGTGGTCGATGCGGCGCCGGTCCCGCTTGGTCGGGCGCCCCTGGATCTGCGCGGACGGCTCCGGCTGCAGGCGCCGGCGCTCGGCGTCGGCCAGCCGGCGCGACTGGCTTTCGGCACTTTCCTCGTACAGCGTCTGCGCCACCGGCGCCGGCCCGCGCGCCGGGGCAATGCCTTTCACCACCAGTTCCCAGCGCTGCTGGTGCGCTTCCAGCACCACCATGTCGCCGGGCTTCACCTCGCGCGAGTTCTTGCATGGCTGGCCGTTGACGGTCACCTTGCTGCGCTCCACCGCTTCGGCCGCGAGCGAGCGCGTCTTGAAGAAGCGCGCGCACCACAGCCATTTGTCGATGCGCTGGCGCGCATCCGGCTCAAAGTCGACATTCATGCCGCCGCTCCCCGGGTCTGGGCGCGCGTGCGCCGTGCTTCCAGTTCATGCGGATGCGGCGTGGCCAGCGGCCAGCCCTGCAGGTGCTGCAGCGCGATCTCGGCCATGGCCGCGACCCACGGATCGGCGTCATTCAGGCACGGGATGAAGTGGAAATCCTTGCCGCCCGCGACCTTGAACTCGGTCTGCCCTTCCATGGCGATTTCCTCCAGGGTCTCGATGCAGTCGGCCGGAAAGCCGGGACAGAAGACATCGACCCGGCCCGCGCCGACCTTGCCCAGCTCGGCCAGCGTCGGCGCGGTGTACGGCTGCAGCCATTCCGCCTTGCCGAAACGAGACTGGAACGTCACCTGGTACTGGCCCGGCTGCAGGCCCAGCGCCTCGCCCAGCAGCCGGCCGGTCTTCAGGCATTCGCAGTGATAGGGGTCACCCAGCTCCAGCGTACGCCGCGGCACACCGTGGAACGACAGGATCAGCTTGTCGCCGCGGGCAAAGTCCGGCATGCCGTGGCGCGCCCAGTAGGCGCCGACCTGCTGGTGCAGCGCCGAGATATAGGCCGGATGGTCATGGAAATGCTTGACCAGCCGCAGCTCGGGCTGGTTGCGCCACTGGCCCAGCACCCGGAACACCTCGTCGAAGGCCGTGGCCGTGGTGGTGCCGGAGTATTGCGGATACATCGGCAGCACCAGCACCTGCTCGCAGCCCTGCCGGCGCAGCGCCTCCAGCACCGAGGCGATCGACGGGTTGCCGTAGCGCATTGCGCACGCGACCGTCACCTCATGGCCGTGCTGGTTCATCAGCCGCTGCAGCGCATGGGCCTGGCGCTCGCTGTAGACCAGCAGCGGCGAGCCCGTCATATGGGCCTCGCGCAGCCAGATCGATTCGTATTTCAGCGCCGAGGCGCGCGAACGCAGCGGCAGGATCACCCCATGCAGCAGCGGCAGCCAGGCCGCGCGCGGGATCTCGACCACGCGCGGGTCGGACAGGAACTCCTTCAGGTAGCGCCCCACCGCCTTGGGCGTGGGAGCGTCCGGGGTGCCCAGGTTGACCAGCAGGATCGCCGTGCGCGGCGCGTGGCCGTGCTGGTAGGCCGGTTCGGGAGAAAACGTCATGTCGCTTCCGGGTTGACACGGTGCCGGGATGGCGCCGGTGCGGCGCACCGGCGATTGCCGCGCTCGGCAGGAATGGGGCCGCTTGTCAGACCAGCCAGTCTTTGCACTAGTTCTGGCTCAGGGCGCTGGACAGCAGGCGCGCGGTGATGTCGACGATGGGGATCACGCGCTCATACGCCATGCGCGTGGGGCCGATCACGCCGAGCGTGCCGACGATCTGGCCGTCGACCTCGTACGGGGCGGTGATGACCGCCATGTCTTCGATCGGCACCAGCCGGCTTTCGCCGCCGATAAAGATCTGCACACCCTGCGCATGGCTGGACACGTCCAGCAGCTGCAGCAGGCTGGTCTTGTGCTCGAACACGTCGAACAGGCGCCGCAGCTTGTCCATGCTGGAGGCCAGGTCTTCCACTTCCAGCAGCTTGCGCTCGCCACTGATGAAGACGTGGTCGTCGTCCTCGTCCTCGGCGACGCTGCCGGCCTCGACCGCGGCCTGCATCAGCTGCGACATGTCGCGGCGCAGGTCCTGCAGTTCCACCCGCAGGTGGCCGCGCACCGCGTCGAAGCTCATGCCGGCATAGTGCGAGTTGAAGAAGTTGGCCGCCTCGATCAGCTGGGCCGGCGTGTACGACAGCTCGGTCTGGATGATGCGGTTCTGCACGTCGCCCTCGGGGCTGACGATGATCAGCAGGATGCGCTTGTCCGACAGCCGCATGAATTCGATCTGCCGGAACGCCTGCGCGCGGCGCGGCGTCATCACCACGCCGGCGAAGTGCGACAGGTTGGACAGCGTGCGCGCCGCCGCCGTGATCATGCGCTGCGGCCCCAGCTGCTGGCCGCCGAGCTGGTCCTGGATCTGGCCGGTCAGCTCGGCCAGGTCGGCGTTGCGCTCCAGCGGCTTGGCCGTCAGCATCGAATCGACGAACAGCCGGTAGCCGCGCGGGGTCGGGATACGGCCGGCCGAGGTGTGCGGACTGGCAATAAAGCCCATTTCCTCCAGATCGGACATCACATTGCGAATCGTCGCAGGCGACAGGTCCAGCCCCGAGTATTTCGACAAGGTGCGGGAACCGACCGGCTGCCCTTCGGCAATATAGCGCTCGATCAGGGTCTTGAGCAGCGTTTTGGAGCGTTCATCCATGATGCCCCGATTTTACGCAAGTTTTGGACCTTCTGGCGGCCGGCCTGGCCCGCTCGCTGGCGCCTGCTGACAAGCGTCATGGCGGTATGGTCTAATCCACGCATGTCCGCCCCCCCGAAAGCCAGCGCCGTGCGCACTTCGTTCAAGACCGTCGCCCTGGTGGGCCGGTACTCCACTGCCGGCATCGAAGGGCCGCTGGAGGAGATCGCCTCTTATATCCTGCGCAACGGGCAGGACGTGGTGTTCGAGCGCGAAACCTCGCTCGCCACCGGGCTGACCGCCTACCCTGCCCTGTCCGCCGAGGAGATCGGCCGGCAGGCCGACGTGGCCGTGGTGCTGGGCGGCGACGGCACGCTGCTGGGCATCGCCCGCCAGCTCGCCGGCTATGACGTGCCATTGATCGGCGTCAACCACGGGCGGCTGGGCTTCATGACCGACATCGCGCTGGAAGACGCGCACACCGTGCTGCCCGACATGCTCGACGGCCGCTATGAGGCCGAGACCCGCCTGCTGCTGGAATCGCGCGTGGTGCGCGACGACATGAACATCTTCTCCGCGCTGGCCCTGAACGACGTGGTGGTGAACCGCTCGGGCATCTCCGGCATGGTCGAGCTGGCGGTGTCGGTGGACGGCCACTTCATGTACAACCAGCGCTCGGACGGCCTGATCGTGTCGACCACCACCGGGTCCACCGCCTACGCGCTGTCCGCCGGCGGCCCGATCCTGCATCCGACGCTGTCGGGCGTGGTGCTGGTGCCGATTGCCCCGCACGCGCTGTCCAACCGCCCGATCGTGCTGCCGCACGACGCCGAGGTCACCATCGAGGTGGCCAGCGCGCGCGACGCCAGCGTCAACTTCGACATGCAGTCGCTGACCTCGCTGCTGCCGGGCGACCGCATCGTGGTGCGGCGCTCCGAAAAGACCATCAACCTGCTGCACCCGGTCGGCTACAACTACTACGCCACGCTGCGCAAGAAGCTGCACTGGCACGAATACCCGTCCGAGGACAACCGCCTCTGAGCCAGTATCAAGCCGCCCTCCAAGCCTGAGCCCGAACCCATCGGACCGACTACCTTCCACGCCACGATGCTGCGCAGCCTGTCCATCCGCGATTTCGTCATCGTCGATACGCTCGACCTGGACTTCACCACTGGCTTCACCGTCTTCACCGGCGAGACCGGCGCCGGCAAATCCATCCTGATCGATGCCCTGGCGCTGGTGCTGGGCGAACGCGCCGATGCCGGCGTGGTGCGCGAAGGCGCCCCGCGCGCCAGCGTCAGCGCCACCTTCTCGACCCACCCGGCACTGGATGCCTGGCTGGCCGAGCGCGAGCTCAACAGCGAAGCGGAAGACGGCGTGCATACCGTGCTGCTGCGCCGCACGGTCGATGCCGGCGGCCGCAGCAAGGCCTTTATCAACGGCGCCGCCGCCACCCTGGCGCAGCTGCGCGAAGTCGGCGACCAGCTGGTCGACATCCACGGCCAGCACGCGCACCAGCTGCTGCTGCGCCCCGATGCGCAGCGGCTGCTGTTCGACGCCCACGCCGGCCTCACCCAGCAGGCCGGCGCGGTGGCCGAGGCCTGGCGCGCCTGGCGTGCCTGCGTGCGCCAGCGCGAGGCGGTGGAACACCAGTCGCGCGAGATGCAGCTCGAACGCGAGCGGCTGGAATGGCAGGTCGGCGAACTGGACAAGCTCAACCCGCAGCCGGGCGAATGGGAAGAGATCCAGTCCGAGTACAACCGGCTGTCGCATGCCGCCGGCCTGATCGACGGCAGCCGCGCCGCGCTGGACGCACTGTCCGAGGCCGACGGCTCGGTGCTGTCGGCGCTGAATACCATCGTGCACAAGCTGCAGCAGCTGGCCGATGTCGATGGCGCGCTGCGCGACGTGCTGGCCGCGCTCGAGCCCGCGCAGATGCAGGCCGAGGAAGCCGCGCACTCGCTCACGCGCTATGTCGACCGGCTCGAACTCGATCCCGAGCGGCTGCAGGCGGTCGACGAACGCATGCAGGCGCTGCACGCCACCGCGCGCAAGTACCGCCTGCCGCCCGAGCAGCTGCCCGACGAGCTGGTGGCCCGCCGCCAGCAGCTGGACGACCTGCAGGCCGCGCAGGACCTGAACAAGGTGATGGCGCGCGAGGCCGCGGCCAAGGCCGCCTACCTGACCCTGGCGCAGCATCTCAGCCACGCCCGCAAGCAGGCCGCGCAGGCGCTGTCCGCCGCGGTCACCGACGCCATGCAGGGCCTGTCGATGGCCGGCGGCAGCTTTGTCGCCGCGCTCAATGCGCTCGACGAAGGCCAGAGCCACGGGCTCGAGCAGGTCGAATTCCTGGTCGCCGGCCATGCCGGCGTGAGCCCGCGGCCGCTGGCCCGGGTGGCGTCGGGCGGCGAGCTGGCGCGCATCAGCCTGGCGATCTCGGTGATCACCAGCGAAGCCTCGCCCACGCCCACGCTGATCTTCGACGAGGTCGATACCGGCATCGGCGGCGCGGTGGCCGAGGTGGTCGGCCGGCGCCTGCAGGAGCTGGGCCGCGCGCGCCAGGTGCTGTGCGTGACGCACCTGCCGCAAGTGGCGGCGCAGGCCGGCACGCACCTGCTGGTGAGCAAGGAAACCACCGATGCGGGCGACGGTTCGGTCACGCGCTCGCGCATCAGGGTGCTGGACCCCGCCGGGCGCGTGGTCGAGACCGCGCGCATGCTGGGCGGCGCCACTGTCACCGCCACCACGCTGCAACATGCGGAAGAAATGCTGGCGCAAGGCATGGCCGGCGGCCAGGGCAGCCAGCCCGCGCGCGGTGCGGGCGGCAAGGATGGCCGGCGCAGCCGCCGCGCCGCCGGCTGACGGCCCCGCCCGCCCCGCACGTGCGCCAATCCATACACTGACAGGAGCTTCACCATGACCCGCCAAGCGCAAGCCGGCCTCCGGCAACGACCGCGCGCATCGCTGCGCGCCGTGCTGGCCATCGCCACCGCCGCATCGGCCGCACTGCTGGCGCTGTCCGCCTGCCAGGCCCAGCCCAAGTCCTCGGCCCCGCCGCCGGGCAGCATCAGCGATGACCGTTCCCTTGGCGACATCATGGTGCGCTTCAAGCCGCCCGCGGTGAACCTGTCGGAGGACGCCGGCAAGCTGCTGGCCGGGATCAAGGGCCCGATCCGCTATGTGGTCAAGCGCCCGATGTCCGGCGGCGTCTGGCTGGTCACCGCGATCTCGCCGTCGGCGGATGCCACCATCGACCAGGCGGTCGAAACCCTGCGCGCCACGCCCCGCATCGAGACCGCCGAGCCCGACCGCGTGCTCAAGCCTAACCGCAACATTCCCACCAGCCGTGACATGCCGCAGAGCTGAGCCCGACTGCAGGACGGTTCTTAAGCCTTCGGTCGCCCTTGCGCAACGACGCTGAATCGTATTCGCTACATAACAAGCCCCCGCGCGCTACGCCCCAGGAGGTATGCATGCCGCAACCCGCGCAGTCCGACTTCCGTAGCAGCCCCGTGGCCCGCCGCTGGCGGGCCATCGTCATCGCCGCCGCCGCTGTGTGCGGCGCAATACCGGCCAGCGCGGCACTGGCTGCCGGCGTCCATGCCGCACCCGCCTACACCGGCCAGATCATCGTGCGCTGGCGTGACGGCGCCGATGGCACAAGCAAGACGCCCGCAGCCGCGGCGGATGCGCTCAAGCAGCTGAGCGCGCGCACCGGCATTGCCGTCACGGCGCGCCGCGCCATGGGCGGCAACCTGCAACTGCTGCAGGTCCCCGACGCACTGGCAGCCGACCCGGAAGGCGCGGCGGCCCGGCTGCGCCAGGACCCGCGCATCGCCGATGCCGTGCCCGACCGCTGGCTGAAGCTGCACGACACCCTGCCCAACGATTCCGAGTTCATCTCGCGCCAGCCTTACCTGATGGGCACCGGCACGGCGGTGGGCGGCGTCAACCTGCCGCGCGCGTGGGACCGCAGCCGCGGCAGCAGCGGCGTGGTGATCGCGGTGGTGGACACCGGCATCCTGCCGCACCCCGACCTGGCGGCGCGCGTGTTGCCTGGCTACGACTTCATCAGCAGCAGCACCATTTCCAATGACGGCGATGGCCGCGACGCCGATGCCACCGATGCCGGCGACAACGTGACAGCGGGTTTCTCGTGCCCGGGTGGATCGCCGGCCCCGACGACCGAGCCCAACAGTTGGCACGGCACCCGTGTCGCCAGCGTGCTGGGCGCGCTGACCAACAACGCGCAGGACATCGCGGGCGTCGACTGGAACGCGCGCATCCTGCCGGTGCGCGTCTCGGGCCGCTGCGGCGCGCTGCTGTCCGATACCGTCGATGCCATGCGCTGGGCCGGCGGCTTGTCGGTACCCAACGTGCCGGCCAATCCGACGCCGGCGCGCGTGGTCAATATCAGCCTCGGCGGCGGCACCTGCAGCAGCATTGAGCAACAGGCCGTCACCGACCTGAACGCGCGCGGCGTGGTGGTGGTGGCCGCCGCCGGCAACGAGCGCGGCGCGGTGGAGGCGCCGGGCGACTGCAGCGGCGTGATCGCGGTCACGGCGCATGCCAACGACGGCGAGAATGCCAGCTATGCCAATGTCGGCCCGCAGGTCGCGATCAGCGCGCCAGGCGGCGGGTGTGGCAACTCGCAGGTAGTCAATGGGCAGTGCACGACCGCGCCCTCGGTCATTCGCACCCTGAACAACGATGGCAAGACTGGCCTGGGCAACTATGTGGTGACGTCATCCGCGGGCACCAGCTTCGCCGCACCGATGGTCTCGGGCGTGGTGGCCATGATGTTCGCGGTCAATGGCTCGCTGACCCCGGCCCAGGTCACCGCGGCGCTGAAGTCTTCGGCACGCCCGCATCCGTCCGGCACCTATTGCACCACCAATCCGGGCGTCTGCGGCGCCGGCCTGCTCGATGCCGACGGCGCACTGGCGGCCGCGGCGGGCATGCCACCGGCGCAGGCTGCGCCGGCACCGGCCTCGGGCAACGGTGGTGGCGGTGGCGGCGGCGCCGTTGCGCCCTGGACCGCGGTGCTGCTGGCGCTGTCCGGCCTGCTGGCCTTCGCGCTGCGGCGCCGCATGTAAGCCCGGCGCCTGGTCGGTTCAGGCGTCGTCGCCGCGGGCCGGGCGCCGCGCCAGCCACCACTCCTGCAAGACCCAGCACAGCAGGCCGGCGACGGCGCCGGCCGCGTGCGCGACGCGCACCACGCCAAAACCCCAGGCCGGATCGAACACCACCGGCGCCAGCCACGACTGTTCCACCCAGACCTTGGCCAGCACGCCCAGGCACAGCAGCACGCCGGTGACGCGCGCCAGGCCCGATGCCCGCAACAGCCCGAGCGCGCCCCACAGGGCCAGCCCGTGCAAGGCGCCTGAGAGCCCGCCATACCATGCAATCGCCGGCACGCGCAGCAGCACCACCTGCACGCCGATGCCGCAGGCAACCAGCACCAGCAACAGGGTGCGCGCACGCGCCACGCGCGCGGCGATGGCAAGCACGCCGGTGGCGGCCAGCGCGTCGGCCAGCCAGTGGTGTCCGTCCAGGTGCACCCACATGGCGGTGGCCAGGCGCCACCACTGGCCGTCCAGCCGCACCGCATCGCGCAGGTAGAGGCCGTGCGCATGCCACCACGGCATGAAGGTGAACCAGGCCGACAGCGCCCACACCAGCGCGATCGCCGCCAGCAGCCCCGGCCACGATGCGCCGGCGGGTGCCGGCGGAACTGCCGCGTCAGGCCTCACCGAACACGGCCTGCCACAGCGCGCGCACCTGTCCGGTCTGCTGCGCCACCGACTCGGGCGCGACGCGCGCATGCGCCTGCCCCTCGAGCCGCAGCTGGTGCTGGCGCGCGCGGAACAGCCGGTAGGCATCGCCCACCGCCAGTGCCAGCGTGGCGTCGATCAGGCCCAGCTCGCCCGCTGCGCGCAGCAGCGCGATATTGCCCGCGTTGCGCGTCAGCTGCGGGTGCGCCCGGCTGTGCAGCAGCACCAGGTACTGCACCGTGAATTCGATATCGACCATGCCGCCGCGATCGTGCTTCAGGTCGAACAGGTCGGTCGGGTTGGGATGGCCTTCGGCGACCTTGCGGCGCATCTGCATGATCTCGTCGCGCAGCGCGGCGGCATCGCGGTCCTGGCACAGCACCTCGCCGCGCAGCGCCTCGAAGCGGTCGCCGATGGCGGCATCGCCGGCGCAGAAGCGCGCGCGCGTCAGCGCCTGGTGTTCCCACACCCAGGCGGTGTTGTCGCCTTCGCGCAGCTGGTAGCGGCGGAACGCCTCGAAGCTGGTCACCAGCAGGCCGGCCGCGCCGTTGGGGCGCAGCCGAGTGTCGACGTCGAACAGCGCACCGGCGGCGGTATGGCTGGTCAGCCAGGTGATCAGCCGGCGCGCATACGCGGAGTAGACGTCAGGCGCACGTTCATGGTCATCGTCGTACAGGAAGATGATGTCCAGGTCCGAGGCATAGCCCAGTTCCTTGCCGCCCAGCCGGCCGTAGGCGATCACCGCGAAGCGCGGCGTGTCGCGGTGGCGCGTGGCCAGCTGGCGCCAGACCGTTTCCAGCGTGGCCTCGAGCATGGCATCGGCCAGGTCGGACAGGCGGTCGGCCACCTGCTCCACCGTCAGCATGCCCTGCAGGTCCTGCAGCAGCACGCGGAAGGTCTCGACATGATGCTCGCGCCGCAGGATGTCCATCTGCTGCTCGATCTGGCCTTCGGCGGCCAGCAGCCGCTCATGCAGGCGCTTGCGGAAGGCGGCCCAGTCGGGCGCGCCGGCCAGCGCATCGCTGTCGAGCAGTTCGTCCAGCAGCTGCGGATGCCGCGTCAGGTAGGCCGCGGCCCAGCGCGAGGCATGCAGCGTCTGCGCGACGCGGTCCATCGCCTGCGGGTATTCGGACAGCAACGACAGGTAGGAGGCGCGGCGGCTGATCGCCTCGAGGAAGTCGATAAAGCGCGCGATGGTGCTGTCGGCATCTTCCTGGCGCGCGGCCAGGTCGAGCGCGCGGTTCACCAGCTGGTCGAAGCGCGCGCGGCTGGACTCGGACAGCGCGCGGTAGCGCAGCGACGAGGCGATCGCGCGCAGCCGGTCCAGCAGCCCGGTGCAGTCGGTAAAGCCGGCGGCCTGCAGGCGCTGGCAGGGCGCGGCGTTATCGCCGCAGGCCGCGTCGTCCTGCTTCTGTTCCGGGTTGTCCTGCGCTTGCGCGGCGTTGTCGTCGAACACAATGCCCGGCCACAGCGCTTCGCACGGGGCGGCATCGGGATCCGAGAAGGTGGCCTCGAACTGCTGCGCCACCGGCTCCTGCAGCGCCGCCAGGCGCGCCAGCAGTTGCTGCCAGTCGTCGCAACCCATCATCCGCGCCACCGCCAGCTGTTCGTCGGGCGAAGTCGGCAGGTGGTGGGTCTGGGCGTCGTCGCGGTACTGCAGCCGGTGTTCGAGCTGGCGCAGGAAGCGGTAGGCATCGCCGAGCTGCCCGGCCTGGCCGGCGGGAAGCAGCCCGCGCTCGACCGCCACCGCCAGCACTTCCAGCGTCGGGCGCACGCGCAGTGCCGGGTCCTGGCCGCCGCGGATCAGCTGGAACACCTGCGCCATGAACTCGATCTCGCGGATGCCGCCGCGGCCCAGCTTGATATTGAACGACCGCTGGTTGACGCCGTGCCCCGCCAGCCCGCCGCTGCGCTTGGCGGCCTCGCTGCGGATCTGCGCGTGCAGCGAGCGGATCGCGGCGATCACGCCGTAGTCCAGGTAGCGGCGGAACACGAAGGGCGTGGTCAGCCGCGCCAGCAGGCCGGCGGTGCGCTGCGCGTGCGGCGTGTCGAGCGCCGACACCACGCGGCCCTTGATCCAGGCATAGCGCTCCCACTCGCGCCCCTGCACCACCAGGTATTCCTCCAGCATGCCAAGGCTGCACGCCAGCGGTCCGGCGTCGCCGTTGGGGCGCAGCCGCATGTCGACGCGGAACACATAGCCGTCGGCGGTCACCTCGGCCAGCAGGTTGATCAGCCGGCGGCCGAGACGGATGAAGTACTCGTGGTTGGACAGGCTGCGCGAGCCGCCCTGGGTCTCGCCGTCCTCGTCATAGAGGAAGATCAGGTCGATGTCGGACGAGACATTGAGCTCGCGCCCGCCCAGCTTGCCCATGCCCACCACCACCAACTCCTGCACCTCGCCGCTTTGGGCGCCGACCGGGCGGCCGAAGGTGGCGGCCAGGTCGTCGCCCAGCATCGCCAGGCCGTGCTGGATCGCCAGCTCGGCCAGGTCGGTCATGGCGCCGGTGACCTCGCCCAGCGTGGCCAGGCCGCGCAGGTCGCGCTCGATCACCGCGCACATCACTTCGGCGCGCAGACGGCGCAGGCTGCGCTTGGCGGATTCCTCGGCATCGGCCGAGGGCTCGTGCAGCGCCTGCAGCCGCGCCTGCATCCAGGCGCGCGTCAGCGGCTGGGCGGCTGCGGCGGCCAGGATGGCCGGCAAATCCGGCCGGGCCTGCACCACGCGGCGCGCGTAGTGCGAATACGCAGCCGAGTACAATACGTGGCCGCCCGCGTGGCCAGCCTCGTCAGCCGGCTGCAGCGCCTGCGCCGCGGTGATGGCGAAGGCGCCGGCAGCCATGGTGCCGGCGCCCGGCCCCGGCTGCGGGTCCGCCGGATTGGCCGGATCCGGTGTGGCGCGCGCGCCATGTTGGTCAGCAGCGTCGCCAGCGGCGGAACTCGTCGGTTCAGAGGCAGTCATTCCAGTATTTGAAATGCGAGAAAAGGTGCGGCCCGTGGTTGGTCCCGCGGTTCACCTGCTCGCGTCCTGTTGTCCGCGCAGCGGGCGCGCCATCGTGGCTATTGTCGCTTTGGGTGCGCGCAGCTTGCGCGTTCTTGTTTCAGCCGGCCGGGCACCAGATTGGAGAGCGGCTAGTATTGTCGGATAATCTGCGCATGTCCAGCCGCGCCCCACAACCCGCTGATGGTTCCCCCCCCAATGGCGGCGCGGGCGGGCAGGACGCCGCCTCCACCCTGGCCCCGCCACACCCCGTGAATCCCCCGGCCAACGATGCCACCAGCGCCCGGCGCAACGATTCCGCCCGCGCGCACGCCGGCGCGTTCCTGCGCGCCTGCACGCGCGGCGTGGCGGCAGCCGTGCGCCACCCGTTCTGGCGCGGGCTGGGCCGCGCGCTGGTGCGGCTGGCGCTGGTGCTGGCCGCGCTGGCGCTGGTGGCGGGCCTGCTGATCCGCTTCGTGCTGTGGCCACAGGCGTCCACCGCGCGCCAGTGGCTGGAAGAACGCGGCTCGGTGGCGCTCTCGGCCAAGGTCAGCATCGGCGCGCTCGATACCTACTGGGACGGCTGGCACCCGGCCTTCCGCGCCCGCGGCCTGCGCGCCGTGGACTCCGGACAGCGCGTGCTGCTTGCGGCCGCCACGCTCGACGGCAAGCTGGCGTGGCGCTCGCTGTTCAGCATGAACCTGCAGTTCGTCAGCCTGGGCGCGACCGGCACCGACATCCTGGTGCGGCGCACGCCCGAGGGCCGGCTGCTGGTCGGCGGCATGCTGGTGGACGCGACCGGCGGCCAGCAGGACGACGATCGCTTCCTGGGCTGGCTGATGTCGCAGGGGCGCGTGGCGCTGTCCGACGGCAAGCTGCGCTGGCTGGACGAGAAGGCACGCCTGCCCCAGCTCGATATCGGCGAGATCCGCCTCGACACCCGCCGCGACGGCGCGCGCCACACGGTGACGCTGGAAGCGCGCTCGCCGGCGCTGGGCCCGAGCCCGCTGGTGGTGCAGTCCTCCTTCAGCAACGACTACCTGCACAGCGCCGGCAACTGGCGCTACTGGACCGGGCAGGCCAGCTGGGACCTTGGCCAGCTGCAGCTGCCGGTGCTGCAGCGCTACCTGGCGATGTTCGAGCGCGTCGCCAGCGGCACCTTCAGCACCGACGGCAGCATTGAATTCCGCCAGGGCCGCATCGTGCGCAGCCAGACGCGGCTGCGCGCCAGCGGCGTCGACCTGCAGCTGGCCGGCGCCTCCGCCCCGCTGCGCCTGGCCAATGCGCAGGCCTTCCTGCTACACCGGACCGAGCGCGACGGCAGCAACCTGCTGACCGTCGACACCCTGCTCTGGCAACCCCAGCCCGCCAGCGACGACGAGGGCACCCCCGCCGACAGCACCTGGCGCGAAGGCATGCGCAAGGTCACCCTCGGCTGGGCCTCCGGCAAGGACGGCACCCTGCGCAAGTTCTCGCTCAAGGCGCCCACGCTGGACCTGAACACGCTGCGCGCGGTGTCCAGCTCGATGCCGCTGGACACCGCGGTGCTGCGCCGGCTGCGCGCGCTGCAGCCAGCTGGCCACATCGACAACCTCAACGTGAGCTGGAGCCGCGAGCGCGCCGGCATGCTCGAGCGCGGCGACGGCAAGCTGCGCTACAGCGTGCAGGGCACGCTGCGCGACGTCTCGGTCAACGGCCAGCCGGCCGTGCCCGCGGTGGACGCCAGCGGCCACCCCCGGCTGGGCACGCCTGGCTTTTCGCACCTGTCCGGCACCTTCTCCTTCGATGACCAGCAGGGCAATGCCCGCTTCGAAGGCAACGGCGCGGCACTGGTGCTGCCTGGCCTGTTCGAGGAGCCGCGGCTGCCGTTCGACCAGATCGGCGGCGAAGTGCGCTGGACCCATGCCGGAGGCAAGCTCGCGGTTACGCTGGACGGCGTGCGCTTTGCCAATGCCGATGCGGCCGGCTCGGTGCGCGGCACCTGGCGCGCAGGCGGCGACGGTGTATCCGGCATCGCCGACCTGAGCGGTGAAATGACCCGCGCCCAGGTGGCGCGCGTGCCGCGCTACCTGCCGCTGAGCATTCCGGCCGGCACCCGGCACTACCTGGCCGGTGCGCTGGCGGGTGGCGAAGCTGCCGGCGTGAGCTTCGTGCTGCGCGGCGACCTGGCGCATTTCCCGTTCCATGCCCCGCACGAGAAGGCCGGCGAGTTCCATGTCGAGGTGCCGATCGAACACGTCAGCTACCAGATCGCCCCGCACGAGACCGCCAGCGGCACCACCACCGGCGCGCAGGCGTGGCCAACCTTCACCGACATTTCCGGGCGGGTCGTGTTCGACCGCGGCGGCATGACGTTCCTGGCAAGCCGGGCCACGGTCCACGACATCCCCGGCGTCACGCTGCAGGACGTCAAGGGCCGCATCGATGACCTTGGCCCGCACGGCAAGCTGGTGATCGACGGCGGCGCCAGCGGACCGGTGCAGGGCTTCCTGCGCTACATCAGTGCTTCGCCGGTGCGCGAATGGACCGGGCACGTGGCCGATGCGGCGCAGGCCCACGGCAACGGCGAGCTCAGGCTCAAGCTCGACATGCCGCTGGAACACGCCAATGCCGCCAAGGTGGACGGCCGCTTCCGCTTCCCCGGCAACGATGTCGTGCTCAGCCCGCAGCTGCCGCAACTGGGCCATGCCAACGGCACCATCACATTCAATGAACACGGTTTCGGGCTGGAGAACATGCGGGCCCGCTTCCTCGGTGGCGAGATCCGGCTCGGCGGCGGCACCCAGCCGGACGGCGCCACGCACGTCACCGCCAGCGGCAGCGTCTCGGCCGCCGGGCTGCGCGAGGCCGCCGCGGGCTCGGCGCTGGCGCCGGTGGCCGCGCGGCTCGAAGGCAGCACCAGCTACAGCGCCGTGATCGCCACGCGCGAGCGCCAGCTGCAGGTGCAGTTGAGCTCCGAACTCAATGGCATGGCGATCGGCCTGCCCGCGCCGCTGGCCAAGGCCGCGGCGCAAGACCTGGCGCTGCGCGCGGACCTGCGCCCGGCCAGCGCCCCGGACCGCGCCGGCACCAGCGAGCTGGTGCTGCAGCTGGGCCATGCGCTGAACGCGCGCTACCTGCTGCGCCGCGACCAGGGCGGCGGCATCGACGTGCTCGCCGGCGCCATCGGCATGCAGCAGGCGCCGCCGCCGCCCGCGGCCGGCGTCAGCGCCGCGGCCACCTTCGACCAGCTCGATATCGATGCATGGCGGGCGGCCTTCGGCGGCGGTGCCGGCAGCGCGGGCCCCGCCGCGGCGCCCTCACCCTTCCTGCCTGGCCGCATTGCGCTGCGCGCGCGCACGCTGCACGCCATGGGCCGCACGCTCGACGAGGTGGTGCTCGACGCCAACCGCGAAGCCGGCGGCTGGAACGCCAGGATCGACTCGCGCCAGGTGGCCGGCGCGGTGCAGTGGCGTCCGGCCGGGCCCTCGGCCACCGGGTCGCTGCAACTGCGCCTGGCGCGCCTGAACGTGCCCGATGCCAGCGACGAGCGCAACGTGGTGGACGCGCTCGCCAGCAGCATCGACGAGCTGCCCGCGATCGACCTGGTGGTCGACCAGTTCATGCTGCGCGGGCACGACTTCGGCAAGCTTGAAGTCAAGGCCCATACCGGCACCAGCTCCGCCGATCCGGTCTGGACCCTGGAAAAGCTGCAGATCGAGCAACCCGGCGCCACCCTGACCGGCAGCGGCAGCTGGCGCGTGCCGCGCCAGCTGCGCGCCGACGCCAATGCCGAGCGCCGCACCCTGTTGTCCTTCAGCATCGACGTGCGCGATGCCGGCGCCACGCTGGAACGGTTGGGGCTGGCGCACACGCTGAGCGACGGCAAGGGCAAGCTCGAAGGCCGCGTGGCCTGGCGCGGCTCGCCGCTGTCGATCGACTACCCGACGCTGTCGGGCAAGCTGTCGCTGGACCTGGAGAATGGCCAGATCCTGAGCGTGGAGCCCGGCGCGGCGCGGCTGCTGGGCGTGCTCAGCCTGCAAGGCCTGCTGCGCTTTGCCATGCTGGACTTCCGCACCCTGTCGGGCCGCGGGCTGGTGTTCGACCGCATTGCCGGCACTGGCACGATCGAGAACGGCGTCGGCACGATCCAGGACTTCGAGCTCAGGAGCCCGCAGATCATCGCCAGCATGAGCGGCACCGCCAACCTGCTGCGCGAGACCCAGGACCTGCGCGTGGATGTGGTGCCACGCATCAACGCCACCTCCACCTCGATCGCGGCCGCCTTTATCAACCCGGTGCTGGGAATCGGCACGCTGGCCGCGCAACTGCTGTTTGCCGACGAGTTCTCCAAGGTGTTCACCCAGCACTACCGCATCACCGGCAGCTGGGCCAACCCGCAGATCGGCAAACTGGAGGACAATAAGGCGCAAGCCCCGACCTTCCAGAACCGCGCGGACCCCGCCCTCCCGCGCTGAGGAAAACAACGCCGCCTATGACTGCAACCGCCGCCTCCGCCCCGTTCCGCGTTGCCGCCGTCCAGACCGTGACCGGCACCTCGCTCGATGCCAACCTGGCGCGCGCCGACGCGCTGATCGCCGAGGCCGCAGCCGGCGGCGCGGCACTGGTGCTGCTGCCCGAATACTTCTGCATGATGGGCCGCTCCGAATCCGACAAGGTGGCCGTGCGCGAGCATGACGGCGACGGCCCGGTGCAGCAGTTCCTGGCCGATGCGGCACGCCGCCACGGCATCTGGCTGGTCGGCGGCACGCTGCCGATGTGGTGCGACGACCCGGCGCGCGTGTACAACACCTCGCTCGCCTTCAACCCGCGCGGCGAGCGCGTGGCGCGCTATGACAAGATCCACCTGTTCGGCTTCACCCGCGGCACTGAAAGCTACGACGAGTCGCGCACCATCCTGGCCGGGCGCACGCCGGTCAGCTTCGACGCGCCCTGCGGCCGGGTGGCGATGTCGGTGTGCTACGACCTGCGTTTCCCCGAGCTTTACCGCGGACTGGCCGCCGGCGACGGCACCAGCTTGATTCTGATGCCGGCCGCCTTCACCTACACCACAGGGCAGGCGCACTGGGAGATCCTGCTGCGCGCCCGCGCCATTGAAAACCAATGCTATGTGCTGGCCGCGGCACAGGGCGGCAAGCATGAGAATGGCCGGCGCACGTGGGGCCATTCGATGCTGGTCGATCCGTGGGGCGAGGTGCTGGCAACGCTGCCTGAGGGCGAAGGCGTGGTCGGCGGCGTGATCGATCCCGCGCGCCTGGCCGAGGTCCGGCAGAACCTGCCGGCACTGCGACACCGGGTGCTGTAGCATGTACGCAATCGCGGCAGCCTTCACCGGCTCCCGCCCGGAGAATTTTTTGCCGCGCCGGCCGCAAGCCGGCGCGTCCCCAGGAAGAAAGGACATCTCATGAACGCCGGCGATCTCGGAATCCGCAACCTGGCCACCGCGCAGCAACTGCTGCTGGCACCGTACGGCCTGGACGAGGCCAAGCTCCAGCGCGTGCTGGCCGATATCTTCACGCACAAGGTCGACTATGCCGACCTGTACTTCCAGTACACCCGCAACGAGGCCTGGAGCCTGGAAGAAGGCATCGTCAAGTCGGGCAGCTTCAGCATCGACCAGGGCGTGGGCGTGCGCGCGGTCTCGGGCGACCGCACCGCCTTCGCCTATTCGGACGACATCAGCCTGGCGGCGCTGTCGCAGGCCGCGGCGGCCACGCGCACCATCGGCCGTGCCGGCAACGGCCGCGTCAAGGTGGCCGGCGAGCTGGCCACGCACGCCGGGCGCAACCTGTACGCGCCCAACGACCCGCTCGACTCCATGAGCGCGGCCGAGAAGGTGGCGCTGCTTGAGCGCGTCGAGCGCATGGCGCGCGCCAAGGATCCGCGCGTGGTGCAGGTGATGGCAGGCCTGGCCGGCGAATACGACGTGGTGCTGGTGGCGCGCAGCGACGGCGTGATCGCCGCCGACGTGCGTCCGCTGGTGCGGGTCTCGGTCACGGTGATCGCCGAACACGGCGGGCGCCGCGAGGTCGGCTCTTCCGGCGGTGGCGGCCGCTATGCCTATGGCTACTTCACCGACGAGCTGCTGCAGAAATATGTTGACGAGGCCGTCTCTTCGGCCCTGGTCAACCTGGACGCGCGCCCGGCCCCGGCCGGCTCGATGACCGTGGTGCTGGGCCCGGGCTGGCCCGGCGTGCTGCTGCATGAAGCCGTCGGCCACGGCCTGGAGGGCGACTTCAACCGCAAGGGCTCGTCGGCCTTTGCCGGCCGCATGGGCGAACGCGTCGCGGCCAAGGGCGTGACCGTGGTCGACGACGGCACGCTGGCCAACCGCCGCGGCTCGCTCAACCTGGACGACGAAGGCAACCCGACCCAGTGCACCACGCTGATCGAGGACGGCATCCTGCGCGGCTATATCCAGGACACGCTCAACGCGCGCCTGATGAAGATGCCGGTCACCGGCAATGCGCGCCGCGAAAGCTATGCCGCGCTGCCGATGCCGCGCATGACCAACACCTACATGCTCAACGGCGACAGGGATCCGCAGGAGATCATCGCCAGCGTCAAGCGCGGCCTGTATGCGGTCAACTTCGGCGGCGGCCAGGTGGACATCACCAACGGCAAGTTCGTGTTCTCGGCGAGCGAGGCCTACATGATCGAGGACGGCAAGATCACCTACCCGGTCAAGGGCGCGACGCTGGTCGGCAACGGCCCGGAATCGCTGAAGGATGTCACCATGATCGGCAACGACATGCGCCTGGACTCGGGCGTCGGCGTGTGCGGCAAGGAAGGCCAGAGCGTGCCGGTGGGCGTGGGCCAGCCGACGCTGCGCATCGAGAACATGACGGTGGGCGGCACCGCCTGACCAGTCCGGCGATGACGAAGACGGGACCCTGCGGGGTCCCGTTTTTCACGGGATCGCCCCGGCCTTACGGCCGCACTTCATACACCAGGTTGAACGGCGTCTGCGCCGCGCGGCGGAAACTGCTGAAGCCGGCCTGCTCAACCACTGCGCGCATGCGCGCCTCGCCCGCCTGCGCGCCCAGGCACAGGCCGACTTCCTGCGCGCGCGACGCTGGCGTGCAAATGAAGGTGGACGCGGAATAGAACACCCGGCCCAGCGGGTTCAGGTTCTGCTCCAGCGTGTCGTTGGCAAACGGTTCCACGATCATCCAGGCGCCATCGGCACGCAGGGTCTCGCGCACGTGGCGTGCCGCGCCGACCGGATCGCCCATGTCGTGCAGGCAGTCGAATACCGTCACCAGGTCATAGTCCTTGCCGCCGTAGTCCTTGGCGGTGGCCACTTCGAAGCGCACGCGCTCGGTCATGCCGGCGCGGCGCGCGGCTTCGGCCGCATGGCGCACCGAAGGCTCGTGGTAGTCGAAACCGACAAAGCGCGAGGCCGGATACGCCTGCGCCATGATGATGGTCGACGCGCCGTGGCCGCAGCCCACGTCCGCCACCGATGCGCCCGCCTTGAGCCGCGCCTCCATGCCGTCCAGCGCGGGAATCCATTCCGAAACCAGGTGCGCCGCGTAGCCCGGCCGGAAGAAGCGCTCGGTGCCGTGGAACAGCGCGGGATCGTGCTCGTGCCAGCCCAGCCCGCGGCCGTTGCGGAAGATATCGATCACCTTCGGGATGGCGCGGAACTGCGCCACCGCGATCTGGAACGCGCCCGGGATGAATGCGAGGCTGCCCTCCTGCGCCAGCGCATAGGCCTGCTCTTCGTTCAGGCTGAACTGCCCGGTGGCCGGGTCATAGTCGACGTAGCCGCTGGCCGCCTGTGCCGACAGCCATTCGCGCAGGTAGCGCACGTCTGTATGGGTCTTTGCCGCCAGCACTTCGGCGGTCATTGCTTTTTCCGCCATGGCCTTGTACAGGCCGAGTTCATCGCCCACCACCACGGTCGCGGCATGCATCACCGCGCCGATATCGTTGACGAATTTTTCCATGAAGGCATTCAGCCTCGCTTCATCGACGCTCATGATGCACCTCCCCGTGCTCACTGCTCCCCGGTTCCAATATAGCCCCGGGTATGTCGGGGAAAGCCGAAAAGCAGTGGCGGGACAAGGCTTGGCAAGGCGCCGGGAGATGCGTACGCCAGCGCACCGCATGGCCTCGTCGACACTTGCCAATTCTGGCAAAAGGCGCTATAAAGATGCTTCGCGGCGCGACAGGCAACTGACGCACGCCGAAAATTGACCGGCCGGCGCGCAATTTCCTGCCTTTCTGCTACGCAGTGCAGCATAAATTCGGCGCTCACGACGATAATCGATTCAAGCTGACCCAAGCCAAAGCCTTTTTCCGCCATGTCCGCTAAGTTTTACTTTTACTTTTTTAGCGATCTCACACCGCTGGCGGATAGGGAGGGACGGCTGTAGGCAGCGCCCCGAATACAAAAAAGACCGCCAGCGACCCTGGCGGTTTTTTTTATACCTGTTTGTTTCCCCACCCACTCACGACCTCACAAGAATCCCGGAGCCATCATGCTGAAGAACACCGACGACCTGCGCATTCGCGAACTCAAGGAACTGCTGCCGCCCGCGCACCTGATCCGCGAGTTCGGCTGCTCCGAACAGGCTTCGGACGTGATCTACGGCGCGCGCCAGGCCATGCACCGCATCCTGCACGGCATGGATGACCGCCTGATCGTCATCATCGGCCCGTGCTCGATCCACGATACCCGCGCCGCGCTGGACTACGCCAAGCTGCTCAAGGTCCAGCGCGACCGCTTCGCCGGCGAGCTGGAAGTGGTGATGCGCGTGTACTTCGAGAAGCCGCGCACCACGGTGGGCTGGAAGGGGCTGATCAACGATCCGCACATGGATGGCAGCTTCAAGATCAACGATGGCCTGCGCACCGCGCGCGAACTGCTGCTGAACATCAGCGAGATGGGCGTGCCCACCGGCACCGAGTACCTCGACATGATCAGCCCGCAGTACATCGCCGACCTGGTCAGCTGGGGCGCGATCGGCGCCCGCACCACCGAGTCGCAGGTGCACCGCGAGCTCGCCTCGGGGCTGTCGTGCCCGGTGGGCTTCAAGAACGGCACCGACGGCAACGTCAAGATCGCGGTCGATGCGATCAAGGCCGCGTCGCAGCCGCACCATTTCCTGTCGGTGACCAAGGGCGGCCACTCGGCGATCGTGTCGACCTCGGGCAACGAAGACTGCCATGTGATCCTGCGCGGCGGCAAGGCGCCCAACTACGACGCCGCCAGCGTGCAGGAAGCGTGCGACGCCATCGCCAAGGCCGGCCTGGCCTCGCGCCTGATGATCGATGCCTCGCACGCCAACAGCAGCAAGAAGCATGAGAATCAGATCCCGGTGTGCGAGGAGATCGGCCGCCAGATCGCCAGCGGCGACCAGCGCATCATCGGCGTGATGGTGGAATCGCACCTGGTGGCGGGCCGCCAGGACCACGTTCAGGGCCAGCCGGTCGAGCAGCTGACCTACGGCCAGTCCGTGACCGATGCCTGCATCGGCTGGGACGACTCGGTCAAGGTGCTCGAGGGACTGGCCGAATCGGTGCGCCAGCGCCGGCTGGTGTCGGGCAGCGGCAACTGATAGCGCCGCGGGGCCAGGGCCCCGCGCTCGCGCACACAACAAAAAAGCCGCTTCCAGGGAAGCGGCTTTTTTGCATTGGCGCGGCGGCGGCCGCGCGTTCTTACTTCTTCAGCACCAGGTCGCCAGGCAGCGACTCGATGTAGGCGGCCATGTCCTTCAGCTCCTTGCGGGTGAACGGGCGCGGCTTGCCGTCCTTGTCGGTCACGGCCGGATTGGCGTTGACCTGGCCCGCCATGATGGCATTGGAGCGGCCCACCAGCGGGTTGCCCGACACCTGGTACGACGCCAGCGCGTGGTACAGGTAGTCGGCGTGCTGGCCCGCCAGCTTGGGGTAGTCCGGCGAGATCGGGGCGTTCATGCCCGCGCCGTGGCAGGCCACGCAGGCACCCTTTTCCACCAGCGCCTTGCCGGCGGCAAGGTCGGCGGCCGAGGCCGGCATCGCGGCAGCACCCAGCACGAGTGCGCCGAGCGCGAACGAAAGCGTCTTGAGCGTATTCATGAGGGGTCTCTTACTTGAGGGAATTGTTCTGCGTGCCGGCCTTCTGCTGCGAGTAGTAGGCCGCCACGTTGGCGATGTCCTGCTCGGTCAGCGTCGCGGCGATGCCGCGCATGGTCGGGTGCTTGCGCTCGCCCTTCTGGTAGGCCTTGAGCGCGTTCTCGATGTACTTGGCGCTCTGGCCGCCCAGCAGCGGCACTTCATAGATTTCGGGGAATGACGCACGGTAGCCCGGAATGCCGTGGCAGCCGATGCACATTGCAACCTTGTCCTTGGCAGCGTCTCCATTGCCCTTGACTTCCTGTGCCTGCGCAGCCGTTGCAGCCGCGCCCAGCACCACCATCGTGAGGAGCTTTTTCATTGTCTTTGCGGATTGGAAGTTAAACCGTGTGACCTGCCCTGCCGGGCGGAGACGGTTTCAGAATGCTGCTGCGGGGAAAACCAGGGCAGCCGGAGGGATTGCCGAGGTGCAACCCGCCAGACATGTCGCATCCGGTCTGTTGCCGGGATGTGGAACACCATTCTGGAACCACCTCTCGCAATCGCCGCGACCCGGAAGGGCCGCTGGGACTTCTGAACGCGGACTGCCGGATGCTGGGAGAACTGGACGTGGGGGCGCGTCAAACCGCCGCATTGTACCGCAGCCGGCACCTGCCAGTCCAGCAACCGGCCCGGGCCGCCGGCGGCCTGTCAGCGCGCCCCAACACGAACCGCAAAGGTCTTTTATACTGGCTGATCCCGGGAATCTGCACGACCGTTCGCGAATGCTGCCGCCAGCAGCGCGCGGGCGCCCTGCACCGGACCCCGTTTCCATAATGAAAGCGCGCATGACAGCGCGAAGAGACCGCGCCAAGCACGCCAACCCGGCCCTCGATCCGAGGCCGTCACCTCAGGTTGCCTCATGTCAAACATCGCCAACGCTTCCGCCCAAGCTTCCATCGCCCAGCAGGCCCGTTTCGAGGGCACCGACCAGTATGTCGCCACCGACGACCTCAAGCTGGCCGTCAATGCCGCGCGCACGCTGCAGCGCCCGCTGCTGATCAAGGGTGAGCCCGGCACCGGCAAGACCATGCTGGCCGAGGAAGTCGCCGCCGCGCTGGGCATGCCGCTGCTGCAGTGGCATATCAAGTCGACCACCAAGGCGCAGCAGGGCCTGTACGAGTACGACGCGGTGTCGCGCCTGCGCGACTCGCAGCTGGGCGACGACCGCGTCCACGACATCCGCAACTACATCGTCAAGGGCGTGCTGTGGCAGGCCTTTGAAGCCGACGAGCAGGTCGTGCTGCTGATCGACGAGATCGACAAGGCCGACATCGAATTCCCCAACGACCTGCTGCGCGAACTCGACCGCATGGAGTTCTACGTCTACGAGACGCGCGAACTGGTCAAGGCGAAGCACCGCCCGCTGGTGATCATCACCTCGAACAACGAGAAGGAGCTGCCCGACGCCTTCCTGCGCCGCTGCTTCTTCCACTACATCAAGTTCCCCGACGCCGACACCATGCAGCAGATCGTCGACGTGCACTACCCCGGCATCAAGCGCGAGCTGGTGGCGGCCGCGCTGGAATCGTTCTACGAGATGCGCAACCTGCCGGGCCTGAAGAAGAAGCCGTCCACGTCCGAACTGATCGACTGGCTCAAGCTGCTGATGGCCGAGGACATCCCGCCCGAGGCGCTGAAGAGCCCGGACAAGAAGGCCGCGATCCCGCCGCTGCATGGCGCGCTGCTGAAGAACGAGCAGGACGTGCACCTGTTCGAGCGCCTGGTGTTCATGAACCGCGCCAACCGCTGAGGCATTGCCCGCCATGACTGCGTTCGTCAAACCCGTCACGCTGGTGGGCCGGCACGTCACGCTGGAGCCGCTGCGCGCCGAGCATGCCGAGGGCCTGCGCAACGCCTGCGCCGACGGCGAGCTGTGGAAGCTCTGGTACACCAGCGTGCCCGCGCCCGAGCGCATGGAGGCCGAGATCGCGCGGCGCCTGGCGCTGCAGGAACAGGGCTCGATGCTGCCGTTCGCGGTGCGCGATGCCGCCGGCGAGCTGGCGGGCATGACCACCTACATGAATATCGACGCGACCAACCGGCGTGTGGAGATCGGCTCCACCTGGTATGCGCGCCGCGTCCAGCGCACGCCGCTGAACACGGAATGCAAGCTGATGCTGCTGGGCCATGCCTTCGACCATCTCGACTGCATCGCCGTGGAGTTCCGCACGCACTGGATGAACCAGCAGAGCCGCGCCGCCATCGCGCGCCTGGGCGCCAGGCAGGACGGCGTGCTGCGCAACCACCAGCGCATGCCGGACGGCTCGTTGCGCGACACCGTGGTGTTCTCGATCATCGCCAGCGAATGGCCGGCCGTGCGTCAACACCTGCAATTCCAGCTCGACCGTCCGCGCTGAAGCGGCCGCCGACTGATAGCGAGGCATCATGCTGATCGATTTCTTCTTCTCGCTGCGCCACGCCAAGCTGCCGGTCTCGGTCAAGGAATACCTGACCATGCTGGAAGCGCTCAAGGCGCAGGTCATCTCGCCGTCCATCGACGAGTTCTACTACCTGTCGCGCATGACGCTGGTCAAGGACGAGAAGCACTTCGACAAGTTCGACCAGACCTTCGCCGCCTACTTCAAGGGCGTCGAGAGCCTGGTCGACTGGAAGTCCGACATCCCGCTCGACTGGCTGCAGAAGACGCTGGAGCGCGAACTCTCGCCCGAGGAAAAAGCCAAGATCGAGGCCATGGGCGGCCTCGACAAGCTGATGGAGCGCCTCAAGCAGCTGCTCGAGGAGCAGAAGGAAAAGCACGAGGGCGGCAACAAGTGGATCGGCACCGGCGGCACCTCGCCGTTCGGCCACGGCGGCTACAACCCCGAGGGCGTCCGCATCGGCGGCCCGTCCAAGGGCAACCGCACCGCGATCAAGGTGTGGGAGACACGCGCCTACAAGGACTATGACGACCAGGTCGAACTGGGCACGCGCAATATCAAGGTGGCGCTGCGCCGGCTGCGCCGCTTTGCGCGCGAAGGCGCCGACACCGAGCTGGACCTGGACGACACCATCCACTCCACCGCGGCCAACGCCGGCCTGCTCGACATCAAGCTGCGGCCCGAGCGCCACAACAAGGTCAAGGTGCTGATGCTGATGGACGTGGGCGGCTCGATGGACGACCACATCAAGCGCGTGGAAGAGCTGTTCTCGGCCACCAAGACCGAGTTCAAGCACCTGGAGTACTACTACTTCCACAATTGCCTGTACGACTACGTGTGGAAGAACAACCGCCGCCGCCACGCCGAGAAGCTGGCCACGTGGGACCTGCTGCACAAGTACACGCCCGACTACAAGATCATCTTCGTCGGCGACGCCACCATGAGCCCGTACGAGATCCTGCAGCCGGGCGGCTCGGTGGAGTACAACAACACCGAAGCCGGCGCGGTCTGGCTGAACCGGATGACCGAGCAGTTCCCGCACTTCGTCTGGCTCAACCCCGAGCCGGAAGGGCTGTGGCAGTACCGGCAGTCGATCACGGTCATCAACCAGCTGATGAAGGGACGGATGTATCCGGTGACGCTGGCCGGGCTGGAACAGGCGATGAAGGTGTTGTCGAAGTAAGGCAGCGCTGGCTGCTGAAGCGCGTAAGTGGCGGCATCGACATGCCGCCTTTTTTCATGGGTCAGTCCACGGTGATGCCCGCCTGCCGGATGAACCTGCCATAGCGCGCGCGATCCACGTTCTGCCGCTCGGCAAACGCCTGGATGCTCAGCGGCGCCACGGCGCCGCCCAGCTTGTTGACGTTTTCCTGCAGCTGCGCGCCGGCGAGCGTGCGGTTGATCTCGCGGTTCATGCGCTCGACGATGGCCGGCGGCGTGCCGGCGGGCGCATAGACGCCGAAGGTCGAGTCGCCGTCCACGTCCTGCAGGCCGGCCTCGGCCAGCGTCGGCACGTCCGGGTATTGCGCCGCGCGCTTGGCGCTGGCCACCGCCAGCAGCCTGAGCTTGCCGCTGGCCACGTGCTGCAGGCCGGGGCCGGGATCGAACATGAACTGCACCTGCCCTGCCAGCAGGTCGCTCAGGGCCGGGGCCGCGCCCTTGTACGGCACGTGCACGGCGTCCAGCTTGCCGGCGCGTTTGAACATCTCGGCAGCGATATGCGGCGTGCTGCCGTTGCCGGCCGAGCCGTAGCTAAGCCTGCCCGGATGCTCGCGCACATAGGCGATGAACGCTTCCAGCGTCTTCGCCGGCACCGACGGATGCACCAGCAGGTAGACCCGCACCAGCGCCACCGACGCGACCGGGGTCAGATCCTTGATCGGATCGTACGGCATCTTCTTGTAGAGGAAGGGATCGATCGCCACCGCGCCGCCCGAGGTCAGCAGGAAGGTATAGCCATCGGCCGGCGCCTTGGCCACGGCATCGCCGCCGACGATGCCGTTGGCGCCGGGGCGGTTGTCGATCACCACCGGACGCTTCAGCGCCTCGGACAGACCGGGCGAGATGCCGCGCGCCAGCGTATCCGCGGCCCCGCCGGCCGGGAAGTTGACGACCAGCCGGATCGGCTTGTCCGGCCACGGCTGCGCGGCGGCCGGCGCGCTCACGCCAGCCAGCAGGCCCGGCGCGCACAGTGCGGCGCAAAGGGCGCGCGCGATACGGTGGGGGAATCGCATGATGGTTGTCTCCTGCCTTAGGTTTTGCTGCAGCCTGCCGCAGCGCTCTGCGGCGCCACTCAGAACGGATATTGCCGTGGCGTGGTCTGCACCGTGATCCAGCGCAGCTCGGTGAAGGCATCGATCCCGGCCTTGCCGCCGAAGCGGCCATAACCACTCGCCTTCACGCCGCCGAACGGCATCTGCGCCTCGTCGTGCACGGTCGGGCCGTTGACGTGGCAGATGCCCGATTCGATGCGGCCGGCGACCCGCATCGCGCGCGCCACATCGCCGCCGAACACGGCCGCCGACAGCCCATAGGCCGAATCATTGGCGCAGGCAATGGCCGCTTCCACGCCATCCACGCGCACCACGGCCTTGACCGGCCCGAACGATTCCTCGCGATAGATCTCCATGTCCGGCGTCACGTAATCCAGCACCGTGGCCCGCATCAGCGTGTCGGCCGCCTTGCCGCCGCAGACCAGCCGCGCGCCCTTGGCCAGCGCGTCGTCGATCATGGCGTTGCAGCGCTCGACGGTGCTCATGTCGACCACCGAGCCCAGCACCGCCGGGCCGGTGCGCGGATCCGCCAGCGGCAAGGCGCCGGCGCGCGCGGCAAAGCGTGCCACGAAGGCGTCCGCGATGCTGGCATCCACCACGATGCGCTCGGTGGACATGCAGATCTGGCCTGAGTTGGCGAAGGCGCCGAAGATGGCACCGTCCACCGCGGCGTCCAGGTCGGCATCGTCCAGCACCACCAGCGGCGCCTTGCCGCCCAGTTCCAGCACCGCGGGCTTCAGGTGGCGCGCGCAGGCCTGCGCGATCAGCCGCCCCACGCGCGTGGAGCCGGTGAAGTTGATGCGGCGCACTGCCGGGTGGGCGATGATGGTCTCGACCACGGCGGCGGCATCGGCCGGGGCGTTGGTGACAAAGTTGACCACTCCCGCCGGGAAGCCCGCCTCCGCCAGCGCATCGACGATCAGGCCATGCGTGGCCGGACAGATCTCCGAACCCTTCAGGATGACCGTATTGCCGCACGCCAGCGCCGTGGCCACGGCGCGCACGCCCAGGATCACCGGTGCGTTCCACGGCGCGATGCCCAGCACCACGCCCGCGCCCTGCCGCACCGCCATGGCCAGGCTGCCCGGCACGTCGGAGGGAATCACCTCGCCGTTGATCTGCGTGGTCAGCGCAGCGGCCTCCTGCAGCATGCCGACGGCAAGTTGCACATTGAAGCCGGCCCACATCGCCGACGCACCGGTCTCTGCCGCCATCGCGGCGGTGAGCGCCCCGGCCTTGCCTTCAAGTGCCTGCGCCGCGCGCATGAGCAAGGCGCGCCGTTCGCCCGGCCCGGTGTCGCGCCAGGCCGGGAAGGCGCGCGCGGCAGCGTCGGCAGCGGCCAGCGCATCGGCGGCGGTGGCTGCCGGCGCCCGCGTGGCCACGCTGTGGTCAAGCGGGTTGCGGCGCTCGAAGGTGGCACCGTTGGCGGCCTGCGTGCGCTCGCCGTTGATCAGCATGGTGATGCTTTGCATCCTGGAGTCTCCTGGAAGGGGTACTTCGTCTGTCGTCTGTCGTCTGGCGCCGCGGCTCAGGCTACCTCGATCTCCACCACGGTCGGCACACGCATCCGCAGGGCTGTCGCCAGCGCTTCGCGCAATGCGGCAGGATGAGCCACTCGCGCCGCCTCGCAACCATGCCCGAGCGCAATCGACACGAAATCCAGATCGGGCAAGGCCGTGCCGACCAGCGGATCTTCGCTGCCAAAGCCGAAGGTCGGCGCAAACTCCTGCAGGGCGGCGTAGCGCCGGTTGTTGAGCACAATGAACGTGATCGGCAGGCCCAGTTGCGCGGCGCTCCACAGCGCCTGGATCGAATACATGCTGGAGCCGTCGCCGACCAGGCCGATCACCTTGCGCCCCGGCTTGCCCAGCGCGACGCCCACTGCCGCGGGCAGGCCGTAGCCAAGCCCGCCGCTGCACATCGTATAGAAGGTCTCGCTGCGCAGGATGGGCAGGTGGCGATGCATCACCGGGCGCGCGCTGGGCGCTTCCTCGACCACGATGGAATCAGGGTCGCGCAGCTCCGCCAGCGTCTGCAGGACATAGGCGACGCTCATCGGCATGCCGGGCTCGGCGCGCGGTGCCGGCACGCGCGGGCGCGGGGCTTCGCGCCGCGGCGGCGCCGGGCGCGCCAGCAGGTCGGCCACGCCCTGACGGATGCTGCCGACTGCGGCAGTGCCCACCGGCGCCCATGCGGCGATATTCGGATCGTCGATCAGCTGCACCACCTGCGCCCCGGGCGGCGCATGGGGGCCACCCCCCTCGACGTGATAGGTGAAGGCTGCCGCCCCCAGCGCGAACACAAGGTCGTGGCCCGTGAGCAGCCCGACGATCTTCTCGCGCATCGCCGGCAGGAAGCCGGCAAACAGCGGATGGTCTTCCGGAAAGCCGCAGCGCCCCGACATCGGCGCCACCCACACCGCCGCCTGGTGCCGTTCCGCCAGCCGCACCACATCGTCCCAGGCGCCATCGCGGTCCACGGCCGCGCCCACCACGAACGCCGGCCGGCGGCTGGCATCGAGAGCGTCGCCGATCTGCGCCAGCAGTGCCGGCTGCACGCGGCTTTCAGTGCTGACCGTGCGCGGCAGCACCGGCTCGCACGGCCGGGCCCAGTCATCGGCGGGAATCGAGATCAGCACCGGCCCGCGCGGCGGCTGCATGGCGATGTAGTAGCCGCGCGCAATCGCCAGCGGCACATCTTCGGCCCGCGCCGGCTCGCAACTCCACTTCACGTAGGGCTTGGGCAGCTCGGTGGCCTGGGCCGAGAACAGGAAGGGTTCGAACGGCAGGATCGAGCGCGCCTGCTGCCCGGCAGTGATCACCATCGGGGTGCGGTTCTTGTGGGCGGTGAAGATGCTGCCCATGGCATGGCCGACACCGGCCGCCGAGTGCAGGTTGACGAAGGCCGCATTGCGGGTGGCCTGGGCATAGCCATCGGCCATGCCCACCACCACGGACTCCTGCAGGCCGAGGATGTAGCGGAAGTCGTCGGGAAAATCGAGGAACAGCGGCAGCTCGGTCGAGCCGGGATTGCCGAAGATGGTGGTCATGCCGAACGCGCGCAGCAGGTCCAGCACAGCGGTGCGCACGGTCGTGGGAGTGGCGGCGGCAGGCGTGGCGGAAATGGCCATGGTCGTGGAGGCTCCAGTGCGGAATCAGTGACAAAGCTTGCGGACCAGTATGGACAATCAGGCCTTGCCCAGAAATTGCCGTTTTGGGGCAAAGTCATTACGATTCGGCATGACCCTCGATCTGCGCCAGCTCCTTGCCTTCCTTGCGGTGTGCGAACACGGCAGCCTGGGCCGCGCCGCCGCACAGCTGAACCTCACCCAGCCGGCACTGAGCCGCACCATCCAGCGGCTGGAAGCCCAGCTGGACGCGCCACTGTTCGAACGCTATGCCACCGGCATGGTGCTGACGGCCTACGGCGAGGCCCTGCTGCCGCACGCCAACCTCTTGCGCCACGAGGCCGAGCACGCCACCGAGGCCGTGCGCGCGCTGCGCGGGCTGGCCGCCGGCACCATCCGCGTGGGCACCGTCGCCAGCGTCGCCAGCGTGGTGCTGCCGGAGGCGATCGAGGCGGTGCTGGCACGCTGGCCTGGGCTGCGCGTGCGCATTGTCGAAGGGGTGGGAGATTTCCTGGCCGATGCGCTGCTGCGCCGCGAGATCGACCTGGCCATCGGCATCGCCCTGCCGGAGAACGAGGAAATCTGCGCCGTGGCGGATGTTGGCTGGAGCGACAGCAGCTTCGTGGTCGCCGCCGCCGGACATCCGCTGACGGGCAGGACGGCGCTGCGGCTGGCGGATACCGCCGCTTGCCGCTGGGTCATGCCGCCGCGCGGCACGGCGCCCTTCGACGAACTGCAGCGGCTGTTTGCGCGCGCCGGGCTGCCGCCGCCGGACATCGTCGCCGAAACCCGCTCGATCATTGCGCTCAAGGCGCTGGTGGCACGCGCGGGCTTCCTCAGCTGGATGGCTGCGCCGATGTACGAGGCCGAGCAAAAGGCCGGCATGATCCTGCCGCTGCCCATTGAAGGCGCCCAGGCGCCGCGCCGGCTGGCGGTGTACCGGCGCCGCCAGGGCATCCTGCCGGCGCCGGCGGCGAAGCTGCTGGAGCAGTTGCGCCGGTTGACATCGGACGTGGGCTGAACGTCAGGTGGGCCGCGCCAGGTCGGCCCCTTCCATCACCCATGCGCGGAACGTGCGCAGCGCCGGCAGGTGCTGCTTCTGCTCCGGATAGCACAGGTAATAGCCCTTCTTGGCCAGCACCTGGGCCGGATGCGCCACCACCAGCGCCCCGGTGGCCAGCTCTTCCTCGATCAGGCAGCGCGGGATCAGCGCGATGCCCAGACCCGAAAGCGCGGCCTGCGTGAGCAGCGAGAACTGGTCGAAGCGCGCGCCGCTCCAGGCCTCGCGGGTTGGCACCCCCAGCGTGGCGAACCAGTCGGGCCAGGCTTCGGGCACGGTGGTGTGGTGCAGCAGCGGATAGCGCAGCAAGGCAGCGGGCGTGGGCGCAACGCCGCCGGGCTCGGACGCCAGCAGGCCCGGACGGCACACCGGCAGCACCTCGCGCCCGGTCATGTAGTCGGCCAGGCTGCCGGGCCAGACGCCGTCGCCGAAGCGGATCGCGGCGTCCAGGTCCGGCTCGGAAAAATCGTAGCCCTGCGCGTGCGGCACGAATTCGAGCTTCACTTCCGGATGGCGCGCGAAAAACTGCGGCAGGCGCGGGATCAGCCACTTGGCGCCCAGCGTCGGCATGCTGGCGATATGCAGCACGCCGCCCCGCCCCTGCCGCGCCATCAGCTCGACGGTGGCGGCCTCCAGCTCGTTCAGGCTGGGGCCGATGCGCTCCAGGTAGCGCTCGCCCGCGGTGGTCAGCATCAGGCGCTGGCGCACGCGCTGGAACAGCTCCACGCCCAGGTAAGCCTCCAGGCTGCGCACCTGCTTGCTGACCGCGCCTTGCGTGACATGCAGTTCACGCGCGGCTACGGTAAAACTGTTATGGCGTGCCGCGGCCTCAAAGGCCTGCAACTCGGTCAGCGACGGACATAAGCGTCGCATAAATCACCTCTAATTCACGACCAAATGGAATGAGCTAAGGATTTTATTTCGTTTGCGGCACGCTTGCTCGGGCGCGCAGAATCGTGAAATCCACTTTATTCCTCCCCTCGCCCTGGATCCCCCCATGCAACGTCGCCATCTTCTCCGCCTCCTGGCCACCGCTTCGGCCGCCGCCGCTGCCGGCATCTCCTTCAGCGCCATGGCCCAGGCCGGCTATCCGACCAAGCCGATCACGCTGGTGGTGCCCTTCCCCGCCGGCGGCACCACGGACATCGTCGCGCGCATCGTCGCCGACAAGCTCGGCCAGCAACTGGGCCAGGCCGTGGTGGTTGACAACCGCGGCGGCGCCGGTGGCAGCATCGGCACCGCTTTCCTGTCCAAGGCGGCGCCGGACGGCTACACGCTGGGCATTGCCACGGCCTCGACCCATGGCATCAATCCGGCGGTCTACCCGCGCCTGTCCTACGATGCAACCAAGGACTTCACAACCATCACCAACCTGGCCTCGGTGCCCAACGTGATGAGCATCAACCCGGCGGTCAAGGCCACCGACATGAAGTCCTTCATCGCGCTGGCGCAGTCGCAGCCCAACAAGCTGGCCTATGGCTCGGCGGGCAACGGCAGCGTCTCGCACATGATGGGGGAACTGTTCAAGATGAGCAGCAAGACCGAACTGCTGCACGTGCCCTACAAGGGCGTGGGCCCGGCGCTGAACGACGCGCTGGCCGGCCAGGTGCAGGTGCTGTTCGACAACCTGCCGTCGTCGCTGCCATTCATTGAAGGCGGCAAGCTGCGTGCGCTCGCCGTGGCAGCGCCCAAGCGCGTGGCCGCGCTGCCCAACGTGCCGACCTTCGCCGAGCTGGGCCTGGGCGAGGTCAACGACGCCGCCTGGTTCGGCCTGATCGCGCCGGCCAACCTGCCGGCGGATATCCAGACCAGGCTCCACACCGCCGCGGTCAAGGTGCTGGCACTGCCGGAAGTGAAGGCCAAGCTCGAGAAGCTGGGCGCGACCCCGGTAGGCGATACGCCGGCGCACTTTGCCGCCCAGATCAAGAGCGAAGTGGCCAAGAACAAGCGCGTGGCCGCCGCCGCCAGGATCTCGCTCGACTGACTTTACGGCAACACCATGACCGACACCGACCGAACCACCGCGGACAGTCCGTTCTACCTGTACCAGCCCGAGGGCGAGCCCGCGGCGCTGTTCCTGGACTCGCCGCACAGCGCGACGACCTACCCGACGGACTTCCGCCCCGACCCCGCCCTGCCGCTGCCGCTGCTGCGCCAGGCCGAAGACACCTTTGTCGACGAGCTCTACGCCGGCGCCCCGGCGCGCGGCATCGCGCTGCTGTGCGCGGGCTTCCCGCGCAGCTACCTGGACGCCAACCGCGCGCTGGAAGAAATCGACGAAGCCCTGCTCGACGCACCCTGGCCCGGCGCCCGGCAGGAGACCGCCAAGACCCGGCTGGGCAAGGGCCTGGTCTGGCGCGTGCTGGACACCGGCGAGGCCATCTACGACCGCAAGCTGAGCGTGGAAGAAGTGCAGGCGCGCATCAACCGCTGCTACCTGCCCTATTACGCGCAGCTGCAGAAGCTGGCCGACCGCGCCGTGGCCAGCCACGGCAGCGCCTGGCATATCAACTGCCATTCGATGCCGAGCCACGCCGCGCCATTCGCCACCGAGTTCCCGGGGCTGGAGCATCCGGATTTCGTGGTCGGCGACCGCGACGGCACCACCTGCGACAAGCGCTTCACCGACCGGGTCGAGGGCGTGCTCAAGGAGATGGGCTACGACGTCTGGCGCAATCACCCGTACAAGGGCGTGGAGATCGTGCGCGTGGTGGGCCAGCCCCAGGCCGGCTGCCACAGCCTGCAGCTGGAGGTCAACCGCAAGCTCTACATGGACGAGGTGGGCCTGACGCATACCGCGGGCTTTGCCAGGCTGCGCCATGACCTGAACCTGCTGCTCGACGAACTGCTGCGCTTTACGCGCTCGATGCCGTCGCGCGTGGCCTGACCCGGGCCGGGGCTGCGCCACGCAGCCCCGCATAAGCTGCGGGTTCACCGCAGTTGTGCGAAACAGGGGATTCCTGCTAGAGCACAAGTCACTTGTTGCACGACATCATGCGTTAGAAGAATGGGTAACAAGATTTAGGAACTTTGTCAGATAGGTTTCCTCTATCATGGCATTCCTTTGCGAACCCATCTTGCCTGCCGGCCCTACGGCGCCGCGGGCAAACCGAAGAACGCACACACCGCTCACACCGTGATCCGACGAATCTCCGAACTGCTCGGCAGCCAGCTCCGCATGGTGGCTGCCGCAGTGGCCGGTGCGATCGCGCTGGCAGGCTGCGCCAATATGCCGGCCGAAGATGCCAGCGCCGGCCCTGCACCTGCCCCGGCACCCGCCGCCGCGCCCGCCCGACCTGCCGCCGCCGCCCCGGCACCCGCCACTCCCACGCCACCCACCAAGACCGTCACCCTGCCCGACCGCGGCCGCGTCAGCCTGTCCGAGTACCGGACCCGCATGCGCGAACAACTGATGAAGACCGAGAACGCCACCAGCGACGTGGCGGACTGCGCCGCCCACGCCAGCTGGGTGGTGCCGCGCTCGGCCAGCTACGATGCATTGAAGATCCCCACCGGCGCGCTCGCCGCGGGACAGGCCACGACCGAGCCATGGAGCGGACGCTTCTCGCCCGGCAAGCAGGCCGTACCGGTCAGCTCGGTGGTCACCTTCGCCGCCACCGCGCACAAGCGCCGCGGCAGCGACGACTGGCAGCCGGTGAAGGTGCGCTGCGGTTATGACGACGGGATGATGCTGGCGTATGAGCTGCTGGACAGCGGCGGCGCCACCATCAGCGAACCGGCTGCCGCGCCGGCCGTGCCTGCTGCTACGCAAGCTTCGGCAAGCAAGAGCCGCAAGGGGGCCAAGGGCAAGAGCACGGTATCGAAGTCAAGCAAGGCGACGGCGTCCAGGTCGTCGAAGTCAACGAGCGCCAAGTCCACCTCCGGCTCGGCCAAGACGACCAGCAAGGCCAGGAAGAAGCAATAGGCGCAAAGCGGGCGCACCGCGTCCGCGCCAACGCCGTTCCGGCCCACCCGGTTTCGTCCGGTTGGGCCGTTTGCGTTGGCTCAGCCCAGGTAGTCCAGGATCGCCTGCAGCATCGCCATCCCCAGCAGCGCACTGCGCGCCCCGTTCCAGCCGACCGCCGGATCCGGCAGGTCGGCATTGTCCTTGAACGGCATCTCCAGCGTCAGCGCCAGGCAGCCGAAGGTATGCCCGATGTACTTGGACGCCAGCTTGAGCGCATCCGCGTTGTACTTGCTGGCCGCGTAGCCGTGCACATCCTGGAAATCCGGCGAGACCCGCTTGAAGGCCTCGATAAAGCGCTGCTGCTCGCGCCGGCGCGCCTCGGTAAAGCCCGGCAGCATCTCGCTGCCGGCGACGAAGTTGTACGGCAGTCCCTCGTCGCCATGGATGTCGAAGAACATGTCGCAGCCGCTGGCCTCGATGGCGCGGCGCACGTGGTAGACCTCGGGGCTGGTATCCGGGCTCGGCGCCATCCACTCGCGGTTCAGGTTGGCGCCGGCGGCGTTGGTGCGCAGGTTGCCGCGCGCCGAGCCGTCCGGGTTCATGTTCGGCACGATATGGAACACCGCGCGCTCCAGCAGCTTGCGCGCGACCGGGTCGCCCGCCCACATGCCGGTGCCGGTCAGGCGCTGCAGCACGCCTTCGACAAACCATTCGGCCATGCTCTCGCCCGGGTGCTGGCGCGCGATCATCCAGATGGTCTTCTTGCCGGGGCCGGGCTGGCCCAGCGTGACGCGGGTCATGTCGCGCCCGTCCACGGTGCTGCCCAGGTGCGACAGCCGCGCCAGCGGCGAGCGCTGGCAGCTGGCGAGCAGCGACAGGTGGCGCTCATCCGGATACGGCTCGAAATACGCAAACCAGATGCTGTCGTGCTCGGGCGTGAATTCCACCGTCATCACCTGGCCGTCAAAGCGCGTCGGCACGCGGAACCAGTTGGCGCGGTCGTACGAAGCCACCGCGCGGTAGTCGCGCCATCCGTCCGGGTAGGTGCAGTCGCCGGCGTTCAGGAAGTGCATCCGGCACGCCTGCCCCGCCGCGCCCTGCAGGCGGAAATGGAACCATTGGCGGAAGTCGGCGTGCGAATCGGCGCGGATGCGCAGGCGGATATCGTCGGCGCGGTCGAGCGCCTCGACCTCGATGGCGCCGGAGTCGAATTGCGAAGAGATGTGCAAGGCGGCAGGCATGGCTGGCAGTCTCGTGGCGATGGGTTTCAGTCTT